>JBEIGU010000011.1:0-51780 GCA_040381765.1 Leptolyngbya sp.
ACTTCGTTTGAGTCCTTTGCGTCCCCAAAATCCCCCAATTCTGGTGGATTTTGAAGGGTTCGGTTCCCCCGGAATTGGGGGCTGGGGGGCAGTTTGTCGCTGATTGGGTTAGATTTGATCACTTGTGTGTACACCGTAGCCTCGTTACCTGGGGCAATTGTGTTTCATAACCTCCATTGAGCATTCCTGGGCCGATCAGCTCTGGCCTCAGCCTTCTGGCCAAAGCTAGGTCAGCTATCGATCCTTCTCCGCCCCTCTAGGCTAGGCTAGAAGGATAGCAACGATAGGGCAGAGTTAAGTGGAAAAGGGGACACTGGTTGAGTTCAAGTGGCAGGGGCAGCCCCGTCTCGGGGTGGTGGAGCGACCGGAGGGTAAAAAAAATTGGGTGGTGATTGATCAACGCGGGCAGCCCCACACCCTCCATCCCAGGGAAATTACCTACACCATCCCAGGTTTCACCGGTAGCCCTGGGGAAATCGAGGCCTTTCTCACCACCGCCGCCGCCCACATTGACCCCTCCAGCCTGGAGGTGGCCTGGGAGCTACTGCGGGAAATGGAGGAGACAGCCGACCCGACCTCCCTGGCTCTTTTATTATTTTCCGATCAAAGCCCGCCCCTCTGCTACGCCGCCCACCGCCTACTGACGGAGGATCGGGTGTACTTTAAGCAGAAGGGCAATTACTTCGAACCCCGCACCCCTGCCCAGGTTGAAGAACTACTCTATCAAATCCGCAGAGAAACCCAGCGTCAACAGGAGTGGGAGGTGTTTTGGGAGAAGGCTCAGGCCGCTCTGGGGGGAGAGCGGGTCACCTGGGACAAGGGCGATCGCCCTAAGTTAGAATACTTAGAACGGTACGCCCTCTTCGGTGACGAAACCAGCCAGCGCGCCCAGGCGATTGAAATCCTTACCGCCCTTGGCCATGCCGCCACCCCTGGTGCGGCCTTTGATGCCCTGGTAGCCCTTGGCCTGTGGAGTAACCACGAAAATCTGGCCCTGCGACGTAGCCAAATCCCCAGCCAATTCTCGGAGGAACTTTTGATTATGACGCGCCGTCGGATGGACTCTCCCCCTCCTGATCTGGATCTTCAACGACTCGATCTGACCCGACTGAAGGTATACACCATTGATGATGCCAGCACCCAGGAAATTGATGATGGCCTGAGCCTGGAGGTGTTAGGGGATGGCCGCCACCGTCTCTGGGTCCACATTGCTGACCCCACCCGCTGGCTATTACCCGGGGACGAACTCGACCTGGAGGCCCGGCGTCGCTGCACCACGGTGTATCTGCCGACGGGTATGATTTCTATGTTTCCGGAGGAGCTCGCCACCGGGGCGATGAGTTTGACCCAGGGACAAATCTGCTGCGCCCTGAGTTTTGCCATCGATCTCACCCCCACCGGCGACATTGAAGCCTACACCATCCATCCCAGCCTGATTAAACCCACCTATCGCCTTACCTACGACGATGTAGATGAAATACTGCAGTTGGGCATCACCGCCGAACCAGAACTGCAGGGGCTAGCCCAGTGGGCCCAGGTGCGCAGCCAGTGGCGCCTCACCCAGGGCGCCATCAATATCAGTATGCCAGAAGCCAGTATTAAGGTGATTGACCAGCAGTCGAACCACCAGGAACAGGACATCATCATAGAAGTCCTGGAGGACTCCGCCTCCCGCCAGATGGTGGCGGAAATGATGATTTTGGCCGGGGAAGTGGCGGCCCGCTACGGCCAGGTCCACGCCCTGGCCATTCCCTTCCGCAGTCAGCCGCAACCGGAACTTCCCTCTGAGCAAGAACTCATCCAACTGCCCACGGGTTGGGTGCGAGACTCCGCTATTCGCCGCTGTATGCCCCGCAGTGAAGTCGGGTTAACCCCCAGTCGCCACGCCACCCTGGGGTTAGACAGCTACAGCCAGGTGACCTCACCCATCCGTCGTTACCTGGATTTGTTGGTACATTTTCAACTAAAGGCTCACCTGCGGGGGGATCCCCTACCTTTTTCACCCATGGAGGTCACCGAGTTGGCCCAAGGGGCCAGTTCTGCAGCCTATGAGGCTACCCTGGTGGAACGCCAAACCAAACGTTACTGGGCCCTGGAGTACCTGCGACGCCACCAGGACCAGGTTTGGGACGTGATGTTGCTGCGCTGGCTACGGGAGGATGAGGGCCTGGGCCTGATCATGGTGGAGGACCTGGGCCTGGAGTTAGGGATGCGGTTGGATCGCCCAGTAGCCCTGGGGGAACGTTTTCAGGTACGGGTCAGCCACGCCAGCCCCCGCCAGGATATTATTCGCTTTCAAGAGGTGGCGGGGGAGAGGGAGGAGGTTTCCGCCTCTGCCCTGGGGGTGGGCTAGGCCTCCCCTAGGGTGGGCCGGCAGCACAGGTTTGGGGGTCGTACTGCACCTCCAGGGGTAGCCAGTAGACCCGAGGGTTAGGCACCTGATCGCTCTGGAGCTGACTAAAGGAGGTCTGGCGGGCTTGCTCCAGGGCGGCGGCATCCAGCGGATCATAACCGGTGGAGGCCAGTAGCCGGGGCGATCGCACCAGGGCACCGCTGGCATCCACAATCACCTCCAGGCGACCAGGGGCGGGGGCCGGATCGAGACACACCCCCAGGCCATAGCTGAGCCTCAGGGGGGGCAGGGTTTCCGGTCCAGGTAGGGGGGCGAGTTCGAGGCTGCTCCAGTCCTGCTGGCCATACCAGTCTAAAAAACTCTCGGTATTCGTGGTCAAGGCCCGGGCCTGGTGGTTGTAGGTCGGACCGGTGGGGGGCGGTGGGTCCGCGGGCTCCGGGGCTGGGGGTGGGGAGGGTAGGACCGGGGCGGCGGGGGAGGAACTGGGGAGTGCCTGGAGGGGGGCCGTCGAGGGGGGCGGGGCGGGGGGTAGGGGGACCACCGCCACGGTAGGCAATCGCGGCACCACCGGCCCGGCCTCTGGCTGCAGCCCTGGGGATGGAGGTGGAGCAACCGGTAGCTTCAGCAACAGCCCATGGACCGCCAGGGAGATCAATAAAATCCCCAGATTCGCCATTCGGGAGGCCCGGGGCAGGGGCAGCCAGGGTGGGGAGTTGGACATGGCAGCCAGAAAGCCAGGGAGATGCTTCCAGTCTAGGCGATCGCCCCAGCCCTTGGGGTCACAAAGTCCAGAGAGCTGACTAGAATGAATTCATCTGCGTCACCCTGTGCCAAGATCGGCCTATCCCCCTCAGGTTTCCCATGGCATCCCCCGATATTCAGTGGTATCCCGGCCATATTGCCAAGGCAGAAAAAGCCCTGGTGGATCAACTCAGCCGCGTGGATGTGGTACTGGATGTCCGGGATGCCCGCATTCCCCTATCGACCTGTCATCCCCGTTTAGACCAATGGGTGGGGGAACGGGGCTGGGTGTTAGTCTTGAATCGGGTTGATATGATTTCACCGGCAGCTCGCCAGGCATGGGAAAGCTGGTTTCGCCAGCAGGGACAGATCCCCTGGTTCGCCAATGCCCAGCAGGGTCAGGGGGTAAAGGCCATCGCCCAGGCGGCCCAGCTAGCGGGTCAGGCGGTCAACCAGCGTCGCCAAGCCCGGGGGATGAAGCCGCGCCCGATTCGCGCCGTCGTGATTGGCTTTCCTAATGTGGGTAAGTCGGCCCTGATCAATCGTCTGTTAAATCGGCGAGTCGTCGACAGTGCTCGACGAGCCGGTGTCACCCGCCAACTCCGCTGGGTACGCCTGGCCACCGATCTCGACCTGCTGGACGCCCCCGGCGTCATGCCGGCCCGACTGACGGACCAGACTGCTGCCCTAAAACTGGCCATCTGTGACGACATCGGGGTCGCCGCCTACGACAGCCAGCGGATCGCCACCGCCTTTCTGGATCTGCTGCAGGAGCTAGAACCCCAGTCTTCGGATAGCTATGGCCCTATACTGAAGGAACGCTATGGCCTCGATCTCCACCAGCAGTCTGGCGAGGCCTGGTTAGCTGACCTGGCTAGCCAGCGCTTTCACACCGATCAGGACCGGGCCGCCAAACGTCTGCTCAACGATTTCCGCACCGGCCTGCTGGGGGCCTGGGCCCTGGAGTGGCCCCCAGCAACCCCCGTCCCGATGGAACCATGAAACCTGGCAGTAAGTACTACCCCCTCCTGGATTATCTGCAACGCTGTGGTGAGGAGCAAACCACCTTGAGTTTCGCCAGGGTGGAGGCCCTGCTGGGCATCGCCCTGCCCCCCTCCGCCCGCTGTCGTAAAAACTGGTGGAGTAATCGGGATAGCCCCAGCGCCCTCCAGTCCGCGGCCTGGGTTAGCGTGGGTTACCAGGTGGTGGCGGTGGACCTGGCCCAGGAGTGGGTTACCTTTAGTCAGTTTAATCGGCAGTATAGGATTCACCACCGGGATGGCAAGATTCTCTGGCATCAGGACGCCATCCGGGCCCTGCGTAAGCACATGAGTCTGACCCAGACAGAGTTTGCGGAACAGCTAGGGGTGCGGCGCCAGACCGTCAGTGAGTGGGAAAACGGCGTCTACGACCCAGACCGTAGCAAGGCAAAATTTTTAGAACTGATTGCCCAGCAGGCTAACTTCAGCGCTCCCGCTGATGGCTCAGACGAATAATACCGTAGGCCAGGGCCAGGGCCAGGATAGCGATCGCCAAACCCACCAGGGTAATTCCTGAGACCTTGGCCAAATCCAGGATGATGAACTTCCGACCCACCGCCGTTAACGCCGTGGCGATCACCAGCTCCACCTCCACCACGTGGGTTTTAATGTAGGCGGTGATATTTTCTAAAATCTCCAGGGCAATCAACACCCCCAGGAATAGGCCAAACAGATCGATCACCGGTTGCCCTAAAAAGTCTCCAGGGGCGGTGGTCAGAATTGACCGGGTCATGACAATGGCCAGATCCACCACCATCGCTATAATCACCCCAATCATCCCCAGGGAGAGGATCTTGGAAATTGTGCCTTCAAACTGGTCTAGCCGATGGATAAAGATATCATTGCGAAGCTGATCTAACAGACGCCTGATCATAACGCTCTACCGATTCAGGAGGGAGAAACCCGGTTAGATTTAATTTTATGAGTAAACCGGTGCTAGACGATCGGCGGTAGCGGCGATCCAATAGGAAAACTCTCCCTCCGATTCCGCCTGTCCTGCTCTGTTACCTGGCCCCAGCCCCCTTTTCCCAGCCCCACCATGCTGAATCTCCAGCAGTTTTACGACGCCTGCGACCCCACCCAGCCCCTGCGCGATCGCCGCTACTACATCGATTTCTCGGCGGTCCGGGGGGGGGATCTGGTGCAGGAGTTAGAGCGCAAAATTGTACGCCTGGCCCGCAACCGCCCCACCACCCAACTGTTCACCGGCCACATTGGCTGTGGTAAATCCACCGAGCTGCTTCGCCTCAAGGCGGCCCTGGAGCGGCGCAACTACGAGGTGATTTATTTTGAATCCGATCGGGACCTGGAGATGGCGGACGTTGAGATCTCCGACATTCTGCTGACCATAGCCCACAACCTGACCGCCCACCTGGAGGCACGGGGGATGGCCAACGCCACCACCTACCTGCAAAGCCTCTGTCAAAACCTGGTGGATACCCTGCGTACCCCCATGGAAATTTCCAGCCTCAGCCTATCCGCCGGGATTGCTAGTATTACCGCCTCTGCTAAACAAAGCCCTGACCTGCGCAGTCAGCTGCGGCAGTACTTGGAACCTCGGACCCGGAGCCTGATCAATGCCCTCAATCAGGAATTACTCACCCCCACCCATCAGCGTCTGCAGGAGCAGGGCAAGAATCGGCTGGTGATCATTATGGACAACCTGGACCGGATCGACAGTACCCCCCGGGCCCAGGGACGCCTGCAGTCGGAGTACCTGTTTGTGGACCGGGGGGAGCAGCTCAAGCAGTTGGACTGCCACCTGGTCTACACCATTCCCCTGGAGTTAATGTTCTCTAACGATCTGGTGCGGCTGGCTAACCGGTTTGGCAGTAACCCCATGGTGCTGCCCATGGTACCCCTGCAGGACCGCCAGGGTGAGGCCAACCCCCAGGGCCTGGCCTTGTTACAGCAAATGGTGCTGAGTCGAGCCTTCCCGGACTTGAACGTCAACCAACGCCTGGATCGAGTGGGGGAAGTGTTTGATCAGCTGTCTACCCTGGATCGCCTCTGCTATATCAGTGGCGGCCACATGCGCAATCTGATCCGGTTGTTGGATGGCTGCCTACGTAAGCAAGACCCCCCCTTCCCGCGGTCCCTGCTGGAGACGGTGATCCGCAATGAGCGGGATAGCCTGATGGGGTTAATCAGTGACCCGGAGTGGCAACTGCTGCTGCGAGCCGTATCCCGCCAGGATGTGCAGGGCAATGAGGATTACAACATTTTAGTCCGCAGTCTGTTTCTCTACGAGTATCGGGATCGGGAAGGGCGCTGGTTTGGCATTAATCCGCTGCTGGCAGAAACCAGCCCCTACCGGGCCTGGCGATCGCAGTCCCTGGGGGCGCCATGAGTCCCCCCCATTCCCAGGCGGAAATTGTCGCCCACAACCAGGCGGCCCTGGCGGAACTGCAGCGGGCCATTCGCCTAAGACCCCAGCGCTTTTCCCTGATTTTGGCCCGTTGTAACTACGATCGCCTGCGATCGCAGCTGGTGCAGCACCTGCAGGAGACCATGGCCCTGGCGGTGGTGGCCCTCTCCCCCCAAACCCGTCACCTGCGCCAGGCCCTGGAGCAGGCTCTCCCCCCAGGGGGGAGAGCGGCTCTGCTGGTGACGGGACTGGAAAGGGTGCAGTCCCCCATACCCCTGCTGCAGGGTGCCAACCTGGGCCGCGATGAATTTTCCAAAACCCTGACCCTACCGGTGGTGATCTGGGTGAACGATCGCACCCTGCCCCTGATCAGCCGCCATGCCCCCGACCTGAAGAGCTTTGCCGGTACCCCCATCCCCTTCGAGTATCCCCCCGGGGAGTTGATCTACGCCCTGCATCGCCGGGCCAATGAACTGTTCGTAACCATGCTGTCCCTCGGGGATGACAGCCCCTATCCAGACTATACCCCCGACTACCAGCCGGGCTCTAGCCTGCGCACGGAGCTGGAATTTGCCCTGGTGGAGATCGGTCAAGCCTCCTCCCCCGCCGTCGATCCCCCATCCCCGATCGAGGGCACCCAGTCCCCTCCTGCTTCGCCCCTGAGTTCCCTGCCAGACCAGGAGATCCAGGCCAGTCTGGACTTTTTACAGGGGCGAGACGCCCTCAGCCGGGGCAATTTTGACCTGGCCCGCTACTATTTCGATCGCAGCCTGCACTATTGGCAACAAAATCTAGATCACCTTGATCAGAGACGTTCGCCCGGCTCCCCCCCGCCTCCCTGCCCGGCCTATAAACAGGCCCTACTGTGGTTTTACCTGGGGGTGACCTGGCGCAGTCGGGCGGTGCGGGAGCGGCCCCTCTATCAACCCCTGTTAGCCAAAGCCCAAACCTGCTTTAGGGACTGTTTAGAGATTTTTCGTCGGCACCAGCAGCCCCAGTTGGTGGGGAGGTTTCTCCACGCCCTGGCGGAGGTCAGGCAAAAACTGGAGGACTGGGACGGGCTAGAGCGGATTGCCCAGCAGGGCCTAATCCTACACCGTAGTGATGGGGTGCGATTAGCGCGGGATCACGGCTACCTGGCGGAGGTGGCGATGGCCCGGGGAGCACCCCAGGTTGCCCAACACCATGCCCAGAAAGCCCTGGATATCCTGAAAATTGCCACGGCGGTGGCGGCCTATCCCCCCCCAGCGGTGGCGGCCCCCAGGGGGAGCGAGCCCGGAGCTGAGCCCAGCCAGGAACAATCCACCGTGGCTTCCCCGCCCGAGCCCCTGGCCAGCCTGGCCCACCGCTACCACCGGGGCTGGTATCTCTACCTGCTGGCCCAAGCCCAGATTGCCCAGGGGCACCCCCTGGCGGCGATCGCCCTGCTGCAACAGGCCCGCCACCACAGCCACCCCAAACACGATCTATCCCTGCATCAGCGGATCCTGGAAACCCTACGGGATCAATATTTCCAACAAAAAAACTACCGGGCGGCCTTCCACGTCAAGCTAGACCAACGCCAGATCGATACCCGCTTTAAGCGCCGGGCCTTCATTGGCGCCAGCCCCATCCAACCCCAGGATGACTGGCTGGCAACAGAGATTGATGCCTCGGGCCGACAGGCGGATGTGCAGGCCCTGGTCACCCGTTTAGCCCTACCGCGCTATCCCCTGATAATTCTCCACGGTCCCTCTGGGGTGGGTAAAAGTTCCATGCTGGTGGGGGGGCTGATTCCCGCCCTGGCCCGGTCCTTTCCTGAAGGGCGCAGCACCCTGCCGCTATTGATTCAAAACTATCGCGACTGGCCCCAGAGCCTTTACCAGGCCATCGAAACCACCCTGCTGGCTAATCCCAGCCTGGCGGAGGCGGTGCCGATCCCCGAGGCGGGGGGGATGGGGGGTCCGGGTCTCCTGGCCCGCCTGCGCCACCTGATTGACCACCACTCCCTGCAGGTGGTACTGCTCTTCGATCAGTTTGAGGAATTCTTTGCCGATGTGCCCGACCGATCACAACGGCGAGACTTTTACGCCTTTCTGGTGAGTTGCCTGGAGGCTCCCTACCTGAAGGTGCTGCTAGCCCTGCGGGAAGACTACCTGCACTATCTACTGGAAATTGAACGGGGCTTTGACCTGGATGTCCTCAACCAGGACATTCTCTGTCGAGATCACCGCTACTACCTGGGGGAATTTACCCCCCAGGCGGCCAAAACCCTGATTCGCCGCCTGACCAACCAGGTGGGGTTTTACCTGGAGGATGCCCTGGTGGAACAACTGGTGAGGGACCTGGCCAGCCCCGACCCTGAGGTCAAACCGATCGAGCTGCAGGTAGTAGGAGCCCAACTGCAGCGGCAGGGCATCGATCGCCTGGCCACGTACCAAAGCTTGGGTCCCTGTCCTAAGGAGACCCTGGTGGAGCAGTTTTTAGACACCGTCATCAACGATTGCGGTCCGGAAAATATCCTCCTGGCCCAGGCGGTGCTCTACCTGCTGACGGACCGCCACGATCGCAACCAGTACCTCTACCGACCCAAGAAAAGTCGGGATGACCTGGAGGCGGAGTTGCGGCTACGGCGGTGTGCCTACACTCCGGATCAACTGGATCTGGTGCTGGAGATCCTGGTGGGTTCGGGGTTGATTTTCCATATCCCCAATATCCCCATGGCCCAGTATCAACTGGTGCACGATTATCTGATGAACTACGTGAGATCGCCCGCCACCCTCGATCAACTGGGTTGGTCTGGGGCAGCCCCAGTCACCGCCTCGGCCCCTAGCTCCCCAACCCCGCCAGAGCCCCCTGACGGGACTGCACCTCCAGGTACACCAGCAGGGCGTTAACGTCGGCGGGGTTGACACCGCCAATCCGGGAGGCCTGGCCAATGGTCAGGGGACGCACCTGGCTGAGCTTTTCCCGAGCCTCCTTAGAGAGGGTACCGATGGTGCTGTAGTCAATTTCGGCCGGTAGCTTGCGGTTGGCGTTTTTGGCCACCTGATCAATCTGGGTTTGCTGCCGTTTCAGGTAGCCGGCATACTTGATGTCGATCTCCGCCCCCTGCTTTTCCTCCCGGGTCAGGGCCGGATTGCCCAGGCCGTAGCGGTCTAAATCAACGCTGTGGATACCGGGTCGGCGCAGCAGGTCCGCCAGGGTAATGGAACCCTTGATGCGATCGCCGGTGTTGGCGGCGATCGCCTGGGAGATCGGGTCCTGTTCCTTGAGACGGGTGCTGTGCAGGCGCTGTTTCTCCGCCGCAATGCGATCGTACTTGTCGGTAAAGATGCACCAGCGGCGATCGTCAATCAAGCCCAGGTCTCGCCCCAGGGGGGTAAGGCGCTGATCAGCGTTATCCGACCGCAACACCAGTCGGTATTCAGAGCGGGAGGTCAGCATCCGGTAGGGTTCCCGCAGATCCTTGGTACACAGATCATCCAACAGGGTGCCGATGTAGCTCTGTTCCCGGGGGAAGACCACCATCTCCTGGTGTCGCACCCGCCGGGCCGCATTCACCCCCGCCACCAGCCCCTGGGCCGCCGCCTCTTCATAACCGGTGGTGCCATTAATTTGTCCGGCACAGAACAGGCCAGCCACCCGCTTGGTCATCAGGGTGGGGTAGCACTGGGTGGCGGGTAGGTAGTCGTACTCCACCGCGTAGGCTGGCCGCAGCATGGTGCACTGCTCTAGCCCCGGCAGGGTGCGTAGCAGGGCCAGCTGGAGTTTTTCCGGTAGACCGGTGGAGAAGCCCTGCACGTAGATCTCCGGAATATCCCGTCCCTCGGGTTCCAGGAAAATCTGGTGACTGGCCTTATCGGCAAAGCGGACAATTTTGTCCTCAATGCTGGGGCAGTAGCGGGGCCCCTTGGCCGCCACCCAGCCCCCATAGATGGGGGACAGGTGGAGATTCTCCTGAATCAGTTGATGGGTGGCGGCGGTGGTGCGGGTCAGGTGGCAGGGCATCTGGGGGCGCTCTACCCAGACCTCGGGATCAAAGCTAAACCAGCCCGCCTGGGGGTCTCCGGGTTGGGGTTCGAGGCCGTCAAAATCAATCGATCGCCGATCTACCCGGGCCGGGGTGCCGGTTTTCAGGCGCCCGGTTTCAAACCCCAGCCGGTTGAGGGTGGTGGTCAGGCCGGTGGCGGCAAATTCCCCGGCTCGGCCCGCCGCCATGGAGCGATCGCCCACCCAGATGGTGCCCCCCAAAAAGGTACCGGTGGTGAGGATCACTGCCTGGCAGCGAAACCCGACCCCGAAGTAGGTTTCCACCCCCACCACCTGATCATCGGCCCCCAGCAGTAGGTCCGTCACCATGCCCTCCCGGATCACCAGGTTATCCTGGTTTTCGACGATGGTTTTCATCACAGTGGCGTACTCTCGTTTGTCGGTCTGGGCCCGTAGCGCCCACACCGCTGGACCTCGAGATTGGTTGAGGATGCGCTTTTGCAGGTAGGTGCGATCGGCCATTTTGCCAATTTCCCCCCCGAGGGCGTCCACCTCGTGGGTAAGTTGGGATTTAGCTGGCCCCCCCACCGCAGGGTTGCAGGGTTGCCAGGCGATTTTGTCAAGGTTAAGGGTGATCAGCAGGGTGCGACACCCCAGCCGAGCACTGGCCAGGGCCGCCTCACAGCCAGCGTGCCCAGCCCCCACCACCACGACCTCGTATTCGTCGAGGATGTCAACGGCAGATTGGCGAACCATCCCTTTATCAATCAGCGCTTCGGTTTAACGGTAACAAACTTATGGCCCAAAGGGTATAGGGATGGCTGGGCAGGAAAAGAAGGAGGGATGGGCCGATCCATGGAATCCCCCTGAGGGCTACTGATACAATAACGGCATCTTGAAACTGACCCGTCTCTGCCCAGGGTGCTTTCACCGCCTGGGTCGTCTTCCACTATGGCCCTCAATCCGTCCTCCGACCCACCCTCCCCAACGCCCCTCGATCGGGGGGACTCGGCGGCGGTGATCGCCGAGCTGTTTGGCGAGGAGGTGGAGCCGCGGCGGTGGTCAGGCTGGCCCTGGCTGCTGGGGACTGGGGTAGTGGTGGCCCTGGGGGTAGGGGGCTGGTGGGCCTATCGCCATGGGCAGGGGCCAGCGGCGGATCCGCCGGTGGTGACCACGGCGGCGGTGAGCCGGCGTGATCTGGAAAACCGGGTTGATGCCTCCGGTACGGTCACCCTGGGTAACCAGCAAACCCTCAAGGCCCCGGGGGATGTGACGGTGGAGGCGGTGCTGGTGGAGGCGGGCCAGCGGGTGCGGCGGGGGACGGTGCTATTACGGTTGCGAGATCGCGGCCTGGAACAACAGCTGGATGAGGCCCTGATCCAACGGGACATTCTGGACCTGGAGCGGCAGAGTCAGGACCGATTACTGCAGGAGAAAAGCCGCCGGGTGGAGCGGGCCCGGGATCGACTGGCGGAGTCCCAAACGCTGGTGGAGCGGGGCTTTATTTCCGAGGATGAATACGAACGGGACCGGGATGACCTGGAGTCGGCCCAGGCAGAACTGCGACAAACCCAACTGGATTGGCAACGGTCGCAACTGGAAATGCGCAAAAACCAGGCCACCCTCGACAACCTCAAGGCCCGCAGGGCGGACAACGCCATTCTGGCGCCCTTCGATGCCCTGGTGTTGAACATCAAGGCCCAGCCCGGAGATGGGGTGCCCCGGGAGGGGGTGCTGCTCACCCTGGGTGACCCCGCCCAGGAACGGGTGATCTTCGAGTTGATGGCCCTGGATGCTCGCCAGGTGGCGATCGCCATGCCGGTGCGGGTGAGCATGATCGGACCTAACCCCAAACCCTTTACCGGCCGGGTGGTGAGCATTGCCCCCCAGGCCCTCAGCCCCGGCCAGGACAATGCTGGCGATCAGGCCACGGTCCAGGCTATTGCCCAGCTGGATCGCCCCAGCGGTCAACTGATCCCCGGCAGTGCCGTCAGCGTGGAGGTGCTGCTATCCCAACGGCGGGGGGTGTTGGCGGTGCCCACCACGGCCCTACAGCGGCAGGATCAGGAGACCTACCTTTGGCTGGTGGAGGGGGGGGGCACGGCTCGCCGCCGTAGCGTACAAACCGGGCTCAGCACCCTGGAGGCGGTGGAAATTACCCAGGGCCTCCAGGAGGGGGACCGGGTGATTGCCACTCCCCCCCTCGATCCCCCCCTCAGGGATGGCATGGCGGTCAGCACTCCCCCCGCCCCCTCCCTGCCTGCTCCCTAACCCCAAGGCTGGAACCATGGCCCTATCCCCCCTCGATTTAAGTCTCAATACCCTGCGGGATGTGACCGGCAATTGGGTCAGATCGGGCCTCACCACCCTGGGCATTTTTATGGGGGTCGCCGCCGTCAATGCCACCCTGAACATCGATAGCATCAGTAACCGGGTGCTGGCTGACCGATTGGCGGCGCGGGATAACCCCTACCTGACCCCCTGGGTCTACGGCCGCGATCAGCCCCCGGTGGAATACAGTGAGGCGGCGATCGCCGAACTACAAACCAGCCTACCCGGCATTGTCAGCATTAGCCGGGTGGGGTG
Organism: Leptolyngbya sp.; assembly: GCA_040381765.1. GTDB lineage: Bacteria > Cyanobacteriota > Cyanobacteriia > Phormidesmidales > Phormidesmidaceae > Nodosilinea. The sequence goes on from JBEIGU010000011.1 coordinate 13,061, forward strand.
GCTGTTCATTAACCAGGTGCAATACCAGGGCAATGTGGCGGATAACGTCGATGCCAGGAGCGTGTCCGAAAACTACCAGCGCACCACGGGACGGCGGATGCTCCAGGGCCGATTTTTTGAACCCACGGACTTTAGCCACTATCGGCCAGTGGTTGTGATTGATCAGGTGCTGGCCCAGCAATTATTTGAGGGGGGCAATCCGGTGGGTGAGGGGATTTTCCTCGACAATACCCGGTTTACCGTGGTAGGAGTGAGCGAAACCAAGGTGAACAGCGAAGATCGGGAACCCACCGGCAGCCTCTGGATACCGGCAAGCTACGGTGACGTGTTGCAGGGCGGGAGCCACTTTGGGCGCCAGATTCAAATCGCCATCGCCAGCCTGGAGGACTACGAAACCCTGGAAACCGCCCTTAAGGAGCAACTCGAGCAGATGTATCCAGGCTACACGGTCCTGCTCAGGGGCAATGTGGAGGATCTCTACGAAGCGGAGCAGCAGCAGCGGGCCGCCCTGCGCCTGCTCAAGGCGGTGGGGCTGTTAGCCCTGGTGATTGGCGGTGTGGGCATTGCCAACATCACGGTGGCGGCGATCATGGAGCGAACCCGGGAAATTGGCCTGCGGCGAGCCATTGGTGCCACCGATGGGGAGGTGATGGGCCAGTTCATTGCGGAGGCGGCCCTGCTCAGTCTGGTGGGGGGGCTGACCGCGGTGACCACCGTTCACCTGCTCACCCAGGTGGCCACCAGTACCATTTTTGAGGCGCCCTACCAGTTTCAACTCCAGGATGCGGCGATCTCCATGGGGGCGGCCTTTGCGGTTGGGGTGGGCTCCAGCCTGGTGCCAGCCCTGCGCATCACCCGCATTGATGTGGTCAGCGCCCTGCGGGGGGAGTAGGTGAACACCGTGGTTAAGACCAAATATACGGGGGGGGTGGCCTTGGTCCTCACCACCCTTCTGGGTCAACCCCTGCTAGCCCAGCCCAGCCTCCCCTTTCCCTCGGGCTCCCTGCCTGGGTCTACCCCTGACCCGGAGGCACAGGGCATCGACCCAGCCCCTGGGCCCTCCCCGGCAACGGCCGCCTCCCCCCTTCCCCTCACCCTGCCGGAGCTCCTCAACCTGACCCTGGCGGGCAACCGAGATCTCCAGAACCGCCGCCTGGATCGCCTGGTGGAACGACAACAGCTAGCGGAGGCGGAACAGCGGTTTGATCCCCGCTTCACCCCTACCCTGGGGGTGAGCTCCTCCCTCAGGGAGGACAGGGGTGAGGCCAACCCCGGCGACGGTCTATTTAATCAGGGGGGCACAGAGGCAGACCTGGAGGGTCAGATCCGGCTTGACCTGGACTGGGCCACCCGCCTGGGTAGCCGTCTGACGGTGGGGGTTGACCCCCTGGCCAGCCAACCCCTGGAGTTTCGGCTGAGTCAGCCCCTGGCCCGGGGTTTTGGCTCGGCCATTAACGAGGCCCCATTAAACCAGGCCCGCCTGGAGGAGGGCCGTAATCAATTGGCCCTGCGGCGCACCCTGATTGACACCCTAACCACCAGTATCGCTAGCTATACGAACCTGATTAGCGCCCAAACCCAGGTGGAGATCCAGTCCCAGGCCCTGGCCCGCCGGCAGCGACAGTTGGAGATTTTGCAGGCCCTGGTGGCGGCGGGGCGGCGAGCCCCGATCGACCTGTTTGATACGGAGCGATCGCTGGCGGACGCCCAGCGCCGTCTGGTGGATGCCCAAAACCAGTTGCTACAGGCCAACAATGCCCTGCTGAATCTGATCGGCACCGATCGGGCGCTGGTGTTTGTGGTAGACCCCGGTGACATTGATCAACTGTTTCTCCTGGCCCAGGAGCGGGCCGCCCGCTACCAAACCACCGACCTGGTGCCGATCGCCCTGGCCCAGCGCCCCGATTACCAGCAAAGCCAGCTGCAGCGCCAGCAGTTAGACCTGGAACGGCAACTGGCTGTGGACCAGCAGCGCTGGCAAGTGGACGCCATTGTGGATAGCAACCTGGGGGATGGGTCCCGCACGGAGCTGGGGCTGGTGGCCCGCCGCACCCTCAATGACCCCCAACTGGAGACCCGCCAGGTCACTAGCCAGGTGAGGCTGCAACAGCAGGACAACACCCTGACCCAACAGCAGGATCAAATCCGTAACGACGTCACCACCCGGATGGGGGACGTGGCCGCCAATCAGCGGGCGGTGGCAGCCGCTGAACGGGCCACCCAGAATGCCCGCCGTCAACTTCAGGCCAACCAGGAGCAATACCGCCTGGGCCGGGGCAATGTCACCCTGTTTCAGATTATTGCCCAGGAGGAGGATCTAGTCAGCGCCCAAACCAACGAACTGGAGTCCCGCATTGCCTTCCTCAATAGTGTTGCCCAGCTGGAGCAGACCGTGGGGATCACCCTGGAGGTCTGGGCCGATCAGTTGGACCTGAGTCTTTTGCGGGAGGATTTTGAAGGGAGGTACAACACCACCAGATTATCGGTCTGGCTAGGACCTGAGAACACAGTAAATTGGTAAAAGCCAGGGCTGGATAGGCGTCCTGACCAAGTCGCTAATGACTATAGCGGATTTCACTTGGGTGAAGTGCGGTGTGAACTCCCCCCTGCCCCCCTATCACCCGGCACCCTGGTAATTAGGATCCGCTTCGCAGGTAGTCGAGAATGCCCTGGGCGATCGCCTGGGCCATCTGGCTCTGCCACTGGGGATTGCCAAGTTTAGGGGCATCGGTGGCTCCGGTAACAAAACCAATCTCAATCAACACCGAGGGCATGGAGGTGCGCCGCAGGACAAAGAAGCGGGCCTGCTTCACCCCCCGGTCATTCATCCGCAGATTGCCCAGCACCCGCTGGTGAATCACCCGGGCCAGGCCCAAACTGGAGTCGGAGAAATAATAGGTTTCCACCCCATTCACCTCCGGTCGCTGCATATTCACCGCGTTGGCATGAATACTGACAAATAGATTGGCCCTGGCCGCCTCCGCCCGATCCACCCGGGGCTGCAAATCCAGAGTTTGATCCCCCTGGCGAGTCATCTGCACCGTCAACCCCTGTTGCCGCAGGATGGCGGCCACCTGCTGAGTTACCGCCAACACCACCCCCTTTTCCTGCAAACCACCAATGCCGATCGCCCCCGGATCGGCGCCGCCATGGCCCGGATCTAGCATGATTACCACCTGTTGGCGATCTGGCCCGGATGGACGGGAGGGGGAAGGCGCTGGGGTGACCGGATTGGCCACGGGGGTAGGGGCTGCCTGGGCCGGACGAAGCACAGGCAAAACGACGGTGGTGGCGGGGGTGGCGGGGGTGGGGATCTGGCTGGCGGCCACGCCCACCGGGGTCAGGGCAATACCGCCAGGGGCCAGGGAGATCTGCCAGTCGGGGCTGATGGCGTTGAGGCTGAGGGTAATGCGCACCGCTGGGGGGGTAGTGGCAAATTGGGTCAGGGCCCAGCGATCGATGCCATAGCGGTTACCCGGCAAGGCCTCTGGGTTAAGTTGGGGAGGTAGGGCCGCATCTAAAACATCAATCACCAGTTGCCGGTTATGGTTAGGGTCACGGGTGCGATACACCTGAATTTGAGGGGTAGCTCCCTGGGTCGGAAGGAAAAAACCGTTGGTGGTAGCCTGTACCCCATTGATCAAGGTACCGGTGGGACTGACCGGCAGGTAGGTGACCTGGTTGCGCTGCAGGCGAGGAGGTAAGGGCCCGCTAGACAGGGGGCCAGGGGTCTCCAAGGCCTTAGTCTGAGCCCCAGAGTCCGGGTGAGAAGAGGATGGCGGCAACTGCACCACCCATTGCTGATCGGTCAATCCCCAAACCTTGACATGGTGAGGGTCAAAGCCATAGTCCGAATCAAGCTCCAGGACCATGCGGGTGGTGCGGGCATCAACCGCCATCACCTTGACTGCCCTAACCACCCCCCCGATCAATTGATCGCTGGCCCCCTCCTCCATGGCAATCCCTGGTAAATCAATAACCAGGCGCTTAGGGTTGGATAAAAGACTGACCTGGGGTTGGACCCCACTAGCGGTACTAAACTGAAAGCGATTGTGGTCGGCATCGAACTGCCAGGCCTGCAGGCGGCCCGCCGCCTTAGCGGGCAAGTTACCCAACAGGTACACCCCCGCCAGGCCGACCACCCCTGTAAACAACCGCTTTACCGACACGCCTAACCTACGCCTACCCGCCTGATGCTGAGGACTGGAGCTTGAATCGGCTTAGATAGTAGCTCAGTTTGACCGTATCAGAGCAGACAATGGCTAAGCCGAAGGGGCAAGCGCAGGCGATCACCAGCTCCTTAGCACAGCAGATTGGCCTGGGAATGAAACCAGGTGGGGTAAACTAGGAAAAAGTTGAATTGCAGATGGCCATGAGTCAACAAGGTAGCTTCGTCGGTGGTTTTTTATTAGGTACCCTGATCGGCGCTGCTCTAGGTGGCGTGGTAGGAGCCTTGAGCGCATCCCGACGTCAATCCGCCAGGCCTCCTGGCAAGTCCCTCGGGGCTGGACTAGAGGAGGGCAACCTCTGCTTCGGTGAGTTTGAGGCCAGTGGAGAAGACAGTATGGAAGCTGCCCGCCTGGGCCTGGAGGCCAAAATCGCCCAGTTAAATGAGGCCATTGATGAGGTTAGACAGCAACTGGGGGGCATTAACGGCCACAGCGATCGCCCCTGGCAAGCCCCCTCCAGGGTAGACTCCTAGCCGGTGCCAGGGCTAGGGAAGAAAACATCAGTGGCCTACAGTCTACTAAGCAATCCGTTACATTAGGCTGACAGGTCTCGATTATCCATATATTGTTTTGTTGGTAACGAATAGAGCTGAGGTTTTTGATGAGTATTTTGGTACAGGCCCTCTCCACCTTCCTATCCATCTACACGGTGCTACTGATCATTCGGATCTTACTCAGCTGGTTTCCCAATGTGGATTGGCTGAATCCCCCCTTCTCCGTTCTCAGCCAGCTGACCGATCCCTACCTCAATGTTTTTCGCTCCATTATTCCGCCCCTGGGAGGGATTGATTTATCTCCCATTCTCGCCTTCTTGCTGCTCTCCTTTCTGCGTCAGGGCATTATGGCGATCGCCATGGTAGCCAGTTCCTCCTACGCTGCTTTTTAGGCTCTAACTTAGGTCTCTCACTTCCTCAGGGGGGCAGATTGGTAAACCCTAATGCAGGTTCACCGATCCCTCCTATCTGCTGAGTTCTGACCCCTGACCTCCTCTTCAGGGGTCGCCTAATTGACGCCACCTCCTACTTAACCGGCCCCGGGTCCGGCGAGTTATTGCTTTTTATCTCTACCATCCCCCTAAAGCCAGGAAACCATAACCTTAACCGCCCAGGGCCTAAAGAAAACCTTTGGGAGCACTTCGTTTCTAAAAAAGTTGTTTACGCTGTTGACAGGTTAACCGCCCGCCCCTTTGCCCTAACGCTCAGGGGCGATCGCGGATGGCCAAGCCTTCGACGGGTGGATGGGCAAATCCAGTTCCCTTAAGTTCGGTGGTTTAACCGACCATCGGGCCTGGGCTGTCCAACCCAATTCAGCACAGCAATATCCACCGTTTTCCAGCAAACAGTTACCAAGAGAGTCCTATGGCACAGAGTTTTGGTGTAATCGGTCTTGCCGTGATGGGTGAGAATCTAGCCCTGAATGTGGAACGCAATGGTTTCCCCGTGGCGGTATACAACCGCACCGCCGAGGTCACCCAACGGTTTATGGAGCGTCGCGCCCAGGGCAAAAACGTCAAACCCACCTATAGTTTAGAGGAATTTGTCGGCTCCCTAGAACGACCCCGCCGGATTTTAGTCATGGTGAAGGCAGGGGCGCCGGTGGACGCGGTGATTGCCCAACTCCGGCCCCTGCTGGAGGAGGGTGACATGATTATGGATGGGGGGAATTCCCTCTACGAAGATACGGAACGGCGCACCAAGGAATTGGAGTCTACGGGCCTACGGTTCATCGGCATGGGGGTCAGCGGTGGCGAAGAGGGAGCCCTGAACGGCCCTAGTCTAATGCCCGGTGGCACCCGGGCCGCCTACGACTCGATCGAACCCATCGTCAAAAAAATTGCCGCCCAGGTGGATGACGGCCCCTGTGTCACCTACATTGGCCCCCGGGGGGCTGGTCATTACGTCAAAATGGTGCACAACGGCATCGAATACGGCGACATGCAATTGATCGCCGAGGCCTACGATCTGATGAAAAGTGTGCTGGGGTTAGATCACCACCAACTCTACGAGGTGTTTGCCAATTGGAACCAGACCGACGAGCTGAATTCCTTCTTAATTGAGATCACCACCGATATCTTCACCAACCTGGATGGGGAAACCGGTCAACCCCTGGTGGAGCTGATTGTAGATGCGGCGGGTCAGAAGGGCACCGGCCGCTGGACGGTGATGAGCGCCCTGGATCTGGGGGTCGGCATTCCCACCATTACGGCGGCGGTGAATGCCCGCATCATGTCCTCCATTAAGGCGGAGCGGCTGGCGGCTGCCCAGCAGTTGGTGGGGCCCAGCGCCAGCTTCAACGGCGACGCCAAGGCCATGGTGGACAAAATCCGAGATGCCCTCTACTGCTCTAAGATTTGTTCCTACGCCCAGGGCATGGCCTTGATTGGCACCGCCTCCAAGGCCTTTGACTACGACGTCAACCTGGGGGAAACCGCCCGCATCTGGAAGGGGGGATGCATTATTCGAGCTGGCTTTTTGAACAAGATCAAACACGCCTACGATGAGCACCCCGACCTGGCTAACCTGCTCCTGGCCCCGGAATTCAAACAAACCATCCTGGACCGCCAGGCGGCCTGGCGGGAGGTGATTGCCCTGGCGGCCCACTCCGGTATCCCGGTGCCGGCCTTTAGTGCCTCCCTCGACTACTTTGATAGCTACCGCCGCGATCGCCTGCCCCAAAATCTGACCCAGGCCCAGCGAGACTACTTCGGCGCCCACACCTACGAACGCATCGACCGGGAGGGGGTTTTCCACACCGAGTGGACCAAGGCTCCGGTGCTGGTCTAGCGATCCTGGGCCAGGATCTGTCTAACCACGGTTTGGGCGGAGTAACTCACCCCGGCGGTGCCCTCGCCGGGGTGGGTGCAATCCCCTGTCAGCCAGAGCCCCTGCACTGGGGTGCGGTTGGCAAAACCAAAGGGACCGTAGCTATTCACCCGCATGCCCAGCCCCCCCACCATGCCCTGGTGGCGACCGGTGAAGTGGGCAAAGCTGCGGGGGGTGGCGGCCTCCAGGTGCAGGATATGGTCTGACCTGAGGTCAAAATAACCCCCCAGGCGCTCCAGGGCTACCTGGGTATAGCGCTGCTTCAAGGCTGGGTAATCCTCGGTGTGCCACCAGGGCTCCACCGCCGTAAAGGAGGATGCCACAATCGTGGCTTGCCCCTGGGGGGCGCGGCCATCGCCGGGGCGACTGACGGAGACAAACAGGGAATTATTTTCGCCGATCGGGCCGTCGTAATCGTAGAAAAACTGCAGATGGGGCGGGCAGTCGGGGGGAATGGCCGCCGCCGCCACCCCCAGGTAGATCACAAAGGCACCACTGGCGGGGGGTAAGTTCTCCACCCGTTGCCGGTAGCCCCGGGGTGCCCCGTTCCCTAGTAGGGTGACCAGATTTTGCACCGTAACATTGGCCACCACCTGGTCCGCCGGTTCCACCCAAGTCTGACCGGTTCTTTGGTCCTGCACCCTGACCCCCTGCACCCGCCCCTGGTGGGTAGGGATGGCGGTGACGGTGTGGCGCAGCTGCAGCAGGCCGCCGTGGGTGATCAGGGCTTTTTCCAGGCGATCGCTGAGTTCCTGCATACTCCCCTGCAAATGGAACAGACCGTAGGGCGCCTGGGATACTCGCAGGGCGGTGGCGGCGTAGAGCAGGGCGGTTTCCTCCCCATCCACCTGGGAGTAGAGCTTGAGCTGCAGGTCCAGGAAGGTTTTCAGGCGGTGATCGCCCGCCAGCCCCAGCGATCGCAGGGCCTGACCCACAGTGCGGAAGGTATGGGGCAGGGTCACTAAGGTATCGGGGCGTAAGGCCCGCAGCAATTGCCCCAGGTCCCAGGGGTGGCGGGGGGGCAGCACCGGCCCCCGCCCCTGAAACCGCCAGCTGGGTTCAAACAGCTGCTCTAACAGGTGCCAGAAGGGTTCACTGCCGGGAAATTGCCGTTGTCGTTCTAAGCGCCAGGCGACAGGGTCCCGCCAGACGGAGATCGGGTGCGTCTCCCCCGGCAAAAAGACGGCGCAGGCGGGGTCACAGTCGGTGGCGGGGGGGAGCTCCACCCCCAACTCCTGAAAAATCTGATGGTGAATGCCCCCTGGTTCCAGTCCGGCTACCTGGGTAGCCCCCACATCAAAGGTAAACCCCCGCCGCCTGAAGGTAGAGGCACAGCCCCCCGCCACCAGGGCCTGATCAAACACCCGCACCGAGTAACCATGGCGGGCCAGGAGAGCGGCCGCCGTCAGACCTCCCACCCCGGCCCCAATCACCACCACCCGGGGTCGAGATCCAGTCAGGGGAGAGGCCATGGGGGCTGCCTTACATTTCTTAACATCACCTTTAGTCTATCCGATTCCTGCCACCCGCCACCTCAGGCAATCGGCGGGGCAAAGGCTTACCTCCGCTGTGCTATAACTGAACCCGAGTTTTCCCCGCCCCGCCCCTATGGTTAGCCCGCCCCCAACCGCCGAAGACGCTCAAATTAATGCCCTGCTCGACAGCCTTGGGCCCTTTGGGGTGGATCTCAGCCTCCATCGTATGGATCGATTGCTGGGGGCCATGGGTGATCCTCAGAGTCGGGTGCCGATTATCCACGTGGCCGGCAGCAACGGCAAGGGATCGGTCTGTGCCTACCTGGCCTCGGTGCTGACCCAGGCAGGTTACCGGGTGGGGCGCTATACCTCGCCTCACCTGGTCAGCTGGCGGGAGCGGATTGAGGTGAATGGCAGGGCGATCGCCGCCCTGGACCTGCGCCAGGTCTTAGAACGGGTGATGGCCAGGATCGATGGTAGCCAGCCCAGCCCCACCCAGTTTGAAGTATTTACCGCTGCGGCCTGGCAGTACTTTGCCGACAGCGCAGTGGAGGTGGCGGTGATGGAGGTGGGTTTGGGCGGACGTCTGGATGCCACCAATGTGGTGGAGGATCCCCTGGTCACAGTCATCACCTCCCTAAGTCGAGAACACTGGCAGCAATTGGGGCCTACCCTGGCGGACATTGCTGGGGAAAAGGCCGGTATTCTCAAGCCTGGCTGCCCCGCCGTGATCGGCCCCCTGCCGCCGGAGGCAGAGGCGGTGGTGAAGCAACAACTCCAGCACCTGGGGTGTCCCGTGTGGTGGCCGGCACCAGCGGTGCGATGGGGGGAGGGGATGGCCTGTTTGACCCTGGCAGAGAACCAAATTACCTACCCCCTGCCCCTGCTGGGGGATCACCAGTTGGTTAATTCTGCCCTGGCGATCGCCGCTCTCCAGCTGCTACGGCAGCGGGGCTGGCGGATTACCGATCAGGCCATCCAGCAGGGCATGGCCCTGGCTCAATGGCCAGGCCGCCTGCAGTGGGTAGAATGGCTCGATAGCCATCACCAACCCCACCCCCTGCTGCTGGATGGGGCCCATAACCCCGGCGCGGCCCTGGAGCTACGCCGCTACGTGGATCAGTGGTGGGTCCAGCGGGGGGAGCCAGCCGGAGCGACCCAATGGTTAATGGGCATGCTGGCCACCAAGGACCATGCCGATATTTTTAGGGCACTGCTTCGCCCCGGGGATTACCTTTACCTGGTGCCTGTGGCTGGCGACCAATCGGCTGATCCCTTCGCCCTAGCCGAGATCGCTGCCAACCTCTGTCTCCAACTCCGCCATTGTCAGGGCTATAAACACCTGGCCGCGGGCTTAGGAGCAATAACTGAAGAACTGGGGACCATGAAAATACTTTGTGGTTCTCTATACCTGATCGGAGATTTTCTAGCCAGTCACCGCTCTATCCATCTCTGCCATAAAACTCCGACAAGATAGCAAAGACCATCTACGTAGAATTAAGAAAATAATACCCTAGGAAAAATCTCCAATCCTCATAATCATGTTAAAAAGATAAAGAAACGATCAATGCTTTTTTTTCCCAGGCACCTTGGGCTAAGAAAAATCTATCATAGGGCTAGATTAATTGGTGTAGCCTACCCTAGTCCAAACAAGTTTGGCAGTTTTATCGTTAAATCGTAATTTAAGCCCTAGTATAGGAACTCTGTACATGAGGATTTTGGTCACCGGCGGTGCCGGTTTCATTGGCTCCCATTTAATTGATCGACTCATGACCGCTGGCCATGATGTGATTTGCCTGGATAATTTTTATACCGGCCGCAAACGCAATCTACTTCGTTGGTTAGATCATCCCTACTTCGAATTAGTTCGCCACGACATCACCGATCCCATTCGTCTGGAAGTTGACCAAATTTATCATTTAGCCTGTCCAGCCTCGCCGGTGCACTATCAGTACAACCCGGTAAAGACCATCAAAACCAACGTTATGGGTACCCTAAATATGTTAGGGCTAGCCAAACGGGTTAAGGCCAGGTTTCTGCTCGCCTCCACCTCCGAGGTCTACGGTGACCCCCAAGTCCATCCCCAGTCAGAAGACTATTGGGGCAATGTCAACACCATTGGTATTCGTAGCTGCTATGACGAGGGCAAGCGGGTAGCTGAAACCCTTGCCTTTGATTACCATCGGCAAAATAATGTGGATATTCGGGTAGCCCGGATTTTCAACACCTACGGTCCCCGCATGCTAGAAAACGACGGTCGGGTTGTCAGTAACTTTGTGGTCCAGGCCCTGCAGGGAATTCCTCTGACTATTTACGGTGATGGCAATCAAACCCGTAGTTTTTGCTACGTATCAGACCTGGTGGAAGGGCTAATACGCTTGATGAATGGTGACTATATCGGTCCGGTCAATTTGGGTAACCCAGATGAATATACCATTCTTCAACTGGCCCAAACCGTACAGACGATGATTAATCCCGGGGTGGACTTGATCTACAAACCCTTACCTCAGGACGACCCCCAGCGCCGTAAACCTGACATTAGCCGAGCTCAAAATTTCCTGCAGTGGAGTCCTAGCATTCCTCTCCAGGAGGGGCTAGCCTTAACTATCGATGACTTTCGCCTACGGTTAGACCAAGGGGTAGGTGAACAGCTCACAGAAAGCCTTGTCCCTGCTGCTGTTTCCTCCCGAAGCTAGTATGGCGCGGCATAAATGCAGCATAAATTTTGTAGCCCTCTAAGGGGGGGTTGGTAGTCGAAACTCAGGAGTCAAGAGCAGCCCCATTTAGGCCAGGGTTTACTAAGTAACTTAGGGTACAGACATCATCCCCATCATCTGTCATTGATGACTTAGCTGTCAGTTTCTAAAGCAGCCAGTCATATTCAAGTTGTTGAATCTGCCCATAAGATTATATTTAAATTAAGGATTGGTTAATATGCTGCGAGTATGTGTAATTGGTACGGGCTACGTCGGCTTGGTGACTGGAGTCTGCCTAGCCCACATTGGCCATGAGGTGATCTGTATTGACGTCAACGAAGAAAAGGTCAAACTGATGCAGTCGGGTCAGTCCCCGATTTTTGAGCCCGGTCTGTCCGAACTGATGAAATCTGCCATGACGGCGGGAAAATTGCAATTTTCCACCAGTTTAGAGGAAGGGGTTAACCACGGGGATATCCTGTTTATCGCCGTCGGTACACCGGCCCTGCCTAATGGGGAAAGCGACACCCGCTATGTGGAAGCCGTCGCTAAGGGTATTGGCAGCCACCTGAGCGGCGGCTATAAGGTGATTGTCAACAAATCCACTGTTCCCATCGGTTCTGGGGACTGGGTGCGGATGATTGTCATGGATGGCATCGCTGAACGCCAGAAGGTGCCGGTGGCCGCCGGTGCTGGCGCTCCCTCTACCTCTACCCATCCAGAGGTGGTGGCAGACTTTGATGTGGTCAGTAATCCCGAGTTTCTACGGGAGGGCTCGGCGATCTACGATACCTTTAATCCCGATCGCATTGTCCTAGGTAGCAATAGCTCCCGGGCCATCGCCCTGATGCAAGAGCTCTACGCCCCCATTGTTGAGGGGCGCCATCGCGATCAACCCGGTGGTGAGTCGGTGCCGGTGCTGGTCACGGATCTAAGTTCAGCGGAAATGGTCAAATACGCCGCCAACTCCTTTCTGGCCACCAAGATTAGCTTTATTAATGAAATTGCCAATATCTGCGACCGAGTGGGGGCCGACGTCACCCAGGTAGCGGCGGGCATCGGCCTGGATTCCCGGATTGGCAAGAAGTTCCTGCAGGCCGGAATTGGCTGGGGTGGGTCCTGCTTTCCGAAGGATGTGGCAGCCCTGATCCATACCGCCGATGATTATGGCTATGAAGCCCAGCTGCTGAAGGCGGCGGTGGAGGTCAACGATCGCCAACGGCAAATCACCCTGGAGAAGCTCCAACAGGTGTTGAAAATCCTTAAGGGAAAAACCGTTGGGTTGCTGGGGTTAACCTTCAAACCCGACACCGACGACCTGCGGGATGCCCCCGCCTTGATCCTAATCGAACAGCTGAATCGTCTAGGAGCCAAGGTTAAGGCCTACGATCCCATCGTTTCCCAGAGTGGTCTGCGCCATGGCTTGACCGGTGTGATCGTGGAGACCGATCCCAGCCATCTGGCGGATGGCTGCGATGCCCTGGTGGTGGTGACGGAGTGGCAGCAATTTCGAGACCTGGACTATACGGCCATGGCCCAACGTATGAACAGCCCAATTTTGATTGATGGGCGTAACTGCCTTGATCGGGAGGTACTCATGCGGGCAGGCTTCCAATACTTGGGGATTGGCCGCTAGGACGGCGCCAGTATATTTCTCTTGACCCAAAGTCCTTCTCCCGAGGGGAGAGGGACTTTGACGGTTTTCCGGCTCCCCACCCTGGGGAAAACAAGCTACGCCCCCTGGAAGAAGGGCCGCGGGTGAGGGGTCAGAACTACGGTTCTCAACACGGACTTGATTTACGTTCTGGGTCTCAGCCCATGGTAAATAGGATTCCAGTCCTTCCTTGCGGGGGGGCTAGGGCTATAGCTGGAAAGGAAAGGGACCATAGGTACCGGTCACCGCCATGGCCTCAGGGTCAGAGCCATGGAAGGTGATGATAACACCGCGGGATTGACCGCTGTAGCTATCCAGGTACCAGGTTCCCTTCAGGGTATTAAATTTCAGGTAGACAGCTCCCGCCTGGTCTGGCAGGGTCAAGTTGGCGCTCATCCCTAGGAGTGCCAGGTACTGCGCCATAGCGCGCCGGGCTTGCTCCAGGTCGTCAGCGCAGATGCCCAGGGTCTGGTAGTCCGATAGATGATTGAGCAACCCCAGGTCCGCCCGTAGCTGTTCGGCCGCTGCAGAGCTTAGGGGGGGTGGGGTGGTCAGGGCGCTAAATTGATTGAGTCGTTGGCGGAGGGCCACCCGGTCCTGGGGGCTGGGGAGGGATGTCATAGTCACCTGGAGGGAGATGGGTAGGGAAACGACCGCTCTGAATCAACCATAGCACCGCTTGAGCCAACCCCGACTGTGGGCATGGGTTCCATGAATTGGCGGATTTCCCTGACCTGGTTCTTTGCGGAGAGAGTCATCTCACCCGGCTCTGGGTTCACTAGGGAAGGCTGACCTGACGAGCTAGATCGCCATGACTTACCACCTGCGGATAACGGATATACCCTGCGGAGATCGCCCCCGGGAACGGTTGCTGTCCCAGGGTGCCAAGAGCCTTTCCACCGCTGAGTTGCTGGCTATCCTGCTGGGCACTGGCCAGGGTGCCGGAAAGCTATCGGCGGTAGGCCTGGGTCAGCTGATTCTGCAGACCATGGGAGAGCATCAGCGGGATCCCCTCAGTTCCTTGCGGGATGTGTCTGCCCATGATTTAATCCAAATTTCTGGGGTGGGCCCGGCTAAGGCTACTAGTATTCTGGCAGCGATCGAGCTGGGCAAGCGAGTACTACAGGCGGTTCCACCGGAAAAAACCATTGTGGATGACCCCGCCATCGCGGCGGCGGCCCTCAGCCACGACCTGATGTGGCAGAGTCAGGAACGCTTTGCCATTGTGCTGCTGGATATTCGGCACCGACTACTGGGCACTAAGGTAATCACCATTGGCACCGCCACCGAAACCCTGGCCCACCCCCGGGAAATTTTCAAAGAGGTAATTCGCCACGGTGGGGTGCGCTGTATTGTGGCCCATAACCATCCCAGTGGCAACCTGGACCCCAGCCCTGAGGACCTAGCCCTGACCCGCCAACTGCTGCAGGGGGCGCAGATTTTAGGTATTCCGGTGTTAGACCATTTAATTATTGGCAACGCTGACTACCGCAGCCTGCGCCAGACTACCCAACTCTGGCAGGAAACTCCCCAGGGAGTCTAGCCAACCCCTACCAAAAGTCACGAATGGGGTATCCAAGTTCCTCCAGCATAGACCGCAGCACCGGCAGGCTGAGTCCGATCACGTTGGTGTGGCACCCTTCGATTCTGTCCACCAGTATTCCCCCCTTACCGTCAATGGCAAAGGCGCCGGCGCAGGCCAGGGGTTCCCCAGAGTCAACGTAGGCCTGGATAGTGGGGTCATCCACCTCGGCGAAGTGAACCCGGGTGACGGCACAGCGGCTGAGGGTAATACCCTGGGGAGCAATCAGCACATGACCGGTGTAGAGGTCACCGGTTTGGCCCCGCATGGCTTGCCAGCGAGCGATCGCCTCGGCTGGGGCGGCAGGCTTGCCGTGGATTTCCCCCGCCAGGACCAACACCGAGTCACAGCCCAGCACCAGGGCATGGGAAAACCGAGGGGCGACCCTGGCAGCCTTGCCCCTGGCCAGGGTAGTCACGTATTCCGCTGGGGCCGCGATCGGCACCTGGGATTCATCAAAGTCACTGGCACAGACAACGGGATCGATACCAGCCGCCTGCAACAGCAACCGGCGGGCCTTAGAGGCGGAGGCCAACACAAATTCAGGCCGCAGGCAGTCAGTCACCATGGCCGCACCCCCTAGGTAACCTTAAAGGAGGCCACGGACTGTTTCATCAGGTCCTTAATTTTCTCCCAGCGGTCGGCGGGGGTAGAGGCGTTGAAGGTGTACAGCTGACCCCGTCGGACAATGGCGCTGGCCAGGTTGTGGCGCACCCCCGAGGGTAGATCGGCCACGTATTCCAGGATGTAGTAGGTTTTGTTGTCGACGGTATCAATGCGCTGGGCATTGACCAGCTCGACGTTGGTATCATCGCTAATCAGGGTGTTAAAACTCTTAGAGAGCTTGTAACCCACCTCCGTCGGCGTACCCAGGTCTTCTAAGTCCTTACCCTCAGGCACCTCACTGATCACCACGCTGACGTTTTCCGTTTCATTGACGATGTCGTGGAACACCACATCCGCCGCCCCTGGCACCTCCACCTCTACCCAACCGGTGGGGTAACGAAATTCGTAGCCGGCATAGGTATCCACGTAGCTGTTGAGACCGCCGCCACTGCCCACGCAACTCTGCAGGGTGAGGGCAAAAACGGTTAACAGTAGTAGGGCCAGGGTGCGCACCATGGGTTGAGGTCCTTGGATGAAATTCATCTTTATTCTCCCATTAACCGGTAGGCAGGGCAAAACTGGCAAGGGGTTGGTGGCCTACCCTGGGATCGCCCCGGCCCTACTGGGCTGGAGACTGAAATTCCCGATAGGCGGTGTAAACCCCCTGAACGTTATACCAGTTGAGAAACACCCGGGCCAGTTCCAGGGCTAACTGGGGCTTACCCTGGTTAATCAGCCAGCGCAGCAACGGGGCCAGGGTGCGTTCGTTTAAGCGCCCCCCCAGGGACAGCCCACCCCAGAGCAGGCGGTGCAGCCAGGTCATTTGAATCATCATCCGCACCTCAGGGGTAGGATGCTTTTGGTAAAACAGCACCCCCATGCGGCCCCGCTGGATTTCCTTATCGATCAGGTTGGGCACCTGATCAAGGCTAAAGGGGGGATGCCAGTGGTAGCCCACCGCCTGGGGCACCTTAATTAATTTCAGACCCAGGTTTTTGAGGCGTACCCCCAGCTCCAGATCCTCCCAACCGTAGAGGGTAAAGCCGGTGTCAAACAGGCCGGCCTGCTCTAGCCAGTGCTTAGCAATGGCCACATTGCCGGTGGCGAAGAATGCCTGGGAGTAGTCGGTGAGTTTGAAGGGCTCGCTGGTGGGGTTATCAAAGTTGCAGGTGTTCACTACCCGGCCGTAGGTAAAGTGGCGATCGCTCCCGCTCCGCTCCTGGGCCGCCGCTAGAGCAGCGGCGTGGGCCTGGAGGAAGCCTGGCAAGACCACCAGGTCACTATCAATAAAGATAATCCTATCCCCGGTTGCGATCTCTACCCCATAGTTACGGGCGGCGGCGGGGCCGCGGTGATCTTGCTCGAACAGGCGGACATGGGGAAACTCCGCCTGATGCTGACGCAGCCAGGAGACGGTGCCATCGGTGGAGCCATCATCCACCACCACCACCTCGTAGCCCTGCACCAGGGCAGAGTCAAAGATCTGGCACTCCAGGGCCCGCAGGCACTTTTCCAAGATTGGCAGGCGGTCGTAGGTGGGAATCACGACACTAAAAAACACGGGCAGCCTCCTCGCGGCCTTCCTATCCTAACCCGTCCCCTGGCCTTTCGGGACTGGCGGCGGGCCCCAGCGGACCCAATAGGCGCAAAAATTCCAGGGGTAGGCCGTCGGCATCGGCAATAAAGGTGACTTCGTAAACGCGATCGCCAATCATCTGCTGTCGGGGTTCCAACAACACCCGTAGCTGATTCCCAGCATCTTCCGCACCGGCTGCAAAGGCCTGGCGTTGCTCAGCCAACCAGCGGGGTAGGCTATCCACCTGATCGGTTAGATCAAAGGAAAGGTGGTAGTAGCCGGTGTAGTGCTGATCGGCAAAGGCATCGGCGGGGGGGGCCGGATCTGGCACCTGAATCAGTTCAAGGCGAGCGCCCCAACCAAGCAGCCAACAGGCCAGGGTCATACCAGTGGTAAACCGTTCCTCCACGGTAAACCCCAGGCGCTGGTAAAAGGCGATGGCACGGTGGATATCCTGGGTACGAATCGACCCGTGGTGCAGCATGGCTAGCCCTACTCAAATAGACGAAAGTAGGGGTACCGGATGGGAACCCCCGGCTCCTTTTCCAGGCTGAAATTGATCACCTCCCATTGGGGATCCTGCGCCGGTGAGGGACTAAACTGCACCGGTAAACCGTAGAGCTTGGGTACAGTCCCGGCTTCCACACCACCTCGCCAGGGGGAACTACGCTCGAGGTAACTATTAACCAGGTCCTGATAACGCTCGGCGATAATCACCCGGGTAGCCCGATAGCCCTGGGTATAAAGACGATCTAGAGCCTCGTGGATTTCAAAGCGAATGCCGTCGGGATGGGTGTGTTGCCGGTACCACTCCCCCTGCCACTGGCGCCAGTGACGCCCCGACTGCAGGTGGACCAGTTCCTTGCTGTCAGGATCGGCTTCGAAGGCCCCGTGGCGGCTACATAGGTAGGTATCGGTCAGGGTCAAGGCAGGAATGGTCTGGCGACAGTGAGGGCACTGGATTTCTGGGCCGTAGATGGGATAGTGTAAGGCGGAATTAACCATTGGGCGGGAATCCAAGCTTCCGGGTGTAATGGGGTAGACCGTGATCGGCAACGACCCTCTGTAGCCGTATTATACCTATGGGATACTAGCCACCGCGATCCTGGCCCCTTCCCTTGCTGTTTTCACTGGCATACCCGCCATGGCCTTTCCTAGCCTGCCAATTTGTACCCCGGCTGACCGTTCCCGAGCGGCCTTTGTCGCCCCCAACGCCACCGTGATTGGCCAGGTTACCCTGGAGGAGGGGTGCAGTGTTTGGTATGGGGCGGTGCTACGGGGTGATGTGGAAGCTATCCACCTGGGGGCCTACAGCAACGTCCAGGACGGGGCCATTCTCCACGGCGATCCGGGGCAGCCGACAATCCTGGAGGACTATGTCACCGTAGGACACGGGGCCGTGATCCACAGCGCCCACATTGAACGGGGCAGCCTGGTGGGGATTGGGGCGGTGGTGCTAAACGGCGTCCGGGTGGGGGCGGGTAGTATGATTGGGGCGGGAGCGGTGGTCACCAAGTCCGTGCCGCCCCAGTCCCTGGCGATGGGGGTACCAGCACAAATCGTGCGGCCGCTTTCCCCCGACCAGGTCCAGGGGTTGCTCGACCATGCCCGTCACTACCACCATCTGGCCCTAGCCCACCGTGCCAGCCTCATAGGCGATTGAGACGGAGTCGACGTTTTTTCGCCTACCACTGTAGTGGACAGAGTCCCTCCAGGTGGGACAGTCCTGGCTAACCAGGGTTTAAGGGGAGCCGTCCCCTACCGATCCACTAAGAATGACCTGGCCGTCCACTAACTCTAGGTCCTCCAGGGTGAGGCCCGTCTCGGCTACCATCTGGTTGGCCATGCGGTTAATCTGGTCAACGCTAAGACCGGTTAGGCGGGAGACATCGGTCAGGGTGAGATTCATACGACCCACCTGCACCCGTGTATTCTGGTCGAGCACCAGCCGCCCCTCTTCCACCTGCGGGGTGCCCTCGATCCCCAGGTAAAAGGGGCGATCGGCGAGCATGGGCATGAGCCTAAAGGCATGATCAAGGGTCTGCTGAGCCTTTGGCGGCAGAGCTTGGCTGGATAACTCAGCGGGGTTAATCACCACCCCTCCTCTGATGCGATCGCCCTCAATGGTGGCGCTGCTACTCTCCGCCGCCTGCAATAGACCGGCGGTCTGGGGCATCTGGGTGAGAGCTGAAATCATTAATTGGTTCAAATCACCCTCACTGAGCACGACTTTGACCGGATCGCCCTGGGCAGGCTGGATACCGTCGTCGGTCTCGAGTTTACTGGAGAGTATTGACCTGTAACCTTGACTAGCGGCATCCGCTAAGCTGCCGCCAGCTAACCCCTGACTATGCCAGGCGGGTAAAGCGGTAGCTCGCTGCCAGTAATAGACCGCTGCCGCCGCCGCTCCGGCGCTATAACCCAAAAAAATCAAAGCCAATAACAATAACAATCGTCGGGCCACCATAGCGAATTCCCTTGAAGGGGCTATTTCAGGTATACAAACTCCTCTGTGGTGAGATCGTAAAGGATTAATGAAGAGTTGGGAAACCTTGTACACTCAGAGCTGGGCTGGGGCTGAGGGGCCATCACTCCAAACCCAGGCCAGGAAAGGGACCAGACCACCACCCCCTGGCTAACGCTATACTAAATTGATAATTCCTTACCCAGCGTTTCTATGGCTACCTCCGCCCCCCCGGTGACCGCCGCCGTTATGGACAATAGCAAACATGGTTTACCGGTAACCATCATCACAGGGTTCCTAGGGAGTGGCAAAACCACCCTGTTAAATCATATCCTCTCAAACCAACAGGGCCTGAGGACTGCCGTCTTAGTCAACGAGTTTGGCGAAATTGGCATTGACAACGACCTGCTGATCACCACAGAAACCAACGGTGATGACACCATGGTGGAACTTAGTAATGGCTGTATCTGCTGCACTATCAATAACGACCTGATGGAGGCGGTCTACAAGGTATTGGAACGGCAGGACAGGATTGACTACCTGGTGGTAGAAACCACGGGTCTCGCCGATCCCCTGCCCATTGCCCTGACCTTCCTGGGCACCGAGTTACGCGACATGACCCGGCTCGATTCCATCGTCACCGTCGTGGATGCCGAGAACTACAGCCTGGATTTATTTAATAGTCAAGCCGCCTATAACCAGATTGCCTACGGGGATATCCTGCTCCTCAATAAGACCGATCTAGTGGATGGGCCTGAGCTGGATCGGCTAGAGGTAAAAATCCGTGAGGTGAAGGAAGGGGCCCGGATTTTGCGCACCACCCGGGCACAGGTACCCCTACCCCTGATTCTCAGCGTTGGCTTGTTTGAGTCCGATCAGTATTTCCATGGCAGCCAGGGTGCCATAGAGCAGGAGCCAGAAGACCATTCCCACTGCGATCACGACCACGGTGATTGCCACCATGATCACGACCATCACCATGACGGTGAGGGACAGGATCATCACCACCACTCCGATCACCTGGCGATAGATGGTTTTACCTCGATTTCCTTCGTCAGCGATCGCCCCTTTGCCATCCGAAAGTTCCAGCACTTTTTAGACAATCAACTCCCCGAGTCAGTATTTCGGGCCAAGGGTATCCTCTGGTTCGAGGAGAGCCCTAAACGCCACGTCTTTCACCTCAGTGGTAAGCGTTTCTCCCTGGATGATGAAGACTGGAAGGCTCCGCCAAAAAACCAATTGGTCCTGATAGGTCAAAACCTTGACCACACCACCCTGAGGGATCAGCTAGATCATTGTTTAGCAGGATCTGACCTTGATTAGGGGCAAAAGTTAAGTTTTTCCTACGGGAGCTTAGCTTTCAGTACCTAGCCCCTATCATTTGACATAGATCCATACCTGACCTATGGTTCACCCACAGCATTAAATGAGTAAAAGGGAGAAATTCCTTGGCAAGCCGTAAGACGGCGGATATAAATCCGCCCTCTAAAAAAAGCTCAGCAGACCAAGCCTTAGAAAAAGACCTGGAGTCTTTGTTGAAGCGAAAAAAATACGCTCAAGCTCTGCGTAAGCTACAGCAAGCTAGTCAAAATAGTCCGCCTCCTGTACTGAGCATTACTACGGCCAAAATCTGGCTAGAACAAGGTAAAAACGAGTTTCAACAAAAAAACTATAGTCAGGCAACTGTCTCCTTCCAAGAGTCACTGGCCCTAGATCCAAGTGGGGATGTCTACTATTGGTTAGCCAAGTGTTTTCTGGCCCGGAATCAGCAGGCTTTAGCTCTGAATCTATTTCAGTCCGGGTTTGAGGATAAGACTCTACCGAAACACCTGGGCGGTTGTTACTTAAAATTGTTATGCCTAGAAGGCAACCTGGAGCAGATAGAGGCACTGGTTAAAACCTCATCAAAACGTTTTCAACCCAATCATCTACACTGGGCGAAAGGTATCCTGGCACTTAAAAAAGGTGATTTTCAAAACTCTCTAGAGCACTTTCAGAAAATGAATGCAGCTGCTAGCCCTGGGGATCATCCATCTGTCTGGTTAGCATACCTTTGCCAACAATCTGGAGACTGGCCCCGGGCGGCTAAAATACTGCCAATGGATCTTCCTACAATCGGCGGTCGATCCTTTCTATCGACGAGTTCCCCCCATCCAGCCCTCGAGCAATTATGTCTGGTGCAATCGGCTTACACCCATGCTGCTCTAAGTCAGATTTTCGATCTTGATGCTGCCAACGTGCGCCATCGTCACACGGTTTGGGTTTTAGAGTTATTGCATCTACTCCACAGCAATAACTACCATGATGCTGCCCATCTTTTGCTGGATATGCCGACTAAGGCCATGGCGGAGTACTCCGACCTCAAGACTCTATACCGTCCGGTCATGCTGAGGGGGGGGCAACAAGCTAGACAGCAGGGTGACCTCGACTGTACCCGAGAGTTTTGGGGTAAGGTGGTGCGCCAACCTGAGTTTGATCCTCAGTTGGGGTTGCAGCTCTATCAGGTTTTGCAGTTAATCAAAGCTAACCGCCAAGCCTTACAACTGATTAACGAGGTGATTCAGTGGGTCAGGAAAGCAGCTAAAAAGCAGCCCATTGATTGGCCAGACAGTCGTCTTAACCCTACCCTGGCTAAGCTCTACTGCTGGGTAGCAGATACTCAGTTAAGCTTGGGTCGTCTTCATGAGGTCAATCAGGCCATCGCTCAAGCCGAACAGATGGATCCTAACCATAGAGATGTCCTAGGTCGTAAGGGCCTACAATCCTTCAAGCAAGGCTCCATCACTCTTAGTCAATCATTATTAACAGAGGCACTGGCGGTCGGTTGTGATTTTCTACCAGTGTATGAGGCTCTACTAAAGTGTTTGGCGGATGATCCAGAGGCTACGAAGACTATTCGGCGCAAATATGGTAAGCGGTTTGGCGATATCGGCGTAGAAACTGAAGTCAATATTCCTGACTGGGTGGAGGCCTTGAATTTTCAGATCTATAGCCTTATGTCAAGCTACGTCAATGACCAGGAAAAATTATCACCGGCACTGAAAGCCATCCAAATTTTCCTGCAGGCGGCCCAGGGTGAACCGAGTGCTAGCCAAAAGATTAGCTTTGATATCTCCCAGGGGATAGCGGCATGGGATGATCTTCTAAAGGACTCTACACCCCAGCAACAGGTAGACATCCTGATGGCTATCTATCTGGTTGTACAACAGCATAGTCGGCGTAATCAAAAAGGGGTAACCTCCTTGCAAAGCCGCTATATTCAGCAATTATCTGCCCTGGCAACTGAGATACCGGCAGCTAGACTAGGGTACCTAACCCTGTTACCGCTTAAAACCCCCTCGCCGGATCGCCTTGAGGCTGCCGCAGGTGCCATCCTGCGGGGGTCTCCTGAGGCAGGGAAGCTGCTTGCTAAAGCCCAACTGCAGCTGAGTCGCTTTAGTACTAGCCAGGCTTTTCGACCGATGTTGCAGGCTTATCAACAAAGAGAGCCCCAAAATCCCTTACTGCTATTGGCCACCGCCAGTCTTTATGATCGTAACTCCCAGTCCTACCAAAAATTTTATGATGAGGGGTTTGATATTGCTCGGCGACTACAGGACGCTGAAGCCCTACAAGCTTGCCGCGAGGAAGAGTGGTTTAAATCCCAGGATACTATTCGCAATACCCTAGGGAACAGAATTGACCAATTGGACAAGCTAAACATTTTTGATATATTAAACCTTATGGCTAAAAGTACCTTTGGTGAGGAATTGTCCCCTGATGTACTTGAGGATTTGTTACCTGAACTTCTTGATCAGTTTCATGATCATAGGTTAGACAATGACAACGCTAGCTTTCCTTTTCCTCCGCCCAAACGAAAAACCTCTAAAAAATCTAAAGCCTGGTACGAACTTTTTTAAATCTATTTAAGACCTTGTCTAGCTTGAGAGTACGGTTTTCAAACTGGTATAGGATCTAAGATAGTTTCTTAGGTTGTCACTTGTTAACATCGTGGTAATTTATGGATGACGCCTACGATCAATTAGGGCTTTCGACCGGAGCGACTCCGGCCGAAATTAAGGCTGCTTACCACGCCAAACTAAAGCAGTTTCCCGCCCATAGCCATCCTCAGGAGTTTAAAGCCCTGCGGGCTGCCTATGAGACTCTAGTTAAAGTATCTCAAAATCAGGAAGAGACTTTGTTTGGTGACGATTTCTTACAAGGGGTTGGAGTAGATCAGGCTAGTTTAGTCCGTCTAGAGCAACAGGCCGCAGCTACAGTAAAGGTTACCCTTGAAGATCTGATCCGCCTGACGTTTTAGCATTTTCAGGAGAATAGATTAATTTCACCATTACATTGCCCAGAGACTCACTATGACCCATTCTCCCCGAGAGTTGGCTGCCCAAAAACTGCAACTACGTCAGCAAAAGGAAAGCTTGTTTCAGGATTTTTTACCCGTAGTGGATGCCCTGGACCGCGCTACCGATCATTTATACCAAACAGAGACCCACCGTAACCAAAAGCAGCAATCCAACCCTGCTAAACTAAGGTTAAACTGGTGGCAACGATTGCTGCAGCGCCTCTGTTTCCGCTTAGGAATTAACTCATCCACCCAGAGTTCTGGCCTTGAGTCCCTCGTGGAGACCATCACCAGTGCTCGCCAGGGGGTAGAGATGGTACGAGAGTTAATGCTAACGACCCTGGCAAAGCACGAAGTGGTTCCCATACCCGCTCAGGGCAAACCCTTTAATCCTGAGTATATGCGTGCTCTAGGTCAACAGGTAGACGATAGTCTCCCGGCTAATATGGTGGTACAGGAGGTGGTTCGGGGCTACCTTTGGCAAGATCGAATTCTTCGAGAGGCTCAGGTGATTGTGGCGGTGCCTCCTACCCACAGCTAGGGTACAGATCGGGGTCTGGTGGGGCCAGCGCCAGACTGCTTAACCCTAGACCCAGCCAGGACTTCCTACCTACGGTATATCCCATAGCTATTGAGCCCCTGGGCATCAAATCATTTCATTAACAGAGTTTTTTGGGCGAGGAAAACCTCCAACCTCTACGGATCTATAAAAGTTAAAAGCTGAAATAATCATGGGAAAAGTCGTCGGTATTGACCTGGGCACAACCAATTCAGTGGTAGCTACCCTAGACGAGGGACAACCCTGGGTGATCCCAGATGAAGATGGTAGCCTACTGTTACCATCCTATGTGGGGCTAAGCGAGAGCGGTCAACTGCTGGTGGGACAAGTGGCGTCTCGACAGTATGGAGCAGCCCCAGAACGAACTGTGAAGTCCATTAAACGCCACATGGGCACTGATTATCAAGTTACCCTGGCAGATCAAACCTATCGCCCGCAAGAAATTTCTGCAATTATTCTACGATCGCTCAAGCAACGAGCTGAGGCAGCCCTTGGTGAATCGGTGAGCCAAGCCGTGATTACGGTGCCAGCCTATTTCACTGACGCCCAACGCCAAGCCACTAAAGAGGCGGGAGAAATTGCTGGTTTTGAGGTGTTACAAATTCTCAACGAACCGACCGCTGCCGCCCTAGTTTTCGAGGTAGAAACGGACGAAACCGAGAATGTGCTGGTCTATGACCTGGGCGGTGGCACCTTTGATGTCTCCGTTGTAGAAATCACCGGTAGTGTTACTGAGGTGCTAGCTAGTCATGGCAATAACCGCCTCGGGGGAGATGACTTTGACCGCCAATTACAGCGATATCTCATTGATCGTTTCCATCAATCTCACGGAGTTGAGGTGCCCGAGGATCCTGGTATCCGAGCCAGACTGCTGCAGGCGGCAGAACGGGCCAAAATCGCCCTTAGTGATCATGCGTTTACCACAGTCCGGGAGCCCTTCCTGGTTAGCAAGGAAGACACTGCTCTCCACCTGGAGGTGGATATTTCTCGAGAAGACTTCGAACATCTTATCCATCCCTTTCTAAAAGAAACCCTAGAGGCTATCGATCGAGCCTTAAGTGACGCTGAGATGAGCCCATCGGACCTTAATCGGGTAATCTTGGTCGGCGGTTCTACCCGCATCCCCCTAGTTCAGCGTCTGGTAGAAGATCACCTAACCGATGTACCCGTCAGCAGCTTTGAGCCGGATCTCTGTGTGGCCTTGGGGGCAGCACTGCAAGCCGGAGTTCTGACGGGAGAGGCTGTGGATAATATCTTGGTGGATGTTTGTCCTCATTCCCTGGGCATCGCCGCCGTTATTGACACCGCCTTAGGCCCCATACCCAATATGTTTAGTGTCATTATTCCCCGCAATACCGTTATCCCCACCTCTAAGTCCCAGGTCTATTTCACCATGTTTGACCGCCAAAGCATTGTAGAGGTCGAGGTATTTCAGGGAGAAAACCCTGTGGCCCAAGAGAATGTGCCCCTAGGATCCTTCGAAATTGAGGGATTACCACCTAAGCCAGCCGGCGATGTAGAGGTAGAAGTGCATTTTGACTTTGACCTGAATGGCATCCTAACAGTCACGGCTACAGAAAAGGGGATGGGGCAACAAAAGTCCCTGGTGGTTAATGATACTAAAGTAGGTCGACTATCCAGCCATGAACTGAATCAGGCCCGCCAACAGGTATCTTCACTTTTTGAAAGTTTAGAGACGATTGATATTGATGCCGACTGGCGAGAGACGGAAGATGAAGATAGGCTCAACCTGGAGGAAGAATAGTCGGTAAAGGAGTTACGGCCTTGATCAAAACATTTAGAACAGAGTTGATCGATGAATACTAGGACGGGCAGGCGGTCTTACTCGCCTCCACCCAGTTCTAACTGTAAGGGTCAGACTCAACAATCAACGGGAAGTAACCTATGCTGACTAACCTATTAGTCCATAGCCTGGCGGTAGTAGTAGGTCTGGGTAGCCTTACCCTATACCTGGCTGCCTTCTTCTTCCCGGAGGTGCACCGGCGCCATGACTTTTTTTGGAGTGGGGTAGGCCTTTTCTATGCCCTGGTGTTATGGTTTACGGCTGGATCGATAGATACCACGGAACTGCTCGGCCATGGCGCCAGTGTCAGTTTATTGGGGTGGTCAGGTTGGCAAACCTTGACCCTGCGACGTAAACGCACACCTCTGGCCTTACAAACCCCCTACACCAGTGACTCCTGGCCTAATCTGCGGCGCGAAACCCTGGCTTTGATGCAGGACTTTATTAACCAGACTGCCCTGGGGCGCTGGTTGACCCGGTCTCTTGGCAGTTCCTCCCCTCCGGTCGATCAGGCCCAGGCTACGGGGCTGCGGGCCTCCTCCCTAAAGCAGGTAGACTACGAATTTTTAGACGACCTGGCTAATGGGGCGGAAACTGACTCAAGCCCAAGGGTCAGATCCCGACAGTCCCAGGCTTCAGTAAAGCTAGGATCACCGCCAGAGACCATCCCTGCTGGGCCCAGCCCTATCCACCCCAGCCAACAGCGCCGGTCACCCCTCAACTGGGTACAACAGGGGCACGCTTTAAGGGACTGGATTGGGGATCTGTGGCGATCGCTCACAGCCCCTAAACCAAAACGAGCTGTGATCGAAATCCCTCCCCGTGAAGCCAGGGTTAATCCCCCCCCGGGGGGAATGCCTGATGCAGTGCTGGCCCTAGAAGACCCAGTCCTGACTGACCAGCCCGCAGGTCCCAAACCCTCCGCCAATTCCCAAGGTTCATCCAGTTCCAGCTGAAGTCAGACCTCCCGAAAAAATCACCCTGCCCTCACTCTAGTGGGTAGGCTGAAAGCTGAAGTTTTCCCAGGAATTGACCCCAGCTTAAGCATTAGCCCCTAGCATAGGAGTATTCCGCCTAGAGTCGGAATATTCGGAATATATAGTGTTAGCCGTCTAGCTCAGTACATCGAATCAAGCTCTGGGTTTCAGCCCCTAGCAAGTGGCACTAAAGTCTTGCTCTCACCGGACGTTCTCCAGCCTTCGCTTTCACCGATTAATCGTGTCCTAAATATTTCCAATGAACCCTGGCATAAATCTACCTACCTCTCCTGGTTCTTGAGTGCTGACACCAGAACTCTGACCACTTCCTCAGGGATCGCCTAATTTCCGCCATCGAGTACTAGCGCTATGGATATCAAGCTAATCAACATTGGCTTCGGTAACATCGTCTCTGCCCACCGGATAGTGGCCATTGTTAGCCCCGAATCAGCCCCGATCAAACGGATTGTTAACGATGCCCGGGAGCGGGGTCAGCTGGTTGACGCCACCTACGGTCGCCGGACCCGAGCGGTAATTATTACAGACTCCGGTCACACTATTTTGTCAGCGATTCAACCAGAAACGGTGGCCCATCGATTTTTGAGTGGTAAGGATAGCAAGGATCTCGATATGAAAACTTAGGGACTGAGTTGCCTTTGTCTATCATCCTCCCTCTCCCTCTGAAACTGGGACCTATAGGCCGACCAAATGGCTTCCATGGCGGCTTCGCTGTCGATGGAGAGTTGGTAAAGGGTCTGCTAGTGCACTATCTATTGAAGGCGACGGGTTGAGGCCAGCAGGGGAGTCGGGGATAAATTTACTGCTGAAGGGCATTTTGATAGATCCCTTAGACCGGAAACCCCCACAGCCATAGGGGTAAGGTGAGCAGCAGACCGGCGGAACTGAGACCAACACAGGTGACGGAGAGGTCCCGATCCAGGTCGTAGGTTTCCGCCAGCACCAGGTTGGCAAAGGCGCTGGGCATACCGGCCTGGAGCACCATCACCAGGCGAGGTATTCCCTCGATGCCCAGGGCGGTGAGGCCCAGCCCCACCCCTAAGGGCACCAGGATCATCTTAATGGCGATCGCCGCCGTGGCCCGGGGTAGGTGCTGCCAGGACCGCAACTGTTGAATACGCAGCCCCATCAATAGAAGGGAAAGCCCCACCACTAACCAGGCAATCCGGTAGAGACTGGTGTCCAGCCAGACCGGTAGGGGCAAGGGCCGGAGCAGCAACCCCAGACCAAAGGCCGCCAGAATCGGGTTGCGGCTGAGGGCTCGCCATGCTTGTTGCCACCCCCGGGGAGCCGGCAGCAGCGCTGGAGTCTGGCAGGTTGAGGCCAGCATGGCCCCTAACCCGTAGGACCCCAGCAGGGTACCCATGGCATCGTAGAACAGGGCCCAGCCAAACCCCTCCAGGCCCAACTGGGGCAGCAGTAACACCACCGGGTAGCCGATAAAGCCCGTATTGCCTAGCATGGCCGCCAGGGAGAAGCTCACCTGGGTAGATCGGGGCCACTGCTGAGCCAGAATGCCCATCCCCACCCGGCTGCAGGCCAGCCCCAGGAGCATCGCCGCCCAGGCCACTAGCGGCGCCAGATAAAGTTGCTGGGAAAGATCAACCCGGCTTAAAAACCCCAGCACACTGAGGGGTAAACCCACCCAAAAAAGCCCCTGGCCCAGCCGGTGGGGTAACTGCTGGTGCAGCCCTAGGGCTTGCCCCCGGGGCCAGCGAGTGACCGCCAGCCATTGCCCCAGGGCCATACCCGCCAGAATCACCCCAGCAATGGGCGCGTACAAACGTAGTAACACCATCAGCGAGATCATGGGGGTAGGATGCTGATCAGCATCAAGGAGCAATAGGTGACGGTGTCCGTGCCATGGGCTCAGGTCGTGGCCAGGGAGTGCAGCGGATAGGCAGGACTACCGGGGCCCGAACCCGATCCCATCATGCCATTCCCCATCCCTCCATCCTCCGGGTCAGTCAGTGTTCCCCAGGCAAGATCCCTTGTCAAGATTCCGGTGCTAGGGGCCATAATGGAATGGCGCCTGTGGCCCTAGACCCCTGACCTTGCCCCTGATGGCTGAGCTGCCCATGCCCCCATTGGATGACATTCCCCAAGCCGCTCGAGATGTCCCCTGGGTGACGCCCTCAACCCCTCCCCAGGGACGGGGGCGGCTACCCAAGTGGGCAAAATGGCTTCTCTGGGTGGGGTTGGCGGCCGCCCTGGCCCTGGCTGCGGGGGGGGTGACGGCCTGGTATGGGGCCAATGGCGGGGCTGACTTTACCGCCGTGCGCCCTATCCAGGGCATTCTGGCGGGAAAGGGGCAGGATGGGCCTGCCCAGGTTCGAGATCGGGCCATTACCCTGGCCCCGGCTAGCCGCACCCTGCTGGGGCATCACGCCTATGATCAAGCCCCAGAGGCTGAGTTGGTGGCCCTTACCAGCGTTCCTGCCATTCGGCTGCGGTCTAAGGCGGCTGAACAGTTTGAAGCGATGAGAACGGCCGCCGCCCAGGCGGGGGTGCGGTTAGTCCCCCTCTCCGGCTACCGATCCTATGACGAGCAGGAGGCGGTTTTCTTTAGCCTTAAGGCGGAGCGTCACCAAGACGCCCAAACCCGGGCGGAGGTCAGCGCCCCCCCGGGCTACAGCGAACACCACACCGGCTATGCCATCGATCTGGGGGATGGCAACCAACCCCAAACCCATCTTGACCAGAGCTTTGGGGAAACCGCCGCCTATCAATGGTTAGCCAGCAACGCCGTCAAGTTTGGCTTTGAACTATCCTTTCCCCCCGATAATCTGCAGGGGGTGGCCTTTGAGCCCTGGCACTGGCGTTTTGTCGGCGATCGCTACAGCCTCGAAACCTTCTACCAGGAATAGGCCCTTGCCATGCGGGACACCACCCTAAATGCCCTTGCCATCGTGATTTTCCTCACCACCCTGGCCTCCCTGCTGGGCCCCCTGGTACACCTGTCTCCCCTGGTGGTGGCGGGGGTGGCCGCCACTGGGCTGGGGGTGTTTACCCTGGACCAACTGAACCTGGAGGGGCGGTTGGGGGGCCTGATTGGCGATGGTCTGGCCTGGCTATCCCCTGGGCATCGGCAGCGCATTCTACACCACGAAGCCGGCCACCTGGTGGTCGCCACCCTGCTACAGGTTCCCCTGACCGGCTATGCCCTCAGTCCCTGGGCGGCCTGGCGCCACGGCTGGCGGGGTCAGGCCGGGGTGATCGCCGCTCTACCAGGGGCCACTTCCGAAACCCTGACCACCCCCCTTTGGATCGATCGCTACTGCCAGGTCTGGATGGCGGGTATCGCCGCCGAAGAGATGATCTACGGCGAAGCCCTGGGGGGTGAGGCCGATGTCCTGGCATTGCAACGGTTTTGGCAAACCCTGGATCGACCCCAGAGCGAGACTGCGGTCAAACAGCGTTGGGCCCAACGGCAGGCCAGAGCCCTGCTGGAGTCCCACCGCCAGACCTACGAGGCGGTGGTGCAGGCGATGGCTACAGGGGCTACGATCGAGGCCTGCTGTCAGCTAGTGACTGATTCCTTCAAGACGGCTGGGGCAGATTGCCCCGAAGACAGGGTCAGCTAGGCCATACCTCGACTTCGCTACGGGCCAGGGGTTACCCCCCGGCGACCAGGCAAAGGATTGAGATATAGCGTTTTATAGAGATCCCCTGGCAGGGAAAACTAACCTATGATGGATAGGGTCTACCATTCATTCGGTGCCCTAACCGGTGACTTAAATAAGGGCGAGAGGAGTTAGCCGTGGCCAATCACAGGATTTTAGTCATTGATGATAGTCGGGTGATCCGTATGCGGGTGCGGGACATGCTACCCCAGGGCAATTTTGACGTGATTGAGGCCAAGGATGGGATAGAGGGTATGGAGGCCGTCCGTAACCACCGGCCCAATTTGATTATGCTAGATTTCCTGCTGCCCCGCATGAGTGGCTGGGAGGTGTTTCAGGAAATCCAGGCCAATCCAGACTGGCAACGGATTCCCCTGGTGTTGATGTCGGGACGCAAGGAGGAGGTCACGGAAAAAATGACCGAACCCTTTGAGTACTTTGAGTTTATCCAGAAGCCCTTTGAGCAGCGGGAGCTGATTGAGGCGATTAAATCCGCCATGGTGAAGGCCCGTAAGCCGCGTCAGCCGGTGGCCACCCCAGTCGTCGTCAGCCGCCCCACCCCCGCCAGTGGGGGTGAAACCGCCATCAGTGCCGCCGAATTTCAAGCCTTGCAAGCCCAGGTACAGCAGTTACAAGGGGAAGTCGCCCAGCTGAAGGGGCAACTGGCTAAGGTGCTGGCCTTTATCAAGCAACGCCTGAAGTAAGCAAAGGCGGATTGGCGGTGCTAGCCCGGTAAGTTGCCCAGGGGGGTGAACCGAACCTACCTGGGGAGAAATTGCCGCTTGTGGATGGCGCCATTCTCCCTAAAAAATTGAGTAGATTTATCACCATAGTTGTTGACCTAAGCACCGCCATGACCACGATTTTGGAACAGGGCAATATCACCATCCACACCGAGAATATTTTCCCGATTATTAAAAAGGCCCTCTACTCGGAACATGAGATTTTTCTACGGGAGTTGGTCTCCAACGCCGTTGATGCCATCAAGAAGCTGGCCATGGTGTCCCGATCGGGGGAATACAGCGGCGATGTCAGCAACCCCGTCATTGACATCAAGCTAGATAAGCATAAAAAGACCCTGACCATCTCGGATACCGGCATTGGTATGACCGCCGAGGAGGTGAAAAAGTATATCAACCAGGTGGCCTTCTCCAGCGCCGAGGAGTTTATCACCAAATATAAAGACAGCGCCGCCGCCGATCCGATCATCGGCCACTTTGGTCTGGGGTTCTACTCCGCCTTTATGGTGGCGGCCAAGGTGGAGATCGATAGTCTGTCTTATCAGCAAGGGGCAACGGCGGTACACTGGTCTTGCACCGGTTCCACCGAGTTTGAGTTGAGCGCCAGCGATCGCACCACCGTCGGTACCACCATCACCCTTGCCCTGATGGAGGGCGAAGAGGAATACCTGGAGCCCGCCCGGGTTCGCCAGTTAATTAAAACCTACTGCGACTTCATGCCGGTGCCCATCCAGCTAGACGGGGAGGTGGTCAACAAGCATGAAGCTCCTTGGAAGCAGGCCCCCAGCAGTCTCAGCGACGAAGACTATCTGGAGTTTTACCGCTACCTCTACCCCTTCCAGGAAGATCCCCTGCTGTGGATTCACCTCAACACCGATTACCCCTTTGTAGTCAACGGTATTCTCTACTTCCCCAAGCTCAAGCCCGACATCGACATCACCAAGAGCAGCATCAAGCTCTACTGCAACCAGGTGTTCGTCACCGACAATTGCGAAGAGGTGGTGCCTCGCTTCCTGCTGCCCCTGCGGGGGGTGATCGACAGTACCGATATTCCCCTCAACGTTAGCCGTAGCTTTCTCCAGGGCGATCGCACCGTCCGCCGCATTGCTGAGTACATCGCCAAGAAGGTCGGCGATAGCCTCAAGGCTCTCTACCGCGACGACCCCGCCAAGTACATCAGTAGCTGGCAGGACCTGGGTAACTTTGTCAAGTTTGGCTTCCTCAATGACGACAAATTTAAGGCCCAGGTGGAGGATATCGTCATCTTCCGCACCAGCGCTGAGTTGGGCCAGGGCTCCGAGACTCCCAAGGTGGAGGTACAGGGGGAGGGGGAAGACGCCTGGGCCGAAGTAGCCGACCGCACCCAACCCGCCACTGATGCCCAGGGTCGCTCCTACACCACCCTCAAGGACTACCTGGAACGCAACCAGGCCAGGCACCAAAATCGGGTATTCTACGCCACCGATGAAGTCTCCCAGGCCACCTATATCGAGCTGTTTAAGGGCCAGGGTCTGGAACTGCTCTACCTGGACTCCTTCATCGATACCCACTTTATTCCGGCTCTAGAGCAGACCTACAGCGAGGTCAAGTTCTCCCGGGTGGATGCCGACCTGGATGACACCCTGCTGGATCGGGAAAAGCAAAGCGAGATCGTGGACCCGGCCACCAATAAAACCCGCGACGACCAGGTCAAGGAAATGTTTGAAAAGGCCCTGAATCGGCCTCGGGTCAACGTTAAACCCCAGGCCCTCAAGGGGGAAGGATCTCCCCCCGCCATGGTGCTGCTGCCGGAAAGTACCCGGCGCATGCAGGAATTCAGCGCCCTGATCCAGCAAAAGGCCATGGAGTTCCCCGATGATCACGTGCTCATGGTGAATACCGCCCATCCCCTGATTCAAAACCTACTGGGGCTGAGCCAGAGCAGCATCATTGGCGCCGATGGGGGGAGATCGCCCGCTGGCGAACTGGCGGAGCTGATCTGTAACCAGGTCTACGACACCGCCCTAATGGCCCAGAAGGGGTTTGATGCCGAAGGCATGAAGACCTTTGTGGATCGGTCTAACCGGCTCCTGACTCGCTTGACGGAACGTTAGGGGGGACGCATCCGCCGTGGTTTAGCGCCCCAGGGAACTAGAAGTCCCTCTGGCCGGTCTGCTAGCGATCGCCACGGGAATCCTCGAGTCAGCGGTTTGGCCAAGGTTATAGGGTTGGGCCAGACCGCTGACTGATTGTGGATTGTTAAAGCATGCCAGCTAGGCCTTGTGGCTACCTCCACCCCGTTGCCCCCTGGCTACGGCTATAATTCGGGCTGGATGCCTGTCACACCTGGGGAGAACCATGACTAAGTTCGTATTCGTCACTGGCGGAGTCGTCTCCAGTATCGGTAAGGGGATCGTGGCGGCTAGCCTGGGCCGGTTACTCAAATCCCGACAGTATTCCGTCTCGATTCTGAAGCTTGACCCCTACATCAACGTTGATCCGGGCACCATGAGTCCCTTCCAGCATGGGGAGGTGTTTGTTACCGAAGATGGGGCGGAAACCGATCTGGATCTGGGCCATTACGAGCGCTTCACCGATACCGCCATGTCCCGGCTAAATAGTGTCACCACCGGCTCCATTTATCAGGCGGTGATTAACCGGGAACGACGGGGAGATTACCAGGGGGGCACGGTACAGGTGATTCCCCACATCACCAATGAAATCAAGGAGCGGATCCATCGGGTGGCCCGCAATACTAACCCGGACGTGGTAATCACGGAAATCGGCGGCACCGTTGGCGATATTGAATCCCTGCCCTTCCTGGAGGCGATTCGGCAGTTTCGCAAGGACGTAGGCCGCCAGGATGTACTCTACCTCCACGTTACCCTGATTCCCTGGATTGCCTCGGCGGGGGAACTGAAGACCAAACCCACCCAACATTCGGTGAAGGAGCTGCGCTCCATCGGTATTCAACCGGATATTTTGGTGTGTCGTTGTCAATGCCCCCTGCCCCAGGCCATGAAGGAGAAAGTTTCTGAGTTTTGTGATGTGGTACCGGAGGCGGTGGTGACCTGTCAGGATGCCGGCAGTATCTACGAGGTGCCCCTGAACCTGGAACGGGAGGGATTGGCCCAGCAGGCCTTGACCATGTTAGCCATGGAGCCCCGTTTTCCCCATCTGGAAACCTGGCAAGCCCTGGTGGAGGGTCTGTCTAATTCCAGCCGTCCCCTGAATGTGGCGATTGTGGGCAAGTACGTCAGTCTTAACGATGCCTACCTGTCGGTGGTGGAAGCTTTGCGCCATGCGGCGATCGCCCACCGGGCCAGCTTACATATCCGTTGGATCAACTCCGAGGACTTAGAAACGGTCTGCCCCGGCGCCTATCTCAACGGCATTGATGCCGTGGTGGTGCCGGGGGGCTTTGGCACCCGCGGTATCTATGGCAAAATCCGCACCATCCAGTACGTGCGGGAAAATGGCATTCCCTTTCTGGGGCTTTGCTTAGGCATGCAGTGCTCGGTGGTGGAATGGGCTCGCCATGTGGCCCAGCTGCCGGGGGCCGACAGCTCTGAGTTTGACCCCGATTCCCCCAACCCGGTGATTAGCCTGTTACCCGAACAGCAGGATGTGGTGGATTTGGGAGGCACCATGCGCCTGGGCCTATACCCCTGCCGCCTATCCCCCGATACCCTGGCCAACCGCCTTTACCAACAGGAGGTGATCTACGAGCGGCACCGGCACCGCTACGAGTTTAATAACGCCTACCGTAATCTTTTCCTGGAGTCTGGCTACGTGGTCAGCGGCACATCCCCCGACGGTCGGCTGGTGGAAATCATTGAACTGCCTAGCCATCCCTTCTTCATTGCCAGCCAGTTTCACCCAGAGTTTCAATCTCGCCCTAGTGCCCCCCATCCCCTCTTTTTAGGCTTGGTGGAAGCCGCCCTGGGGCGTGGACCCCAGGTGGCGGGCTTGCCCGATGTCGCCCTAGCCACCTGTAACGGGATGGAGATGAACTAGTGCTGAGTCAACTAATAATTAGCTGAGGATAATTAGCTGAGGGAGTATCCTTAGCCGATGCCAGGGTGAAGCTCTATCGCCTTTACCCGTCGATAAAGTTGTTGATAAATAGTTATAGTTGACGCCTACTAGGGCTTCTCCAGCCGCACCAGGTACCACTGCAGGGTCTCCCCTGGGCGGAGTTCGAACTCACAGGCGGTATCCCGCAGGTACTCGGCCTGGGCAGCAGGGGAGGGGAAACGGCGCAGGTCCGGGGGGAGATTATCCTGGCGATCGCTCAACAGGTCCAGCAAGCGCCCTAAAAGCTGATCAGGGGAGAGAAACTCCTCCGGCTCTCCGGGGGCCAGCACCACGTAGGCATCGCCCTGGTACATGATCGCATCGGGCATGGGTCACTCCATTAACTTCTGTAGACAATTATGGAATCGCCTGGATCCAGTGGTAAAATCAAAAAATCCCTTATTCCGACCGGTTTACCGGGAATTTTTCGTGGGTGGCCATGGATCGCGGCTGGCCAGGTCGGACCTTAAAATGACGTCCTCCCAATGGTAGACCCAGTTGCTGCTATGGTTCACACTCCGCTGCCGCCTGCCTATTCTAGCCCTAACCAAGGGGATACTAAGCGCTCCAAGGTTGAAAACATTAAGGAAAATAGCCGTTTCCTCCGAGAGCCCCTGGCCAGTGAGCTCCTGGCGGACATCAACCACTTTTCTGAAACCGCGGTGCAAATCCTCAAATTCCATGGCTCCTACCAGCAGGATAATCGGGATCACCGGGCCAAGGGGCAGGAGAAGGAGTACCAGATGATGCTCCGCACCCGTAACCCGGGGGGCTTTATTTCTCCGGAGCTTTACCTGACTCTAGATCGGTTGTCGGACCAATACGGCAATCACACCCTGCGGGCCACAACCCGCCAGGGGTTCCAACTGCACGGCATTCTCAAACACAACCTCAAGGCCACCATCAGCGCCATTGTCCATAGCCTAGGGTCTACCCTGGGGGCCTGTGGAGACCTGAACCGCAACGTCATGGCCCCGCCGGCCCCCTTTAAAGATCGACCCGAGTATCAACTGGCCCGGGACTACGCTAACCATATCGCCGACCTGTTACGCCCCCAAACCGAGGCCTACTACGAAATCTGGCTGGATGGGGAAAAGTTTCTCTCCGCCGAAGAACACCCCGATGTGGTGGCGGCCCGTCAGCGTAATGGTAACGGCACGGTGATTCACAACAATGAAGAACCGATCTACGGCACCCACTACATGCCCCGCAAGTTTAAGTGTGCTGTCACGGTCCCCGGTGATAACTCCATTGATGCCTATACCCAGGATGTCACCCTGGTGGTGATCACTGACCGGGCCGGTAAGCTGAAGGGGTTTAACGTGCTGGCTGGGGGGGGGTTGGGTCGTACCCACAACAAGGAGGAAACCTTCGCCAGGGCCGCCGATGAAATTGGCTACGTGGATCAGCAGGATATTTTTGACTTGATGAAGGCGATTGTCGCCACTCAGCGAGACTACGGCGATCGCGCCAACCGTCGCCATGCCCGCATGAAGTACCTGATCCACGACTGGGGGGTGGAGCGGTTTCGTCAACAGGTGGAAACCTACCTGGGCAAACCCCTCAAACCCTTTAAGAAACTACCCAAATGGACTTTCTACGACTACCTGGGCTGGCACGAGCAGGGGGACGGGCAATGGTTTGTCGGTATTCCCATTGAAAACGGTCGGGTGTTAGATCGGGCCGATCTACGCCTCAAAACTGCCCTGCGACAGATCGTAGAACAGTTTAATCTGTCCATGCTGGTGACCCCCAACCAGAGTGTCCTGTTCTACGATATTCCCGCTGAGATGAGGGATGGGGTGCAGGCCATTCTAACGGACTGTGGCATCCAAAAGGAAACCGATCTGGATCCTCTGGTGCGCTACGCCATGGCCTGCCCCGCCTTACCCCTCTGTGGCCTGGCCATTACGGAGTCAGAACGGGTAATGCCTGGAATTCTGCAGCGGCTACGCACCCTACTAACCCGCCTGGGCCTCCAGGATGAACACTTCGTGGTGCGCATGACCGGCTGCCCCAACGGCTGCGCTCGCCCCTACATGGCGGAGTTGGGCTTCGTTGGCAGTGCTCCGGAGGCCTACCAGGTCTGGCTGGGGGGCTCCCCCGACCAAACCCGCCTGGCCCGACCCTACCTGGAGCGGATGGCGGATGCCGCCATGGAAACCACCCTGGAACCCCTGCTGGTCTTCTTTCGGGATGGTCGCAGGGCCGGAGAAAGCTTTGGCGACTTCTGCAATCGGGTGGGGTTTGAAGCCCTAGGCCAGTTTGCCGCTACCTATGACCCCAGCCAATACACCCCTCAGCACACCAAGGAAGGGCGCCATCGCCTCAGTATTTCCCACGATCTATTCATGACCCTACAGGCCACGGCGGACGAGGAGGGGCGCTCCCTAGCTCAGGTAATGACCGATGCCCTGGCAGTCTATTTGCAACGGCCTAAAATCGATTAGCAGCCCGGTAGAAACGCTACCAGATAGAAGCCCTACATACCTCAAAGGGTACATGGACTATGTCCATGTACCCAAACCAAACATCCCGTACAGGCTCTCTTCCAGAGTCACCAACACCCTACCCTTGAGTATCTGGGCCTCCCCCTGGGCTCGGGAATGGTAGAGAGTGCCTGTAAATGACTGATTCAGCAGCACTTCAAGGGCGTTGGCGTGGGTTGGAGTGACGATGGCTTTAACCACCTTCGCTTGCTCAGGCGGGCTTGGGCTAATGATCGCTTTGACGACATCCTTCCCTCCGTTCCTAGCTCCCTAACCAACCCATCCCCTAACTTCCAGATAGGCCAGTCAAGTATGTCAAGTTGAAAACTTGCGATTAGCGTTTTGCCTACCACCAAAACTACCTTTAGACTCATTTTTAGCCTTAGGTCGAGCCTTATTGACCTTTAATTCTCGCCCCATCCATTCCGCCCCATCGAGGGCCTCAATGGCAGTATCTTCATCAGATTCCTTCTCCATTTCCACAAATGCAAAACCTCGAGGACGGCCGCTCTCGCGATCCGTGGGCACGGTTACCCGACTAACGGCCCCATATTCAGCGAAGACATCAGTAATATCTTGTGCTGTAGCAGTGTAGGCTAGATTCCCTACATAAATTGACATAATACAACTCCAAATTAAACATGAATGTAGACAAGTTAGATTCGGAGTGGTATTCACTAATTATCCGAAATTTGAGATTAGACTGTGATTGACCAGCCTACCGAAAGCAAAACATGTTACTCACCTACTTTAGCATAAGGCCCTCGAGAGAGAAACGCTGACAGGGAGCATCGCAGTTTCTTGCCAAGCATAAATTTTAGGGGTATCAATCTAGGGGTATCAACTCAAGGTGGAAAAACAAGCTATCAGAGCAGGGTAATCGCATCTAATTTGGTATAGACAAAAACAGACATATCCAAATCCATATGGATCAAGAGCTTGAAAATGCCCAAATTCAGAAAAAATTAGACTTAGATCCACAGGAGGCTACAAAAGACAGTATTCTGTGCT
>JBEIGU010000012.1:0-51216 GCA_040381765.1 Leptolyngbya sp.
AATCTCCCAGTCTGGGGTCAACCCCGATGACATTGCCGCTATCCGTCGTCTACAGGAAGAGTTTCAGGCTGAACTGGCTACCCTGCGCGGTCGGGTGGATGCCCTAGAAGCAGAAACCGCTACCCTGCGGGCCCAGCAGTTCTCCACCACTACCAAGCTGCGCGGTCAGGCTGACATGCATCTGGTGATCCCCTTTGATACGATTTCTGCTGATTTCATTGATCCTGATACTGGCGAAGTCGTAGATTCAGTGCTAGAAACTAGCACCAGTGTTGCCACCCGAGCTCGGCTGAACTTTGATTCCAGCTTTACGGGTGAAGATCGTTTGAGAATTCGTCTGCAAGGTGCTCAAGGTAATGCTCTGAACCCCTTTGGCGGGTTGAACAATGCTAGTGGTGGCACCTACAGCGCTGTCAGAATTGATGATTTCTACTATCGCTTCCCCCTGGGTAGTTTGGCCGACATCACTTTAGCCGCCACTGGCATGTCCGGTGATGACTGGGTAACCAGCACCATTGTTCCCTTCGGTGATTACTCCGTGGCTGATGCGGGTGGTCCTCAATTTTATGATGCGGGTAGTAGCACCTCTAGCGGTGCTGGGCTAGGGGTCAGCTTTGGCTTGGGTAGCTCCCTGGCTATTGATTTTGGCTACACCGCCGGCTATCCTGGTGCTAGTGATCCTGCTGTGGGTGTTTTCTCCGCCGCTAATCAAAGCTATATTGGCCAGATCAGCTTTATTCCCGATGGCTTCCTGAACGCGGCCGCCACCTATATTCACAGCGATGGTGTAGGAGCTTTTGGCGAAACCGGAGCAATTGACACCTTTGCTGGTCTCCTGAAGCTTGATTTCGGTAGCTTCTTTGTGGCTGGTCACGGTGCCTATTCTGATTATGAAGGTGGCAATGACTTCAGCTGGAACGCTGGGGTGGGCTTTGACGACTTCCTGCTTGAGGGTTCCGCTGCCGGTATTTATGCCGCTGGCCTGCCCCGCTACAGTGATGATGCTAACCCCTTCCTGGTGGAAGGCTACTATTCCATCCCCTTCAGCAAGTACCTCAGCGTTACCCCCGCCATCATCTACGGTGATGCCAAGTTTGGTGGCGATGCTGACAGTACTGGTTTCTGGGGCGCTCTGCGGGCTACCTTCACCTTCTAGGTTCCCTGATCTGGTCTATCCGATCTAATCGGTTAGGTTTTGATAGCCAATGCCCTGCCCACAAGGCGGGGCATTTTATTTGTCTATATCTCCTTACCATGCACTTTGAAACCCAGGCCCTTCAGGCTGGCTATAGCCTTGACCCGATCACCGGGGCCCTGGTGCCCCCCATTCACCTGTCCACCACCTTTGAGCGCCAGGCCGATGGTAGTTACCCCGGTGGCTACGTCTATGGGCGGACTGGCAACCCCAATCGCAATGGGTTGGAGGCCACCCTGGCCACCCTGGAAAGGGGGGCGGCCACAGCGATGTTTAGCTCGGGTTCCGGGGCCACCCTGAGTTTGTTTCAAACCCTGAGAACGGGGGATCATGTGGTGGCTCCCCGCTTTGTCTACTTTGGCGTACAGCAAATCCTGGCTAAAATCCTGGAGCCTTGGGGGTTAGACTACACCCTGGTGGACACCACCGACCCAGGGGCGGTGGCGGTGGCCCTGCGCCCCACCACCCGGCTGATTTTGATTGAAACCCCCTCTAACCCCCAACTGGCGATCACTGACATTGGGGCGATCGCAGACCTGGCCCACAGCATTGGTGCCTACCTGGCCTGTGATAATACCCTGGCCTCGCCGGTGTTACAGACCCCCCTTGCCCTGGGGGCAGATTTTGTTATCCATGCCACCACCAAGTACCTGGCCGGCCACAGCGATGTGATTGGCGGTGCGGTGGTCACCCGGGAGGTGAATCCGCTGTTTGAGCAGCTGCGGGTAATCCAGGGGGTGGGGGGGGCGGTGCCCTCCCCCTTTGATTGTTGGCTAACCCAGCGAGGGCTACAGACCCTGGCCCTGCGAGTGCGGGCCCAATCTCAGGGGGCCCTGGCGATCGCCCGGTGGTTGGCCCAGCACCCGGCTATTGAAGCCGTGCTCTACCCAGGCTTAGAGGATCACCCTGGCTATGCCATTGCCCAGGCCCAAATGGCAGGGGGGTACGGGGGTCTGCTATCGGTCCTGGTGAAGGGCGGGCGATCGGCCGCCCTTCAGGTGGCGGCCCACACCCGTCTATTTACCCAGGCCACTAGCTTTGGCGGACCCCACAGTACCCTAGAGCATCGAGCCTCGGTGGAAACTCCCGACAGTGGCACCCCTGAAAATTTGCTGCGCCTCTCCATTGGCCTGGAACATCCAGAGGACTTAATCGCTGACCTGGAGGCTAGTCTGCGGCTCCTGATCTAGTAGGGCGCGGCATCAATTTTGCAGCCCTTGAAGAGGGGGGCAGTAATCAGTAATCAGTAGGCAGTA
Source organism: Leptolyngbya sp. (assembly GCA_040381765.1). Lineage (GTDB taxonomy): Bacteria > Cyanobacteriota > Cyanobacteriia > Phormidesmidales > Phormidesmidaceae > Nodosilinea. The sequence continues at coordinate 2,452 of JBEIGU010000012.1, forward strand.
GAGGTAGGATGGGCAAAGGGCCTGAGCCCGTGCCCATCAACCGTTGACACCACCTGGTCTAGTTAGGGGGTGTTTCCTCTAGGGGTGGTGGAGGCGCCACAATCGGGGGAGCTGGGGCCGGGGCGGGAGGGGGGGCAGTAGCGGGATCCGGGGTCGCCTGGGAGGGTTCTGGGGCTGCCGGTGGCTCAGCTACCGGTGGGCTAATGCTCTCTGGAGCCGGCCCACGTTCTGGGGCTGGCCTATCCTGATTTACCGATGGGGAGGGACTGGAGATAGGGTCAGGAGGCCCAGGTCTGCCCTCTGCATCCTGATCGCTGGAGGAGTTGGAGCTTGCCCCCGCCGACTCAGGGGTAGACTTTTTAGCAGGGGTGGAGGATTCCTCCGCAATCACTCGACCGGGTTTGATCGGTTGGGCCTTAATACTGCCCTTACGACCACCCAGGCGTGGCAGCTCAGGAAACTGTTCCACCGGGATTTCATCCATCAGCTGGCGCATAAACATGCGCCAGATGGCGGCGGCGGTGGTGCTAGTACCCCGGCTGGGGCTACTATCGTCGTTGCCCATCCACACCCCAGTCGCCAATTGGGGAATATAGCCAATAAACCAGAGATCGCGGTTTTTTTCCGAAGTGCCCGTCTTACCGGCCACGGGGCGACCCAGGGAAGCGTTACTACCGGTACCCCCCTCCACCACCCCCCGCAGCATCCAGGTCATGATCGCTGCGGTATTTTCATCGATGGCCTGGAGGGTCTTCTTGGGGGTTTCGTAGATCACCTCCCCCTGGCTATTCAGGACTCGACGGATACCGTGGACAGGGACATGACGACCCCGATTGGCTAAGCTGCCGTAGGCGCTGGTGAGTTCCAGCAGGTTCACCTCCGACGACCCCAAGGCCAGGGAGTAGGCGGGTAGTAGGGGAGAATCAATGCCCATGCGCTTGGCAATGTTCACCACCGGGTCAAAGCCGACATCGACGATCAGTTTGACGGCGACAATGTTGATGGAATTCCGCAGAGCCTTCAGCAGATCAACCTTACCACTATAGGTTTCTCCATAGTTTTTGGGTTCGTAGCCATCCACAACATAGCGGGCATCATTATATTCCTTATAGGGAGAGAACCCAGCGGCAATGGCTGTGGCGTAGACAAAGGTCTTAAAGGTTGACCCCGGTTGTCTCTGGGCTTGGGTAACTCGGTTAAACTGACTATCGAGAAAGTCGTTACCCCCCACCATGGCCTTGATTTCCCCATAGCGGGGGTCAACCGCCACCAGGGCCACCTGCTCAATGCCCTGCCAGCTGCTGTAGCGATCAATGGCCTGGTCTACGGTCTGTTCTGCTTTACGCTGCCAGCCCACGTTCAGGCTAGTTTCCACCGTCAACCCACCGGCCTCCAGTTGATCGGTGGTGAGTAACTGTTCTAGTTGTTTTTGTACGTAGATGGTGAAGTAGGGGAACTCACTGTAGAGAAACTTGGGCTGCTTTGAGTTAACCTCAACTGGCGCGGCGATCGCCACCTCCGCTTCGGCGGCGCTAATCTCTCCGGTCTCCAGCATCCGGCGAATGACTCGATTGCGCTGATTGCGAGCCGCCTCCGGGTTAACCACCGGGGAGTAAAGGCTAGGAGCTGGCGCCATACCCGCAATCATCGCGGCCTCAGCTAGGGTTAACTGGTCAATGGTCTTGGCAAAATAGACCCAGGCTGCATCCGCCACCCCATAGGCCCCAGAGCCCAGATAGACCAGATTCAGGTAGCGCTCCATAATCTGGTTTTTCTCAAGGTTTTGTTCTAACTTATGGGCCAGTAAAATTTCCTTGGCTTTACGCTGAAAACTCCGCTCCTGGGTGAGGTAAACAATGCGAGCTAGCTGCTGGGTAATGGTGCTGGCCCCCTCCACCACATCTCGCTGACGCAGGTTAGCCCCAATGGCCCGGCCAATACCTCGCAGGTCCACGCCCTGATGATCATAAAAACGCTGATCCTCCGAGGCAATAAAGGCATTCACCAGGTTACGGGGAATGTCATCGTAGGATAGGGTTTCGTGGGAGGCTGGTCCTAGCTTTTGCAAGATGACGCCATCGGCAGAGACCATGGTGATGGTGCCATCGCGCTGATAGGTCAAGGCTAGCTTGGCATCGGGAAGACTGGCGTAGGTGCTCTGAACCACCCGTACAATCCGAGTGACTCCCCCGGCGGTTAAGGCGGTTAGGATTAACCCCAGCCAGAGGAGCCGCTGGGATCGATCCGGTGGTTTTAGGGATGGCTTTCTGGTGCGGGACCTTGGCGACTTTGAGCTGGGTTGACCTGGCCGACGGTGGGGTACGGTTCTAGAGAAATTGCCATGATCTGCCTCGGGTTCTAGGCCAGAGGACGAGGGCAGCCAGGGTAACCAGAATCGCATCATGGGCTTAAGGTCGGATAATGCCAGGGATCATGGAATAAAAAGCACTGTAGAGGCTTTAGGGGATTTCAGCAAGGTTAGGGCCTCGCTGCCAACGGTCAAACCCCCCCATGGCCCAGGGCCAGGCCCGCCACCAGCATGCCCAACACCAAAAACGGTTGGGCACTGGCCTGATACTTGACATCGTTGGTCAGCGGGTCTCGCAGGAAGTACATGTCCTGAAAGGTAATCTGGGGGATAATCAGCAGCACCAGCAGTACGGCGTAGAGGTTTTGGTGGATGGCCATCAGGTAGGCGGCGATGCCCCCCTGGAAAATGTCAATCATCAGTACGCAAATCCAGGCGGCGGCGGTGATGCCAAACATCACCGGCAGGGACTTTAGACCCATCTGGCGATCGCCCTCCAGGCTCTTAAAGTCGTTGACCACGGCAATGCCCAAGCCGGCCAGGCTGTAGAACAGGGTAACGGCAACAATGGTCCAGTTGAGATCGCCAAACAGGGCGTGGCCGGCCCACCAGGGCAGGGCAATGTAGCTGGCTCCCAGGGCGTAGTTACCCAACCAGCCATTTTGTTTAAGTTTTAGCGGTGGCGCTGAATAGATATAGGCGAGCAGGCAGCCCCCCAGGGTAAGAGCTGTCAGGGTAGGGAAGCTATGGCCAGCCCAGCGGTCTAGGGCATAGGCCAGGCCCACCCCTGCCCCCAGCAGGATCAGAATCTGGCTGACCACCTGGCGGACGGAAATCGCCCCGGAGGGAATGGGTCGATAGGGTTCGTTGATGGCGTCGATGTCGCGATCGTAAAAGTCGTTTAAAGTTTGGGTATAGCCGGTCAGTAAGGGCCCTGACAGCAACATACAGGCGGCAGAAATCAGCACATTTTCAAGGGTCCAGCGAAACTGGCCAGAGGAGGCCGCCCCGCATACCACCCCCCAGATCAGGGGAATCCAGGTAATCGGCTTCATCAACTGCAGCCGGATTTTCCAGATGGAGGTTTCGCCGGCTTTAGCACCCTTCATCCCCAGCAATTGTCGAGCGGCACTGCCCTCAGGAACAGCAGCCTCCGCCTCAAGGGGGAGGGGCTGGGGGGGAGAGGAGGAGGGATCAACCATGGCGGAATTTTATAGAGAGAATACTAATAGGGTCACCGATCACGATCGCCTTAGGTAAAGGAAATCACCAGGTACTCATCCTGGAACTTAGCCCCCTTTACCGATCGCCCCTGTAGGGCGGCTGGTAAGGAGAGATTGCGCCGTTGATCACCGGCTTCCACCGTGACCTCGGGCCCATACTGGGTGAGCTTCACCTGGCTCTTATCAAAGGTAGGTAAAAACAGTTTGACCACCTGAGACTGGAGATCCACCACCGTTGACCGGTTAGCGGTCCGGGCGATCTGCTGGGGGTCCGGCAAGGCAGCAATTAGGCCAGACCAGTCCTGGCTATCCTCCCCTGGGCGCTGGGGCATGGGGAAGTGGGGCAGGGGGGCAAAGGCCCGTTCGTAGCGGGATCCTAAATCCCCCTGGTTGACGCAAACCGCCCCCACGGTCAAGCCGACCTGTTGGGCACTACCCCACAGGTAGCGGGCCGTGGCAATGGCACCGGCGCTGGGGGTGGTGACTAAAAAGGCTAACATCCGGTAGGGATCGCTAATGGCATCACGGCCCTGTTCCAGCAGCGATCGCACCTCCCCCGTGGGTTTGTCCCAGATATCCCCCGACCAGTCGGTGGCCAACACCGCCGCCGAGATCGGTTGGATAAAGGGAGATAACACCCGCACCAGGTCTGACTGTTGAAACACCCCCCGGAAGCGGCGCACATACCAGTCCAACACCTCTGGTAACCCGGCCATGCGCAGGGTTACCATGGGATCGATGCCATCGTAGACGATCACCTCGTAGGCACCGCTGCCCTCGTATTCCCGCAGGGCGTTCAGGGCCAGGGCGGCATCCATGCCTGGCAGCACTCCTAGCTCCTGGCCGTAGATATCCTTAAGAAAGGGGGTCCGCAAATACTGGGATTCTAGCCCCTTGATGGTTTCCCAGCTCCGTTCCAGCAGCACCGTGGATTGGAATTGCAATGCCCAAAGGTTAGGCTCAACTAACTGGGGGTCAGGAGTTAACTCGTGACCCAGTAGGAGACCTGGGGCCGGCGTGACATCCTGGATAGCCAGCAACACCCGCTTACCGTCCATGGCTTGCTGTTTGGCGGCGGCAATGGCGAGGGTACTGCTGCCACAGCCCCCCTTGCCTAAAAAGGTCAGAATTTGAGCCATAGCCCTGGTGCTAATGGGGTCATGCTATTCAGCCCGAGCCTTTCCCTAGGCTGGTCCGAGCTCGTCTTCAAAAAACCAGGTGGTGTACTTGTCATCAAACTGGACTACAACCCCCACCCCACTGCCATCGGTCATTTTAAAGTCGCGCACCTGCCCCACCTTACCCAGACGACTGACGGTTTCAGAGGGTACACGGTCTCTCAGACGGATAATTTTGACGTTTTGGCCAATCTCTAAAGCCATGATGAACAAGGGCTCCAACTGCAATCTGCAAATAACATTATGTTTCAGTTTATCAGCGTCTTGACCCTTAATCATCCCGATCTCTGCTGACCGGGGTTGGTCGAACCGGAGCAGGTAGAACATCCCCCTGCCTATTCAGGTACAGTACAAAGATATGGTGTAGAAAGGTGGGCCTGATGCTGGCGAAACGGATTTTGCCCTGCTTAGATGTCAAGGCAGGGCGGGTGGTTAAGGGGGTCAACTTTGTTGACCTGCAGGATGCGGGGGATCCGGTGGAGCTGGCTCAGGCCTACAACGATGCCGGTGCCGATGAGTTGGTGTTTTTAGACATTACGGCAACCCACGAAGACCGGGACATTATCTACGATGTGGTCTACCAAACCGCAGAACGGGTGTTTATTCCCTTGACGGTGGGCGGTGGGATTCAATCCTTAGAGACCATTAAGCGATTGTTACGAGCCGGGGCTGATAAGGTGAGTATTAACTCTGCTGCCGTGAGGCGCCCCGAGTTAATCAATGAAGCCAGCGATCGCTTTGGATCTCAATGTATTGTGGTGGCGATCGACGCCCGCCGCCGTCCAGGGGCTAGCTCGCCTGCTTGGGATGTCTACGTACGGGGCGGGCGGGAGAATACGGGTTTAGATGCGCTGGGTTGGGCCGAAACCATGGTAAGTCGGGGGGCCGGCGAACTACTGGTCACCAGCATGGATGCCGATGGTACCCAGGCTGGCTATGACCTGGAACTCACCCGCAGGATTGCCGATCGGGTGCCGGTGCCGGTAATTGCCTCAGGCGGAGCCGGAAACTGCCGTCATATTTACGAAGCACTAACCGCCGGTAGGGCCGAGGCTGCCCTGTTGGCCTCCCTATTGCACTACGGCCAGTTAACGGTGAGCGAGGTAAAGCACTACCTTCAGCAACATCAGGTACCGGTGCGGTTAACCAGCCCCGACTAACTGGAGACGGGTTATCTAGTACAGCCATAAAACCAAATTCTTTCTGTGGAAGTCCTGCTAGTTTTATGAAAGACTGTTACGATATTTAACATCATTACGTTAGATATAAATATAAGTTTTTTTGTCCCATGTTGTTTCTTATCCTAGCTATCGTAGTGACTCTAGTGGCTTGGGCCTTGCGCTTGATGGATCAAGCGTTGAAGGTGCAAGAGTTTTCCCTTATGCTAGCTGGTTTTTTGGTGGCTTCCTCCGCAGCGGCCCTGGTGGGGGTTTATTTTTTGATGAGTAATTACATGGTATACATCAATGAGTCTACCCCTGGCTCCCTGACATTGCAGGGGTTTGACCCTGGTATGCAGTCCTTCGCAGATAGTACTCAAGTTGCTCCAACCTGGTTAGTAACTCAAGATTAGCTCCATCTGTTAGTTCTATGGGACTTCGTCGATCTCAGTTGCTCCAGATGGCTGGTGGCTTCGGTCTTTCCCTAGGGCTTCCCAAATCTGCCCCGGCTGTTTCTCAAGGGTTTGCCGATCCGTTACCATCCTGGCGGCCAGGTAGTCTTAAAAAAGCTATTGTTAATTTCGTTCACAGGGCTTGCAGCCCGGGTTCACCCCACTATATTCCCCCGGTAGACCGCATTGCCACCTTCGACAACGATGGTACCCTGTGGTGTGAGCAACCCCTGGTCCAGGCTATGTTTATCATGGATTACCTGAAGACTCAGATAGCCGACCATCCCGATCTGGCTGCTAAGCCCATGGTGGCAGAGCTGTTCACCCTAAATCAGATGGATTTGAGTCATCAACAGACTGCTACCGATAGTCTGCTGCGTGTCGCTCTCTGGGTGACTGGTAACATGGCCCAGGCCCAGTTCCTTGAGGCGGTTAATCGGTTCTTCGCCACCGCTGTCCATCCCCATTATGGGTTGGCCTATAGCCGACTCGTTTACCAACCCCAGTTAGAACTGCTGAGCTATCTGCAGGCCCATGGCTTTCAAACCTGGCTATGTTCCGCTGGAGATATCGATCTGATGCGCCAAATCTCCTGGCCCATCTACGGAATTCCGGCCCAACAGGTGATCGGCAGCGCTCTAGAAAAAGAATATCGTCAGGTTGATGGCGGTTTTGAAATCTGGCGTCGACCCGTGGTGGATCTAATCAATGATCAAAGGGGTAAGCCCGTGGGCATTGAGCGGGCGATCGGTAAACCACCGGTGCTGGCTTGCGGCAATGTCCGTTCTGGTGGGGATATTGCCATGCTGACCTATAGCCAGAGTTCACCCTATGACTCTTTACAACTCCTGGTAAATCATGACGATGGAGCCCGGGAGTTTGTTTACAGTGAAGCCGATAATGCCTCTCTTCTGGCTGCTCAGCAACAGGGTTGGCAGGTTATTAGTATGCAGAAGGAGTGGTTAAAAATTTTTCCCCAATGATATAGCGGATTTCACTCGGGTGAAGTGCGATGTGAACACCCCCCTGTCCCCTTGGCAAGGGGGGGTTTGGCAAGGGGGGGGACAGCGTCAAACTTATACAGCCAGGCGCTGGGGGGTAGGACTGAGCAATGACGTGCCTCACTCTATCGAAAACCGCTATAGGCAGGTTATTCTAATTTTCTGGTGGATGAGCTGGGTTATCTTCTCTGCAGAACATCGGTCATGAACCTGTTGATGGTTTTACCTTCATTTACCCTGGTTGGTTGGGTGACGATCGCACTTCTGAGCCATCTTGCTCTCCAACCACAACTGGCTAGGGCAGAGACCTACGACTGGAGTTACAGTGGTATAGCCGGTCCCGAACATTGGGGAGATCTCTCTCCAGAATTTAGCGCCTGTAGTTTAGGGGAGGAGCAGTCTCCCATTGATCTGCGCCAACCGGTCAAGGCTGATCCGGGCGCTATGGTCATCGACTACCAGACAGTTCCCCTACGGATCATGAACACTGGCCATAGCATTCAGGTCAACGTTGATCCTGGCAACACGGTTACCCTTAACAACCACACCTTTACCCTCAAGCAATTTCACTTCCATCACCCGAGTGAACACACCGTTGATGGTATAAATCTTCCGATGGAATTGCATCTGGTGCATGCTAACCACCAGGGTAAACTGGCCGTACTCGGTATTTTTATTGTAGAAGGAGAGCCCAAGCCAACTCTTAAATTGGTGTGGGAAGCCATGCCCAGTCAGCCCAGTGAAGAAATTACCGTAGCATCAGCCATAATTAACTTGGCGGCTCTGGTACCTGAGCAACGTGCTAGTTTTCGCTACCTCGGCTCCCTCACCACTCCTCCCTGTACTGAGGCTGTCCAATGGGTGGTTTTCCAGTCTCCTCTGGAGGTTTCTACTGCCCAATTAGGGGCTTTTCAGGCCCTCTTCCCCCTTAATGCTCGACCCGTGCAGGCCCGAAATCATCCTTTTTTGCTAGAAGCCCGTTAAATCCCTCAGGGCTCCCCAGGTGGAGTTAGGGAGGAATTCCCCAGTTGGCCTTTAAAGATGACCCCAATCAGAATTCCAAGTGTTAACTACAGTGATTTAGTCAGGCCCGGAGGAATAGCCCGTGATCAGGCGATCGCCCATTTAGGCACAGCCCTGCAAAAGGTTGGGTTTTTCATTTTAGATCGGAGCCCTCTGAGCCCCGCCCTGCTGGAGCAAGCCTACCAGGTGACCACCCAGTTTTTTGAACTACCGGAACCGATCAAAGTCCGTTACCAAGAACCGGGCAAAGGGGGGTTCACCGCCTTTGCCCAGGAGCAGGCCAAGGGTTACACCGTCCCAGATTTGAAGGAATTCTGGCATATCAATGCCTACAGCCTGAGCCATGCCGATGCGCCCTGGCCCCAGGAAATCCCTGATTTCCAACCGATCATGAGGCGTTTGTATGCAGAACTGGAGGATTGTGCTCGGCTACTCCTGCAGGCCTGCGCCCTCTACCTGGATCAACCCATCAATTGGTTGGTAGAGATGGCCACCGGCGGGAACACCGTCCTGCGCCTAGCCCACTATCCACCACTGCCGGCGGAGGTTCCCCCTGGTAGCCTGCGGGCGGCTCCCCACGAAGACATTAATTTAATTACCCTACTCTGTAGCGCTACCGCGCCAGGGCTGGAAATCCTTTGCCAGGCGGGGGAGTGGGTGCCAGTTCAGGTGAACTCGGATCAGCTCGTGGTGGATACTGGCGATATGCTGCAAAACCTGACCAACGGGCTGATTAAAAGCACCACCCATCGAGTCGTCAACCCTCACCAGGCTGACCTGTCCCGGCTATCCATCCCCTTTTTTGTCCATCCTCGCCCTGAGGTCGACCTATCACCCCAACCTCAGTTTCTCCATCGCACCGGTGGCTACCGCCGCTACCCTGAAATCACCGCTGGTGAGTATTTGCAGCAGCGCCTGCAGGAAATCAAGGTTAAGAGTGATGGGGAGACAGCTGTGGTTAGAGCCGCCAAAACATCCTAGTATTCGGAGATTTTTCGAGGGGGGTAGAATTCAGTAGCCAGTATCTTGAATGACAAGATATCTATCAAAATTGTCTAACTCGATTTTGGCAAGCATAGTCGTAGCCCTGAGTAATGAGACAGATGGTCACCCATGCCTTCAGCAATCCTGGAGCGGCGATCAAGTTACTCTTAGTGAATAGCAATTCCACCCAGGCGATCAGCGATCGTATGGTGGCGGTCGCCCGCACCGTAGCCGCCCCCCAGACCATCATTACCGGCATTACCGCTCCAGGCCACAAGGTAATTCGCTCCCATTTTGAATTTACCGCCGCCGCTGTTCAGACGGTTGCGGCCCTCAAAGCCCACGCCCCTGGCCATGACGCCGCCATCATTGGGTGCTTTGGTGATCCGGGGCTGAAGGCCGCCCGCCATGAGCTCTGCATCCCCGTCGTTGGCATCGCCGAGGCAGCGATGTTGACCGCCCACCTGCTGGGGGGTTACTACAGTATTGTCACCTTTGGCCGTCACAACGCTATGGGCATCACCGACCTGGCCCGTCACTACGGTCTGCACACCCGCCTGGCCTCCGTTCGCATTGCCGACATCAGCTATGGGACGATTCTGGCTGATCCTGACCAGGCGATCGCCGCCTGCCAAACCGCCGGCCAGCAGGCCCACAGACGGGCATGACCCCAAACCGGGAGCCAGGAACAGTGGGCGAACCTCTGCCAGGGTCTGCAAAAAAAAGCCAAGGTAGGATATGGTTAGATCCTCTCACCTTGGCCCTCATCTAACTCCGGGCACCTGGCCCGGGCATGGTTCTACTCAAAAATAAACGGGAAGTTGTAGCCTAACCCAAAGGTGACACCCAGGGCAAAGCCGCTGGTCACGCGCCAGTTAGCATTGGTGTTAAGGGTGAAGTCACGGGAGATCGGCACATCTGCCCCAGCATTGACCAGGAAGGCGGTGTTGCCGTTGAAGGGGATATCCACCCCACCACCGATATAGGGCTGGAAGCGGAACCCGCCTAACCGCATGGTATTGAGGTTGAAGGTGAGGGGTACGGTGAAATTACTAAACCGCTCCGATAGCAAAAAGCTAGGTCTAACGGAGAACCGGGGCCCGAGGGAAATCTTGCTGACCACGGCAAAGCCAAAGTCACCCACGGCGCTATCGGCGTCACCAATCCCGAGGTTACCACCAATCCCCAGGTAGGCTGGGGAAACGCTACCATAGCTACCCCGGGACACCTGGGCTACGTCCACCCCTTCACCGTAGGCGGGAGCCTGAAATGATTCGGTACTGGGAACCGATTGGAAATCGGCGGTGCTGACACTCAGGGCAGAGGCTTCGCTGACGGTGGCGGTCGGTTCAGTCAGCAGCTTGGCCTCGGTAGTCACTGGAGTTTCCACTCCTTCAATGACCTGAACAGCACTGGCCTCGACAGCGGGCACCACAGGTGAACTGGAGGGTTGAACCGTTTCTTCAACTACAGTTTGAACCGCAGCGTCAGTGGTGACCTCAGCCACCTTGATACCATCGGTACTGTCTGCTGTCTTCCTCACATCACAGCCATCTGCATGGGCCGGCAAGCTGCCCCCGAGAGTGATAGCTGCGGCTAGGCCCGCCAACCAGAACGTCTGCTTTACGTAACTCATGTTTTTACTCCTCACAACTTTAACCAGGATTAAATGAATGACACCGTGTTCAATAGACAGTAAGCCAAATGACGGATTAGGTCATTAAGGACTTCACACCCGCGCCCACTTGCCGGCACCTTGGTTAAACCCTAGAACCGTAAAGCCGTGGCACTATTACACTGCTACACTACTTCAGTCAATCAAATAATCATAAGGATTTTATCACCTCTGTCAAATGTCAAAGTCCGGGGCTACCAAGCAGAGGGCTAGTACTCGGCGGTGTAAATTTTGCAGCCTTTTAAGAGGGGGTCAGAAGCAGCGGGTTTCTCTGCCATCCTCCTCAGTTTGTTCGATCAGGACGTGCTAGAATTAAAAGCTGTGTCGAAATAACCTGTAACCATGCCCAAACTAAAATCGCGCAAGGCGGCTGCCAAGCGTTTCCAGCGCACCGGCAGTGGCAAGATTATGCGCCGCAAAGCCTTTAAGAATCACCTACTGCAGCACAAGGGCGCCGATCGCCGGTCCCGTCTATCTAAGATGGCCCTGGTGTCTGAGGAAGACGCCCCCAACGTAGAGCTGATGTTGCCCTACCTCTAAGGTGAGGTACTGGCAAACTGGGGTTTCGACAACTTAGCGATCACTCTGTTCAGCTAAGATTTGGGTTTTGATCCTTCAGGTTTTTAGTCTATTCCCAAGGAACGTAAACAACCATGGCACGTGTCAAGCGCGGTAATGTAGCTCGCAAGCGCCGCAATAAAATTCTCAAGTTGGCAAAGGGGTTCAGGGGCTCCCATTCCAAGCTATTTCGCACCGCCAATCAACAGGTGATGAAGGCCCTGCGCTACGCCTATCGCGATCGCCGCAACCGCAAGCGCGACTTTCGCCGCCTCTGGATTACCCGTATCAACGCTGCCGCCCGGATCCATGGTGTTAGCTACAGTCAACTGATGGGGCAGCTCAAGAAAGCCAACATTGACTTGAATCGTAAGATGCTGGCCCAGATGGCCCTGCTGGATGCCGAGGGCTTTGCCAGGGTGGTCGAGGTGGCCGCCCGGGTCTAGTGATGATGGGCCAGGCACTGGTCCTTTGGGGGGCTATGGTGGCATGGGCTATGGTGGGAGGGGTACAGTGGTCTGTCCCCCCGGTTTTTGCTGCAGACTTAGAAACCATTAAAGCCCGAGGCCATCTGGTGGTGGGGGTGCGAGAGCACTGGCGACCGCTGGCTTTTCGGACTCCGGAGGGGGAGTTGGCGGGGTTAGAAGTGGATTTGGCCCGCGAACTATCCCAGACCATCTTTAATACCCCTGAAACCTTGGTGCTGAAACCCCTGAGCCACCAAGAGCGTATCCCCGCCTTGCTGGCAGACGACGTTGACCTGATCATCGCGGGACTCACCGTGACGACGGGGCGTCGTCGCCTGGTGCATTTTAGCCTGCCCTATTACCTGGATGGTGCTGGCCTGTTGGTGGCTGATCCCGCATGGCAGCGAGCCTTCCAACTGCAGGGGGCTACCCTGGGGGTACTTCAAGGATCCAGTACCCTGGCCACCCTTCGTTATCATCTGCCGGGGGCTAACCTGCTGCCCCTGGCTACCTACCCAGAGGGGTTTGCTGCCCTGGCCGGGGGTCAGATTGATGCCCTGGCGGCGGATCTGAGTGTTTTAGTGGGGTGGCAACAGCAACAGCAGGGCTATCGATTGCTACCGGACCAGCTATCGGTGGAGCCCCTGGCGATCGCCCTGCCCAAGGGCCAACAATTTCAATCCCTGCACCGCCTGGTGAACCAGACCCTTGATGACTGGTATAACAGCGGTTGGCTAGCCCAGCGCATCCAATTCTGGGGGTTACCCTGATTCAGGCTCAGCGGCCACCCATCGATCCCCGTGTGACAATAGCGATAGAATCCTCAGATACCCATGGCCCATGGAGAATAGCAATCTACTTCTAATTTACCTGGCGGTACTCCTGACCCTGCTGGCGGTGGCCGCCTTCTTTGTGATCCGCCAGGTGCTCAAGACCCGCCGCATTGAGGGCACCCTGTCTCGCCTACAAGCCAAGCTAACCAAGGACAAAGGAACGGCCCAGGAGTACTACGAGCTAGGTAGCCTGTTATTAGATAAGAAACTCTACACCCAGGCAGCTCTCTACCTGCAGCAGGCCCTCAAGCAGGTGAATGGCGAGGAACTGGAAAATGCCGCCCTGGTGCATAATGCCCTGGGTTATGCCTATTTCGCCCAGGAGCAATACGACTTGGCGATCCGCAATTATCGCGAGGCTTTAAAGATTGCCCCCGACTATGTCACGGCCCTGAATAACCTGGCCCATAGTTACGAACGCAAACAGCTGATGAAACAGGCCATGGAAACCTACCAAACTGCCCTGGCCCTCGAGCCTACCAACCCTACGGCAAAGCGGCGCGCCGCCTCTTTGCAAAAACGCATGGCTCCCTAGTAGTCAGTCAACCTTAAAGTGACGGATTGAGACCAGCAGGGGAGACGGGGGGATAGGGGGGCGGGGAGAGATTTACTGCTCACCTAAATCTTGCTAGACCACTACTGTCGCCTGAGCTCTGACTCCTGCCCCCGATGGAAGGGTCGCCTGAGGGGCACTCCAGAGTACCCGGTATGGTGGTTTCCCCCTAAAAGGGCGGCTATTTCGCCAGGAGCCCCCAACTGACCCATGGCACCATAGAAACAACGGATTTAAGGCCATGCCATGGATAAACTGGTTCAATCGTTCTATAAGTGGTATCAGAACACCCTGGAGCACCCCCAATATCGTTGGGTTTTGGTGGGGGTCACCCTGCTCTACCTGCTCAGCCCCATCGATATTTCCCCCGATGTGGTCCCCATCCTGGGTTGGATCGACGATGGCATCGTGGCCTCTCTTCTGGTCGCATCCCTCTCCCAGATGCTCTTGGCTGGCCGTAACCGTCGCCGCCAGCATGGCAAGACCGATCCCCTGGATGCCACCACCACCGTAGATGTGGACGTGAAATAACCCCAGGGGGAGGTTGCAGCCCTGATAATTATTGTTTCTCCCCGGTGTGATTATGCCTGTTAACAAAGATCCAAAACCGTCGCGATCGCGCCTGTTGGCTAACCTGGTGCTTTTGATCGCCAGTGGTCTGCTTCTGATCAATATCGTTTTCTCCAGCCTGTTTGGCTCCCAACTCGCCAAGGAACCCTACAGCATGTTCATCCACCGGGTGGATGAACACGAAATTTTAAGGGTCTCCGTGGGCCAGAACGAGATTCGCTACCAGGTGAAGGATGAGGCGGGTCAACCCGGGGAGGTCTACACCACCACCCCAATCTTTGATCTGCAACTGCCCCAACGCTTGGAGGACAAAGGGGTGGAGTTTGCGGCGGTACCGCCCCCCAAGGGCCAATGGTTTGGCAGCTTACTGAGCTGGGTGATCCCACCCCTAATTTTCATTGGTATCTGGCGTTTCTTCCTGGCCCGCAACGGCGGACCCCAGGGGGCCCTTTCCATCGGCAAAAGCAAGGCCAAGGTTTACGTTGAGGGCGAGACCGGCAAAATCACCTTTGATGATGTGGCCGGCGTCGAGGAAGCCAAGGCAGAATTGGTGGAGATTGTGGACTTTCTCAAGACCCCTAAACGGTTCACCGATCTGGGGGCCAAAATTCCTAAGGGGGTGTTGCTGGTGGGCCCCCCCGGTACGGGTAAAACCCTGATGGCTAAGGCGGTGGCCGGCGAAGCGGGGGTGCCCTTCTTCAGCATCTCCGGATCGGAGTTTGTGGAGCTGTTTGTTGGGGTTGGCTCCTCCCGGGTGCGGGATTTGTTTGATCAGGCTAAGAAACAGGCTCCCTGCATTATCTTTATCGATGAGCTGGATGCCATCGGTAAGTCCCGGGCCTCCTCTGGCTTCTACGGGGGGAACGACGAACGGGAGCAAACCCTGAATCAATTGTTAACGGAGATGGATGGCTTTGATGCCGGTGCCACCACGGTGATTGTGCTGGCCGCCACCAATCGACCGGAAACTTTGGATCCGGCTCTGCTACGCCCTGGTCGGTTTGATCGCCAGGTGCTGGTGGATCGACCGGACCTGAAGGGCAGGGAAGCCATTCTCCAGATCCATGCCCGGGATGTGAAACTGTCCGACGCGGTGGACCTGAAGCAAATTGCTACCCGTACGCCGGGGTTTGCCGGTGCGGACCTGGCTAACCTGGTGAACGAGGCTGCCCTGCTGGCCGCCCGGCGTCATAGTACCCAGGTGGAACAGCAGGACTTCGGCGAAGCGATCGAGCGGTTGGTGGCGGGTCTGGAGAAGAAGAGCCGGGTGCTCAGCGATAAGGAGAAGGAAATTGTCGCCTACCACGAAGTCGGCCATGCCCTGGTGGGGGCGGTGATGCCGGGCTCTGACCAGATTGAGAAAATCTCCATTGTGCCCCGGGGCATGGCTGCCCTCGGTTATACCCTGCAACTCCCCACGGAGGATCGCTTTCTGCGGGATGAGGCGGAGTTAAAGGGGCAAATTGCCACCCTGCTGGGGGGGCGATCGGCGGAGGAGTTGATCTTTGGCCGCATCACCACCGGCGCCTCCAATGACCTGCAGCGGGCTACGGATCTGGCGGAGCAGATGGTGACCACCTACGGCATGAGTAAGGTGCTGGGGCCCCTGGCCTACGATCGCGGGCAACGCAACGCTTTCCTTGACAACGGTATGCCCAATTCCCGTCGGCCGGTGAGTGACGATACCGCCCGGGCGATCGATGCGGAAGTCAAGGAACTGGTGGAAGAGGGCCATCAACGGGCCCGATCGATTCTGCAGGACAACCGATCGCTGCTGGAAACCCTGGCCCAGCAACTGCTGCAAACCGAAGTCATGGAGGGAGATACCCTGCGGGCTCAACTACAGCAGGTGCAGCTGACCGCCTGATCCTATCCGTCTTACCCCGGCCCCGGTCCTATTCCCCCTGGGATGGGGCCGGGGTCTCTAGTACCGGTAGGGTTTCCGACTTATCAGATTGGGCCGGCCCCTCAGGGGCTGGGGCGGGCTGGTCGGCCTCTCCCCCCAAGGGCTCCTCAGGGTTGGCTGGCTGCCATTCCCCCAGGGGGCGCTGAATAGCCGTGGCCACATCGGCATTGACCACCAGCACCGGGTAGGGTTCACCGCCGGCCTGGGGGGGCCAGCTGGGAGGATCCACAACGGCGTAGTAGGCACTCCCACTGAAGTCGGGTCCCCCTAGAATCAGGGTATGGCGACGGTCATCCCCTAGGGTCAGGGTGACGGTGCCCATGGGTTCGGTAAAACCGAAGTCGGCAGCTTGATCCGGCTGCATCGTCACCCGCTGCAGCGGTCGATCGGTGTTTAAGCGGCTGAGTAAAAAGGCTACGGCCCCCGCCTCCGCCCCACTCTGGATGGGGCGGGTGAGACGCCAGCTGCCATCGGCTTGGCGCTCCAGGCTGAGGGTTCCCTCCCCCCGTTCCAGGGTAATGGCCTGCACCTCACCTTCAGAAAAGGTAAGAATGGGAGACTGGGTATCCTCAAGTTCTGGGTTGGCTTTAGATTTCAAAGACTTGAACCACTGGGACTCAGACAGGATCACCCCCGACCCCAGCAGCAGGGCCAGACCTACTAGAATTAGGGTAGTGCGTTGCAATTTCATCGGGACGTTAGCTCTCCGTTTGCTCACCATATATAAATTTATCCTGCCCTGGCTGCCCTCGCATCGGCTCACCCACCCCAGGGCTTAGGGGTGCAGCAGTTCTTGCCCCACCGCCCCGTAGTCGGTCCAGGCTGTCTCCGCCTTTGGATCCTTCACTTCGTAGACTATTCTGCCCATCTGGGCAGCTTTTTGGTAGGCGGCATAGCGCCTGATCCCGCCTTTGAATAGGGGCAGGGGGATGTTTTCTAGCATGGCCCTAACCGCTGGCCCCGCTTGACTAGGGGGGGGTGGGGTGATGGTTAACAGAATTTTGTAGTTGACCCATTGCATTTGGCTGAGATAGTCCACCATCAGGGCCAGGGCGTCCAGGGCCAGGGTGTCGGGGGTGGTGGGGAGGATCAGGAGATCACAACTACTGACCAGCAGGGCCAGGTCCTCTGGGTTAGGGCGGGCGGGGGTATCAATCACCACGTGGGTGGCGCGATCGCCATAGCCCTCCGCTCCCCATTCATCCACCACCGGAAAGGGCAGGTTACCCCGACTGGCCCAGAGCAGTGCCGATCGGTTGGGGTCAGCATCGATCAAAAGGGTGGGAGCATATCCCTGCAGAAAGGCTGCCAGGTGGATGGCGGTGGTGGTTTTACCCACGCCTCCTTTAAAGCTGGCAACGGTTATGATCATCGACCGAACCTAAAGCCTCCTAAATCTATCATTTGTCTCTTCCTCTTTACACCTGTGCGGCAGACCGTTCCACCCAGGGTTCACAGAAGCCGAAGGTAGCATGGGTCGCCGCGCCCCTCTGAAGTTAACTCGCAAAATCACCAGGATCCTAGACTCCGTATCGAGCAAGAACGAGCCACGTCAGATTAACTTGCGATTAGGACGGGAGCATCATTGGGTCAATCTTGACCTGTCCAAACCCATCTTGGATAGATTCGTCCATCCCTTGGAGTTGAGCATTCAAGGGGCCACCAATGCATCGGGTTTGGTGGAGTTGCTCCAAATACCTAAACCTCGTCTAATTTGAAACCTGGAATTTTTCCCAGCCTAAACCCTTCTCCCCTCGGGAGGGGGACTTTGAAGGGGTTTTTCGGCACCCCACTCTGCGGCTGGCAAGCTATGTCCTGGGTGGACTGAAAAATTCTCAACGCTGGCGGCTAAAAGCCGCGCCTAGACAGGCAAAACCCGCCTACGCGGGTTATGGATTAGTCGGCGAAGGCCAACTTCGTCTGGATGGCAGCGGTTTGAACCGCGTAAGCCAATGTTTTATCAGTCAACCAAGCTACGTCCTCTGGAGGAGGGATCGGGGCTGAGGGGGCAGAACGACGGTTCTCAACCTGGACTTGGTTTATAGCCCCGTAATGATACTGAGTAAACCTCACCAATACTGGAATGAGAGCAAAACAAATTAAGTACTTTTCTGGAAGATAAAACCCTTAATCTGGAGGAAAATACATTTATGCTGCAGAGCTCAGTGGAAAAGTTAAGTTTACTTGGGGGCATTTAAACTCTGACGACTTTCCAAAAAATATGCTCTTGCAGAAATTACAGTACCTGGTTTTAGGGGGCTTTCTAAAAACCAGGTACTTTTATTTTATCCCTCATTTGTCACTTTTTTCTACATAGGCGCTGGATGTCTGAACCGAATCTGGTTCTCCCACCTTGAGTACCTGAGTCCGAGATTGATCTTCCTCGATCATCAGGCCATACTCCAGCCCCTCTGCTACCGCTTGATAAGAGGCTTCGATAATGTTGGTGGAAACCCCCAGGGTGGTCCAGCGTTGTTGCCCATTACTGGACTCCACCAGAACCCGGGTTTTAGCGGCGGTGCCAGCTCCACTGTCAATAATCCGCACCTTATAGTCCGACAGATGAAAGTTAGCGATCGCCGGATAGGCATGGACCAGGGCCTTACGCAGAGCTGCATCCAGGGCGGCAACCGGGCCATTCCCTTCGGCGGCGGTAATAATTTCCTCCTGCCCCACCTTCACCTTAATTGTCGCCAGGGACTGGCTGGTGTGATCGGGATGCCCCTCCGGATGGTCATAGATCTGACGTTGACAATTGATGTGGAACCCCTGCAGCCCAAAGAATTGGGGACGTTCCCCCAGGGCCTCCCGCATCAACAGCTCAAAGCTGGCCTCGGCGGCTTCAAACTGGTACCCGTCCTGTTCTAGGGTTTTGAGGCGGTGGAGCAGTTGCTGAGAGGCAGGGTCATGGCGATGCAGGGTCAAGCCAAAGCTTTGGGCCTTGATCAACACATTGCTAAGACCGGCCTGATCCGACACCACAATGCGGCGGCTATTACCCACGGCAGCGGGCTCAATGTGCTCGTAGGTGCGGGGTTCCCGCTGCACCGCACTAACGTGGATCCCCCCCTTGTGGGCAAAGGCTGAGCGACCCACGTAGGGCGCATGATCATCGGGGGCCAGATTCACCACCTCACTGATGAAGCGACTGGTCTCCGCCAGGGTCTCTAGCCGGGCTGGGGCCAGGCAGGTATACCCTAGTTTGAGCTGCAGATTAGGGATTAGGGTGCAGAGATTAGCATTACCACAGCGCTCACCATAGCCGTTGATAGTCCCCTGCACCATGGTGGCACCGGCGGCCACCGCCGCCATGGCATTGGCCACGGCGGTGCCACTGTCATTGTGGGTGTGAATTCCCAATTGGGCCCGGGGGGCGGGCTGGCCCTGGAGCCATTGATTCACAGCTCGGACGATGGCGGTAATCTGATCCGGTAGGGTGCCGCCGTTGGTATCACAGAGCACCAGCCACTCCGCCCCTGCCTGGGCGGCCGCCGCCAGGGTTTGGACAGCATAGTCAGGGTTGGCCTGGTAGCCATCAAACCAGTGCTCAGCATCGTAGATCACCCGCCGACCCTGGCGGCGCAGGTAGCGAATGCTGTCTTCGATCATGGCCAGGTTTTCTGCCAGGGTGGTTTGCAGTCCGGCGGTTACGTGCAAGTCCCAGGACTTGCCAAATAGGGTAATCCAGCTGGTTCCTGCCGCCAACACCGGTTGCAGCAGGGGGTCCTCGGCGGCAGTTCGACCAGGGCGCCGGGTGGAGCAGAAGGCCGTTAGCTGGGCCTGGGTCAGGGGAGCTTCCTGGAGTTGCCAGAAAAACTGAACATCCTTTGGATTGGCACCGGGCCAGCCCCCCTCAATAAAGGGAACCCCCAGGGCATCCAGGCGACGAGCAATGCGTAGCTTATCTTCGGTGGACAGGGCTAGTCCCTCCCGCTGGGCTCCGTCCCGCAGGGTGGTGTCGTAGATGACTACCGATGGGTTACCTGGGGCCTGCTGCTCTGCCATGGCTAGTTGACTGCAATCACATTCATTGAACTAACTTAGCGGTCTTCCTCAGGTGACGACCTAGTGCAGCCCTGCTCTGTCATAAAACGTATTCCCCTCTAGCCCGCGACCGAGGGGGTTGTCAGCAGCGGTTCAATACCCCCCTGTCGATCAAGGGCAACGAGATCGTCACAGCCTCCGACATGGTGATTATTAATGAAAATTTGCGGCAGCGATCGCCGCCCCTGGGCTCGCTCAGCCATGGCGTTACGGGCTACTTCATCGCCATCAATGCAGTACTCGGTGTAGACAATACCCTTTTGATCGAGCAGGGCCTTGGCCCGAATACAAAAGGGACAGCGACTCCAGGTGTAGATCTCAACCGTCGGGGTCATGGCCCCACCTCCCTAAACACTAACGTTACCATTCTTAATAGTGTAACCAGCTCTGACCACAAAAGTAGCCCAAATTCCGATGGGCGGGGTATTCCCCCGGCAGCGGCGTCCGACCGCTCTACGACCGTTTAGGGGGCGGAGGTGATCCAGAATCTCTATCCAGTATTTGCGTTAATCAATTACCGTCTCCTGGTAACAGTCTCCTGGGGGTTCTGATCAACACCTTAACTGGCCAGGGCCTGGGCAATGGCGTCCACCACCCGGGTCACCTCCACAATCTCCAGACCCTCCAGCTTCAGCCCCTGCCCCTTGGGGACGATCGCCCGCCTAAACCCCAGCTTGACCGCCTCCTTCAGGCGCAGCTCTAGCTGGGAAACCGACCGCACCTGCCCCCCCAGACCCACCTCGCCGATCAGCACCAACTCAGGATCCACCAGGCGATCGCGAAAGCTGGCCACCACGGCGATCGCCACCCCTAAATCCGCCGCCGGTTCCGCCACCATCAGCCCCCCCGCCGAGGCGACGTAGGCATCTAACTTGGAGAGGGGGATGCCCACCCGCTTTTCCAGCACCGCCAGAATCTGCAGCAACCGGTTAAACTCAATGCCGGTGGTCGATCTCCGGGGAGAACTGTAGCTGGTGGGGCTGACCAGGGATTGCAGCTCCACCACCAGGGGGCGAGTCCCCTCACAGGCGACGATGGTGGCAATGCCGGGCACCTGCTCCTCCCGGTTGCCCAGAAATAGGGCGGAGGGGTTGGTAATCTCCGCCAGGCCCTGGTTTACCATTTCAAACACCCCCAACTCGTGGGTGGCGCCAAATCGGTTCTTCAC
Organism: Leptolyngbya sp.; assembly: GCA_040381765.1. GTDB lineage: Bacteria > Cyanobacteriota > Cyanobacteriia > Phormidesmidales > Phormidesmidaceae > Nodosilinea. The sequence continues at coordinate 23,555 of JBEIGU010000012.1, forward strand.
CGATCGCAGCAAGCGATGGCTGGCAAAGCGATCGCCTTCGAAGTAGAGGACGGTGTCCACCAGGTGTTCCAGTACCTTGGGCCCAGCGATCGCCCCATCCTTAGTGACATGGCCGACAATAAAGAGAGAAATATTGGACCGTTTGGCCAACTGCATCAGGGCGGAGGTACACTCCCGCACCTGGGCCACTGACCCAGGGGCGGAGGTCAGGTTGGCATAGTAGAGGGCCTGAATACTGTCGATAATGGCCACCGTGGGCCGCAGGGATTCCAACTCCGTCAGAATGGTTTCTAGATCAATCTCCGGCAGCAGAAATAGCTGACTATCCTGATCGCCTGGGTGTGGTTCTAGGCCAGGGGCATGCTGATCGGCGCCGCTCCCCAGGGCCAAGCGCTGCCAGCGCAGTTTCACCTGTTGGCCCGACTCCTCAGCACAGACGTAGAGCACCGGTTGACGACGAGCTAACTGGTCAGCCACCTGGAGTAGCAGGGTGGACTTGCCAATCCCCGGGTCACCCCCCAACAACACCAGGGAACCTGGCACAATGCCGCCCCCCAACACCCGGTCTAACTCCCCATAGCCAGAGGGTAGGCGCATTTGGGGATGGTCTTGAATCGCCCCCAGGGGAACCGCCTGGCGGGGTTGGGGAGAACCGGTCTGCCTTCCCTGAAGACGTTGACCGACCGGGCTGGCTTTGGGGGCCATGGCCTGCTCCACCAGGCTATTCCAGCTATGGCAGAGGGGGCAGCGGCCATAGTACTGGGAGGACTCAGCCCCACACTGGTTGCAGGTAAACATAGAACGGGACTTAGCCATGGCCAGAGACTCCCATACCGATGGAGAAACCAAAGCAGCTGCTTAACTATAGCCTCTGGGCAAGGAGTTCAGGGGTCACTAGCCCCCTGGGTCCCTGCGTCTCAATTCTGAGTTCTGAGTTCTGCCCCCCATGTCGGCCTTGGTTGACTGACAAAACTCTCAATGCTGGCGGCTAGAAGCCGCGCCTAGACAGACAAAACCCGCCTACGCGGGTTATGGATCAGTCGGCGAAGGCCGACTTCGTCTGGATAGCAGCGGTTTGAACCGCCCTAAGAGATTGTTTGAAAAGCCAAAGAGAGTCTCAAACTATACCTATGGAGTAGGATAATCACCGCAAAATTCAGTATTTTAGCTGCCCCCTGGCGGCGAACTATACCTGGCACAGCCCTTTTCAAACAACCTCTAAGTCAATGTTTTGTCAGTCAACCAGCTGATAGACACTGGCACAAAATCTCCCACTGTTTTTGACTCCTAAGTTCTACCTGTCCAGCCCCTAGCCAGCGTCTATTTCAGTAACCTGGTTGACTGGCAAAAAATGCACCGTCCTCTCCCCAACCTCTCTGCCAGATCGGAAGAGGGGCTTGCCAGCCCAGGCTTTACAATCCCATAGCCTCCCGGTTCAACCTTAAAGTTCCTAAAAAATGCAGGTTGACGAAGACGAAGTAGCGCAAAAACGGGACATTTGATAACCCCTAGACACCCCCCGTGGGCCCTAATCTAATCATCATGCATCATCTGCACCATTTCTTCCGTAATCCAGATGGGGTCAGCCCTCAGCAAGTGGCCTCATGGCCTTGGTCTTCCAGCCTGTCAGGCTAAAATTGATTAAACACCAGGTATCCATAGCTATGAAAGTCCTTATCGTTCTTACCTCCCATGATCAGCTGGGCAACACTGGCCAGAAAACCGGATTTTGGCTGGAGGAATTTGCCACTCCCTACTACGTTTTCAAGGATGCCGGGGCAGCAATCACCCTGGCCTCACCCCAGGGAGGCCAGCCGCCCCTTGACCCCAAAAGCGATGACCCTGAGGCCCAAACCCCAGCCATCCAGCGGTTTAGGGGGGATGCTGAGGCCCAGGCGGCCCTGGCCAATACGGTGAAACTGTCTGAGGTGTTACCCGACTCCTTTGATGCGGTGTTTTACCCAGGGGGGCACGGTCCGCTATGGGATTTGGTCACCGATCCGGATTCCATTGCCCTGATCGAAGCTCTCTATGCCGCTGGCAAGGTGGTCGCCGCCGTCTGTCATGCCCCAGCGGTGCTCCTGAATGCGAAGGCACCGGATGGTTCCCCCCTGGTGCAGGCCAGGGCGGTGACCGGCTTCAGCAATGGGGAAGAGGCCGCCGTTCAACTGACTGAGGTGGTGCCCTTCCTGCTAGAAGAGGCCCTCAAGGCCAGGGGGGGAAATTACTCCCGGGGGGATGATTGGCAGCCCTATGCGGTCACCGATGGGGTTTTGATCACCGGCCAGAACCCGGCCTCATCGGAGCCGGTAGCCCAGGCGGTGCTGGAGCAACTCCATGGCCTGTAGTCGGCGATCGGTCTCTCAGCCCCGGTGCCCCTGACCATGGGCTTCCCATTGGTCCGTAAACGGTTTGGTCAACACTGGCTCACCCGTCAGTCGGTGATCCAGGCAATTGTGGCGGCGGCGGCCCTTACCGCTGAGGACGGGGTTTTGGAGATTGGTCCTGGCACCGGAGTGTTAACCACCGCCCTGGTGGAGCGGGCCGGTGGGGTGGTGGCGGTGGAGATCGATCAAGACCGCAGTCGCCAACTGCGCCACCACTTTGCCCACCAACCTAACCTCGCCCTGGTGGAGGGGGATATCTTAGAGCTGGATTTATCGGCGCTAATCTCACCCCTGGGAGACCAACGCCTGAATAAGGTGGTGGCCAATATTCCCTACTACATTACCGGACCGATTTTAGAAAAACTGCTGGGCACCATGGCCCAACCCCAACCCCAGCCCTACCAGACTATTGTCTTGATGGTGCAGAGGGAGGTGGCCGATCGCCTCTGTGGCCGACCCGGTAGCCGGGCCTTTGGCGCCCTATCGGTGCGGGTGCAGTACCTGGCCGCCTGTGAACTGGTCTGTCCGGTGCCTGCCAGCGCCTTTACCCCCGCCCCCAAGGTGGATTCGGCGGTGGTGCGCCTTACCCCCCGCCCCCTGCCGGTGCCAGCCCAATCCCCCCGGCGCCTGGAGCAACTGGTCAAATTAGGGTTCGCCAGTAAACGCAAGATGCTACGCAATAACCTGAAGGGGGTGATAGCAGTGGAGGATCTGACCACCCTCCTGGGTCAGCTGGGCCTGGCCCCAACGGTACGGGCTGAAGACCTGAGCGTGGACCAATGGGTAGCCCTCAGCAATGGCTGGGATGGTTAGAAATCAGACCTGGCTGGCCTCCACCCCGTCCATCTTGACAATCGTTATAGTTTTTGACAACAAAGGACAAAGGCTATCCAGGACTTCTACTCTCTTACCTGCTTAGTGCCATGGCCTTTAGAGGTTCTTTGCAATGATTCGAACAGAATCATACTTATTGAGGTTTGAAGTAACTAGCGATCTCATTAGTAGTTTCCAAGATCGTAATTTGAAGTTAGGTCTAATTGCTTTTCCTTCTTCACAACTCCGAAAAGACTGCCATACTTCTTCCTCTGTAGCCAACCATGAGTTTGAAAATTGCCTGCAGAATCCTCTATAACTCTCTGAAACTACATCGAAGTTGTGCTTAACTAAAATTGATCGTAGACTAAGAGGTGTGAAGAAGTTGAGATGGCGAGGTATATCTGACCAAGGCCATTCTGCCATTTGTTCCTTAAAGCCGAGTGAATCACAATTAGGGGTTTCAACTATGTAAATACCTCCCTTTCTTAACATGCTTTTAGCGTTAGCTACAGCAGCGTTTATATCCAGACAATGTTCAAGAACATGGGACATAAGAACAACATCGAACTTTCTACCTAGTATTGCTTCCGGCAGATCCTCTGCTGTACCTTCATAAACCGTCAGGCCAGCGTTGATTGCAGCCTCTCTAGCTTTTGGATCAGGTTCAACTCCAACAACGGAAGTCTTTCGATCGACAAACTGGGATATATTGGTGCCGTTGCCGCAACCAATTTCTAGTATTTCGAGTGAATCGTCTTGATTGAATATGGATTTCACATTATTTGGTAACAGATCTTCACCCTGATCAAGACGCCAGGCTAAATGTAGCCGCAGACGATCAAGGAATAGTTCACCACTATTATGGTTTCCGCTTCTGTTGGTTTCGACTTGATGAGTGTAATAGCTATCAAGTTCGTAGAAGCTAGCTACTTCTGCTTTCGTGGGTCTTCTCCAAATCTGACCAAAATGACATTCTGAACACCAGTAAACATCATAGGAACTAGAATCCTTAGGTTTCCTATAGTCACAAGGTGCTGTAAAAGATTTTGACGTTTTGTGACTACATATCTGACATTTAGAGATTGTATTGTTGGCTTTCATGGAATTTACTGATGATGACTAACGATTGATTAGAGACAGGTTTCTGTCTAATGTCCACACAGGGAATCTTAGACTAAAAAATATTCTAAACCCCAAATATGAGATTTCAAATAGGCAGCTTCAGTATAACTTTCGCTAAGTTAAGCCTGGCAGATCATGTCCAGAACCTTTACTGAGCGTTTACCTTCAACTGATCAACTTTCTCCTAAGCATTTGCAGAGTTCTGACTCCCAGCCTGATTTCCAGGCGACAGTGGTCTTTAATTTGGGGATGAATATAGCGAGGTGACGCGGGGAAGCCCGGCGAAAGTTCAGTTGAGACAGGTTGACTGAAAAACCATGGATTTTAGCAATATCGTAAAGAGTGCCTGCAAATTCCTGATGTTCGGTAATGACGACCCATCGACCCAGGCCGTCCTGCGCTCCGCCTCACCTTGAGCCGATGCTACTCAAGGCGAAGCCAGGGAGGCGGCCCCGAACAGTCTGCCTTTGGGCCGTGCTCAACGCCATTTTCTATGTGGTGACCCAGGGCTGTAGCTGGCGAGATTTACCCGGTGACTTTCCGGCCTGGGAGATGATGCGCACCTTGTTGTCTCCCGGGGGTGAGGCCCTAGGAATCATCCAACCCTCAGGTGGTCAGGTCAACGGTGGTTACCGGTTGATCAGGGGAGAGGGTGGCCAGGCTAGGATCGATGTCCGCCGGGTTGCCCACCACTAAAATCACCATCTGATCGGGCTTGAGGTGGCTCTGGGCAGCAGCCAAAACCTCGGCGGTGGTGGTGTTGCGCACCTGATCCTGGAATTGGAAGATAAAGTCCGCCGGGTAACCATAGTACTCATTACGAATCAGACGGGCCAGGGTTTGATCTGGGCTTTGGAAATTAAAGACAAAGCTATTCAACACCGCATCCTTAGCCCTGGCCAGTTCATTGTCGGAGATCTGAGCGTGGCGCAGCTGATCAATTTCACTCTCGACGGCGCGAATGAAGGCAACGGTGGTGGCGGAGCGGGTCTCACCGCCCCCCACAAACAGGCCGGGATAGTCGTGGCGGGGAGACCAAACGGCGTAGACCGAATAGGCCAGCCCCTGGCGCGATCGCACCTGGTTAAATAGTCGCCCACTAAAGCCATTCAGCACCTCATTCAACACTGATAGGGCGCCATAGGCCGGGTCATTCAGTTGGCCACCGAGATGGCCCATCTGCACATAGCTTTGGGTCAGTTGGGGCTGCTCAATGGCAAATACCCCGGTTTTCTCTTGCTGTACCGCAGGCAGGGGGGAAACCGCTAGGGGGTTGCCATGACCTCGCCAAGCCCCAAAATACTCGTCGATCAGGGCCTTCATTGGCTCAACTTGGAAGTCTCCCACCAGGCCGAGGATGGTCTGTTCCGGCCGAATCGACGCTTGATAAAAGGCCTGAATGGCCTGGCGGTCAATGGCCTCCAGGGTGCCATACTCCATGGTGCGAGCGTAGGGGCTATCGGCCCCATAGACCAGCTTCTCAAATTCCCGTGAGGCAATTTCGTCTGGGTTGTCGTTACGGCGGGCAATACTACCGCGATACTGGCCCTTGAGTAAATCGATCTGGTCAGGAGCAAAGCCAGGGCGTTGAATCACATCAGCAAATAGACTGAACACCGCCTCCGTATCATCCACCAGGGCCTCAAAACTGGCGCTGCCGGCGGTGGTTTCAATACTGGTTTCAATGCTGGCGGCCCGCTGTTCTAGTGCCTCGTTGAGGGCGTCAGGCTTGAGGGTAGTGGTGCCCCCCAGCCGCATGGCTTGCCCAGTAATGTTAGCTAATCCCACCTGTTCCACTGGCTCAAAGCGAGAACCGGTTCGAAAGGTGGCGGTACCGCTGACTAGGGGAAGTTCGTGGTCCTCCATCAGGTAAACCACCAGCCCGTTGGCTAGTTGATAGCGCTCAAAGGCCGGAATTCGGATCTCCGGTAGGGGCCCAAACTCTAACTGGTCGTAGGAACGGGGGGTGAGTGCCCTGGCCGGGGCTTGCCAGCCTAGCCACAATGTCGCCGCCAGGGCCAACAGGGCCAGCGTTAGCAATTGGAATCGGGCTGGGAGTCTCTTCATAGCTCTGTAAGCCAGTGGGGGGTAAGGTTTGTGGAGGGTAGGGGTGATTAGAGAAAACCGTCCCCTAGGGCTGAGTCAACTCAGGCGAGGGGGAAATCAGCTGACCAACGGTGCGTTGATTAGGTTGGAAGAGGCTCTGGGCCACCCGTTGCACATCGGCGGCAGTTACCTGGTCAATGGTGTCCAAGTCCCTAAACAGGTTACGCCAGTCACCGGTCTTGGCCTGATACTCCGCTAGCAGCGAGGCCATACCGCTGTTGGAGTTGAGGCGGCGTAGTAGGGAGGCCCGGGATTGGGTTTTGACCCGGTCTAGCTCGGTGGCGGTGACCGGTTGCTCCCTCAAGCGCTTTAGTTCCTCACCGATTAGGGTACCAATCTGATCAGGGCTGTGGCCCGGAGCGGTCAGCCCGTAGATCAGAAAGATATTATCGTACCTGTCACCGGGCAGCCCATTGACACTGCCGATATCGAGGGCGACCTTGGTTCTCTCCACCAGAGCCTTGTAGAGGCGAGAAGTGCGGCCATCTACTAGTAGGCTATCGATAATGCCATAGATGACGTGATCGGGGTGGTTCAGGCCGGGGCGGTGGTAGCCCTCCAGGTACCAGGGCTGGGAGGGTAGGGTAAGGGTGAACTGGCGCGGTTCGGTTTGGATCGGTTCATCGATCACCGGCAGCGGTGGGGTAGGGCGGGCCGGGTAGCGGCCAAAGTAGGTGTTGGCCAGCGATCGCACCACCTCCGGGTCCACATCCCCCACCACCACCGCCGTTAAGTTACCCGGACCGTAGTAGGTGTCGTAAAAGTCCTGGATATCCTGACGGGTGGCGGCGTAGAGATCGGCCTGATAGCCAATCACTGGCCGACGGTAGGGGTGGCTTTCCAGGGCGGTTTCCAAAAAAGTTTCCACCATCTGACCAATGGGGGAGTTATCCACCCGCATGCGGCGCTCCTCCAGGATTACGTTCTTCTCTTCAAAGAACTCGCGAAATACCGGATCAATAAACCGCTCCGACTCCAGGGACATCCAGAGTTCCAGCTTATTTGCCGGTAGACTGTAGAAATAGCGGGTTTCGTCCGCCCCGGTGGTGGCGTTAAGACCAACCCCCCCGGCCTGTTCAATGATTTGACCATACTTATTCTGGTCGACATAGGTGGCCGCCTGGGCCGCTAGTTGATCGAACTCTGCTTGCAACGCTGCCTTGGTAGCCTGATCACCAGCCGCATCCGCTGCCAAGATTCGATCAAAGAGCTGATCCATTGCCTTTAGGGTCTGCTGTTCAGCCGGGTAGTTAGTGGTACCGATACGGCTGGTGCCCTTGAAGGCCAGGTGTTCGAGATAGTGGGCCACACCGGTCTTACCCTCCGCCTCGTTCACCGCCCCCACGTTGGCGTGAATCATAAAGGAGACCACAGGGGCCTGATGACGTTCGAGCACGATAAACGTCATGCCGTTATCAAGGGTAAACTCGGTTACCGCTTCGGTCAGGCGATCCAGGTAGGGTTGAATAGTTTGGGCCATCAGGGAATCCTGGCGGGCCCAAGCGGGACTGGGAGCGATGGTTATCAGCAAACAGATTAACAGCAGTAAGGCTAACACCCTCCTGAGAAAACCTGGCCATGGGGATAGGGATAATTGGGAAGGGTACCTGTGGATACCTAGCCCAGGGGTTGCAGCGTTCAGCACAGATAGCAAGCTCAGAGGTATGGAATAGGGGTGGAGAGAAAACAGCGGTCAGAACCTGGTCACCCTGACAGGTAGGACAGGGCTATTCGGTATCGAAGCATGCTTAGACAAAATTAGTTAGATTTAGTAATTTTAGTAATTATAAGCTGTAGCTGTATGTAAGGGGGGTGGACTTCCGACCTCCAGGTCAGAGCCTGGTAAGGCTTACCCAGGCCCCAGGATTAGAGTAAATTAAAATAAATCAGAGTAAACGGCTGAGTCAAGACGTCTGGCTGGGATTTGCCGCTTGGTAGGTTGTCGGTATATCTATCTCGTGTTACCATTCAGCCCATCTTGTTAATCTAACATCAACCCTAAGAGGTTGTTTGAAAAGCCAAAGAGAGTCTCAAATTATACCTATGGAGTAGGATAATTACCGCAAAATTCAGTATTTTGGCAACCCCTTGGCGGCGAATTATACTTGGGACAACCCTTTTCAAACAACCTCTAACCTAGAATCCTAAGAAAATTTACATTAGTATTAGGGGTAATCCTAGTGACATTGATAGCAATCAACGTACTTCTAGAACCAGATGCAGCTACGGTCGATAGAGCAAAGGCGGTGAACTCCCAACTACGAGAGAGTTATCCCGACGGGTTTTCCCTCGATGCTAACCACACGCCCCATATCACTCTGCTCCAGCGGTTTGTGCAGACTGAGGATCTTGATCAAGTTGCCAAAGTGCTTAGCAAGCTGCTGTCTACTGAGCACTCTAACCCCTGGGGCAGCAAAGCGATTGGATACTATGACCTGGCCTTCGATAATCTTGCCCTAGTGGGGATCGTCATCCAACCAACCCCGGATCTGCGTCGACTTCAGCAAAGCATCATCGACGTCGTTGCTCCGTTTGCTGTGGAGCAGGGCACAGCGGAGGCTTTTGCGCCCCGCCTCGACGGTGGGGCAATCAGTCAGCCCACTGTGGACTACGTGAATAATTTCGTTGGCCCCCGCACCGGTACGAACTATAATCCTCATTTAACCGTCGGTATCGGCACCCGGGATTTTGTTGACGCCCTCAAGGCAGAGCCCTTCCAGGTCTTCCCGGTGCGGGCTCTATCCCTAGGCCTGTACCAAATTGGAGATTTCGGCGTTGCCCAGAAGAAACTCTATGACCTCCACCACTGCTGATCCACTCCCTAGCTGGAAAGATAGCTCCGCCAAACAGGGGATCCTTGACTTTGTTGCCAGGGTAACAACCGTAGAATCGCCAGACTTCTTGCCGTTGCCAGAACGTATTGCGGTCTACGACAATGATGGCACCCTATGGCCGGAGAATCCGATGCCCTTTCAAGCCGTCTTTGCCCTGGACGAGCTGAAACGGCGTGTGCTGGCCGATCCTGATCTGGCCGCCGATGCCATGGTGCAGGCTGCCCTGGCTGGCGATCTGGCAAAGCTCCTGACCGGCGAACACTTTGATGGCCTGATGCAGGTTCTGGCCCTTACCCATGCCGGCATGACCGTAGAAGAGTTTCGTGACGCCGTGGAGATCTGGTTGGCATCGGCCAAGCATCCCCGCTTTGACAGGCCTTACCCCCAGCTCACCTACCAACCCATGCAGGAACTGCTGGGTTATCTGCAAGCCCATGGTTTTAAGAACTTCATTGTTTCTGGTGGCGGTGCGGATTTTATGCGGGTTTGGGTAGAGCGCGTCTACGGCATACCTCCAGAACAGGTTGTGGGCTCCACAGCGCGAACCCGCTTTGAGCTGCGGGATAGTGGACCGGTGCTGATCAAAACCATCGATTATTTATTCGTCAACGACAAGGTGGGCAAGCCCGTCGGCATTCACCAGTTTATTGGTCGGCGACCGACGGTATGTTGTGGCAACAGTGACGGCGACCAGGCCATGTTGCAGTACACCACCATCAACAACCCACGACCGAGCCTCGGTCTGATTGTTCACCACACCGACGGTGAACGGGAGTATGCCTACGACGCTAACCCTAAGAGCACCGGCAAGCTGATCGAAGCCCTTAAGGAGGCTCCTGATCGGGGCTGGCTGGTGGTGGACATGAAGCAGGACTGGAACACTGTCTTCCGATCAGAGTAAAACCATAGCCACGGGCAACGGGGGAAGTTAAAGTCCCCCAGTATATGCTGTCTGGATCTCATTTAAGGAGTGATAAGGGCTTAACCAAATAGACTCAGTTGCAGTTCTGGCTTAACTCGCATCACCACCAGGGTCATATCATCTTCATTGCTATGGTCAGTACCAATGAAGCGATTGAGTAGGTTAAACGTGTAGTTGAGGATGGCCTCGGCGGAGTTACAGTTACGGCAGGCCCACCGCAAAGCTCGCTCCAGGTTTTCCTCCTCGAACCGTTCGCCCCGTTGATTAGCCGCCTCGGTAAAACCATCAGTGTAGAAGATTACCGTATCCCCCGGCTGGAGATGCACCTGGGCCTCATGGTACTGGGTAGCCATATCCAACCCCAATAACATGCCGGGGGTATCCAGGCGGTTGATGCTATTGGTGGCTGCCTGCCACAGAAAGGGAGGGTTGTGGGCAGCGTTACCATAGGCTAAAACCCGGGTTTTGGGATCGTACTCAGCGTAGAACAGGGTGACAAAACGATTAGAATTTTCCAGATCGCTGTGCATAACAAAATTGAGGTTTTGCAGAATCTGAGCGGGGGATTGCCCGTTTAAGACCTCCGCCCGCAACATGCCTCGCATCATCGTCATGATCAGGCCAGCGGGCACCCCCTTACCCATGACGTCGCCAATGGCAAAGCTCCAGGAAGCGGCCGCCGAGAGGGGGGTACCCGGGTGGCGGAGTTGGTCATAGCTGGTGGGGATAAAGTCGTAGTAATCGCCCCCGACCCGCTGCGCTGTTTTACAACGGGCGGCCAGGTCCATGCCTTCAATAGTGGGGCAGTGGCGGGGCAGCAACTGCAGCTGGATTTCAGCGCCAATTTCCATTTCCCGATCCAGGCGTTCCTTTTTGCGCAGGGCCGCAGTTAGCTCGTTATTTTCGATGGCGACGGAGGTTTGATCCGCCACCAGTCGCACCAGCTTCTGGCGAGTTTCGGTCCAACTGTAGTCGGGCTCACAGCTAAACACGTAGAGGCGGCCCCGCTCCACATTTTGAATAATGATGGCGGTGCCAAACAGCTGGACCTCGTTACCCAGGTAGCGATTCACCTGGCGATCTAGGGAGAGCATGGCGCTGCGGGCCATGGTGATTAGGCTGGCCTCGGGAGCAGCCTGGAAGCTGGCGGTGACCTGGCGGGTTGCAGCCTCCAGGGCCGATCGCACATTCTGACACTGGTCTGGGTTCTGGCAGTGAAGCTGCTCTAGCTTCACCTGGCCGTCTGGCCGAAACAGCACCAGGGCACCGCCACTGGCATCGGTAACCCGGGTGGCAATCATGGGAATCAACTCTAGCAGCTGATTCAAGTTATTTAAGCTACGCAGGGCAAACCCCAGGGAGCTGAGCAAGTCCTGAATTTTGGCCTGTTCCCGCTGCAGGCGAGCCACTAGTTCCTTCAGGGCGAACACCGGCGTACCGTCGGGCAGACCCGTGGTAGCCGAGACGTCGAAGTAGGGGGAGGGCCCTGGGGGGATGGGAACAGCGGTCATGGAGAAGGGTGAAAACCGAAGGGATGGATAGCTAACTGAGGTTGCCAGGGCTAGACGCAGATGGCGAACCCATGGCTGCGGTTATTTTAACGGATGAATTTTAAATTGACTGATCAATTCTGAGATTTCCACCAGGTTTCCGCGATCGCCACCAATTCCTCTAGACTATGGCTGACTAAGGGGTACTGGACAGGGGGCCGATCAATGATTATCAGTGGGATTGCCAGGGCCTGGGCCACCCTTTGCTTAACCTGCTCCCCGCCGGGTTGACCAGATGCCTTGGTGATCACCGTGGTAATTCGCCATTGTCGCCAGAGGGCGGTTTCCAGTTCGGATCCGATTGGGGGACGCAGGGCGATCAGGCGATCGGGGCTAAAGCCGACCGCCAGTGCCGCTGTCAGGGCTTCAGGGGAGGGCAGGATACGGGCAAACAGGGTGGCCTGGTTCTGCCAGGGTTGAAAGGCGGCTAACCAGCGGTAACCCAGGGTGAGCAAAACCCGTTGCCCCTCCAGGACATCAGCCCTGAGCACCGAGTTGAGGTCCCTGACCCGGCTCAGCCCAACCTGACTGCCCAGATCCACTGCCGGGGGTCGCTCGTATCGCCAGTAGGGAATGGCCAGGTGCTGGGCGGCGGCGATCGCCCCCTGGGAAATCGTCACAGCAAAGGGATGGGAAGCATCTAAAATTCCCCCTATGCCCCGGGCCTGGATAAAGGCCGGCAGGGCATGGACGGCTAAACTACCCACCTCTACCTCCAGGCCCTGTATTTCTGCATAGCTGGCCTGGGCTGCCGCCGTAATCACCGTCACCAGACAGGGAATTTGCCTGGTGGCCAGGGCATGGGCCAGGGCCACCGCCTCACCGGTGCCACCAATTAACCACAACCGCGCTTGGGTTAGCTTGTGCAACGGTGCTTTTGCCTGAATATGAGCAGGAACAGGGCAATGGGGGAGATGCTGCGGGGTCAGGAGGTGGACAGAACAGTTCCTCCTGGCCACTGGGTCTAGCGATACCTGAAGTTACGGTAGACCAGTCGAGCATTATAGCCCCGACCCCGCAGGAAATTCACCACGGCGCCGGCGTCGTTACGGTTGTCGCACTCCGCCACGCTGATAAAGTCTCCCTGACGGGCCCCCTCAATGCGGGGGTCAATCACACAGGTGCCGCCGCTAATGCCGCGCCCTCCGCCTAAATTGGTTGAAGTCACCAGTTGTTTCAACTGATTCAGTTCCGCCTCTCCGCCAAACACCGCGGCGATGAAGGGAGATAGGTTACTGGGGCTGGTGGAGGGGTTACCCGAGCCAAAGCATTGGGGCCGGTCTTCCAAGGGGATATTGGTGATCAGGGGACTGGTGTTAATCCTGGGCTCAGACATGAGAATTGTGCCGTTGGCGCTGATCACCTCGATCAAGGCCTCACCGGAGGAGCTGACCCTGATGAAGTACTGAGCTGGGGCGCCATTATACTGAATGCCACCAAAATAACTCACCCAGCATTCGTAGGGGGGGCCGGCATTGACCACCGCCGTGGCCGGTTGACCGTTCACCACCTGCTGTTGAGAAGCCTTATTAAAAACATTCAGCTTGCGCTGGGTGCTATTGGCTTGCCGGAAGACCCGCACCGCATAGTTTTGGGTTTCGAAGCCCACTAGCGTATCCTTCAGTTGAACATTTCCACCTGGATCTTGGGGCGGAATGTTGAAGGCGTTAATGCTAGTGCTGTTCTCACTAAGGATAGTGGAATTGTTTGAAGCGTCTAAAATTTCCAGGCGGGCCTGACGAGTACTGGCATTGGCACTCGCCCGGAAAATCACATTACGACCATCCCGGGAGCCAAAGGCATCGTAGCTGACCCAACCGTCGTTATTGAGGGAGCCCCGATAGGTGACGGGGTTGTCCAGGGCCTCACTGCGGGAGGGTGCGGGGGTTCTACGGTAAACATTCATCTTGAGAGCCGTTGTATTGCGGGGATGAACGCTGACGACGTAGTTAGTGGTGTTAAAATGAAGGGTGCTGTCGTTAGTGGTGTTTTGGGCCAGGAGTGACCCCGCCTCAACCGGCTGGAACCCCTGCCCAGGCTCCCAGGCCTGATCAAGGGCCGCCGTGGCGGGGATGGCCAGGTTGATTGCCATAAAACCGGTGGCGATCGCTAAGGAAAACAATCGCAACAGCCGCCTTGACCAACGGCTCAATGGATAACGGGGCCAGGCTGGCTTCATGACAATCGCTCCCTTAATTCCTAGACAAATATACTCCGGTAACCCCAACAGTCACCTAGAGTTGACTTCCGGCTAAATACGGCTGTAATTTTAGCTAACTTTGCTAAAAACGCTCGAGGTTTTCAGAAAAGTCTAAAAATTTAGCCCCGGCCCCAGTAGTCAGTCAACAGTCGGCCATTACCCTAGCCAGGGGAATGGGGCGAGTCCTCCTGGCTGTCCTGGCTGAGCTGCCTCAGCCACTGCTGGGTGGCCTGGCTCAGATCAATGGGCAGGCTCCCCGATCGCAGGTGTAGGTCCTGCTGGGGGAAGGGCACCTCGATGTGGTGCTGTCTAAAGGCGGCTTCGATGGCAAAGTAGAGATCACTTTTAATAATCAGTTGCCGGTGGGGCTCGGCAATCCAGACCAGCAGCTCAAAGTTGAGGGCATTGTCGCCAAACCCCAAGAAAAATACCTGGGGCGGCGGGCTGGCCAGCACCTCCGGGTGGGTTTGGCAGGCGGCCAGCAGGGCCGCTTTCACCTGCTCTGGGTCGGAGTGGTAGGCCACCCCCACCGGTAGACGAATGCGGGAGACCGGGTTGCCATGGCTCCAGTTGACGATCTCGTTCTCGAGGAAGCGGGAATTGGGTACAATAATCGCCACCTGGTCCAGGGTGCGAATTTCCGTACTGCGGGACCCAATCCGGGTGACCGTGCCCTTGACCGGGCCGAAGTCCACAAAGTCTCCCACCTGCACGGGCCGTTCAAACACCATCACCAGACCGCTGACCACGTCCTTAACCAGGCCCTGCAACCCCAGACCAAGACCAATGCCCAGGCCACTGGCGATCAGGGCAATGGAGCTGAGGTCAATGCCCCAGAGTTGCAGGATCACCACCCCCCCCAGCAGGATCAGGGTGTACTTGGCCAAAACGGCGATCGCCTCCTGGGCGGCCTGGTTAATACTGGTAATGTGCAAAAACCGCGACCTCAGCCCATTGGTGGCGGCATTGGCTAAAATCACCAGGGCCAGCAGGGTAGCCAGCAGCAACAGCAGGTCAAACAGGGAATAGGCTTGCCCCCCCAGGGCCAGGCTGCGGGCAAATAACCCATCGTTCAGGCTTTTAGAAACCCGCTGACTGACCCGGCGGGTGAGGGGAAACCAGCGGGTGATGTAGCTGAGGGCGGTCACCCAGATGGTGGCCCGCAGGGTCCATAGCCCCAGCCGCAGCAGCAGCCCCAGGCCGGTAACGGCCCCCTCCTGGGGGGCAGGGGAACCGGGTAGCCGGTCCACCAGGGGCTGCAGCCACCGTTGCCAGAGCCAACCGCTCAGCCAGTGCAGGGTCAGGGCCACCGCCAGGGTGGCCAGGGCGGCCATGAGGTTGGTTTGAATCGCCGCCACCCGTTGCATCACAGGCAGGTTGGCCGGCCCCACCCCATCAACTAGCAACAGACCGTCGATCAACACCGCAGTCTGGTCACCACTGCGGGCCGGGGCCGGTGTTGCGGTCAGGACCAGCCCTAACAGCCAGAGGCCTGGAGGGCGGTAGCCCCAGCGGGCTAGAAATCTGCACCTGGGGCGGCGATCGCCACCCCAGGCAATCGAGACAGGGCGGCCCCTCAGGGGGTTAAGGGCAGGAGGGGGCATGGCGGGCGATGGGGGCAGAGGTGGACCACTGCCCAGCGGTGACCAGGCTATGGACTCGCCAGGCGGGGTCAGGCTGGGGGTAATCGGCTCGAAAGTGGCCGCCCCGGCTTTCGGTGCGAAAGGCGGCACTGTTGAGGACCAGCCAGCCAATATCGTAGAGATTGCCCAGTTCCCCCCAGGCCCGCAGGGCTTCTAGATCGATGGGGCCAAGATCGAGGCCGTAGCCTGGGACCAGGGCGGCCAGGTGGCCCTGCAGGGGGTGCTGTTGCCACTGGTGACGCCAGTCCTGCAGTTGGGCGATGGCGGTCTCTAGCCCCCGTTGCTGGCGGCTAATGCCGGCGTAGGTCCACATTAGCTGGGTGAGCTGTTGTCGTTTTTCGGCGATCACCCCGCCGTCCAGGGCCGTCAGTTCCAGGGCGGGGGCGGGGCCGCTCGGCGGGGTGGTCGGAGCGATGTCCGCCCCGGGCTGGAGGGGCAAATGGGCCAGTTCAGCGCCGTAGACCAGGCATTCCAGCAGGGAGTTGCTGGCCAGGCGGTTGGCCCCATGCACCCCGGTGCTGGCGTTTTCCCCCACGGCGTAGAGGCCAGGGATGCTGGTCTGGCTGTGGCGATCGGCGGTAATTCCCCCCATCCAGTAGTGGGCGGCGGGGGCGACGGGCACGGGCTGCTCCAGGGGATCGCAGCCCCATTGGCGGCAGAGCTGCAGGATGTTGGGAAAGCGGTGGTGGAGCCGGTCGGTGTCAATCATCCGCATATCCAGCCAGACCTGGAGATCGCCGGTTTTTTGCAGATGGTCGAAAATAGCTCGACTGACCACGTCCCGGGGGGCCAGTTCCCCATCGGGGTGGTAGTCCTGGGCAAAGCGATGACCCTGGCCGTCCACCAGGTGGGCCCCCTCCCCCCGCACCGCTTCACTGATCAGCAGGGGGGGAGCACCGGGTTGGGCCAGGGCGGTGGGGTGAAACTGGAAAAACTCCAGGTCCCGCAGTTGGCCGCCGGCCCGCCAGGCCATGGCCACCCCATCGCCGGTGCTGGCGGCAGGGTTAGTGGTGTAGGCGTAGACCTGGCCGCCACCACCGGTGGCCAGCACCGTGGCCTGGGCGGCCAACCAGCGCAGCTGCCCCTGGTGGGCCACCAGCAGCCCCCGGCAACGACCCTGGTCTAACCACAGGTCCAGGGCAAAGGCCCGCTCGTAAACCCTAATGTTGGGCCGCTGCACCACGGCCTCTGCCAAAATCGAGACAATGGCTCGACCGGTGGCATCGGCGGCGTGGAGCACCCGGCGCCGACTGTGGGCCGCCTCCAGGGTCATGGCCAGATCGCCATCGGTGCGATCAAAGGCCACCCCTAGTTCCACCAGGCGATGGATGCAGGGGGCGGCGGCCTCAACCAGATGGTCCACCGCCGCCGGATCGCAGAGCCCCGCCCCGGCCCGCAGGGTATCCTCTCGGTGCAGGGCTAGGGAATCTTCAGGGCCCAGGGCAGCGGCGATGCCACCCTGGGCCCAATCACTGGCGGATAGGGATAGATTGTCCTTGGTGATCAAGGCCACCCGCCACTGGGGGGGGATGGATAGGGCCGCGTAGAGACCAGCGGCCCCACCCCCCACCACCAATACATCAACCGCTCCAGGATCGCTAGCGTTACTTGTAAACGCCATTGTTAAAGCGATCGGCACCTTCCACCAGGGCTGGGTCGGGCACGGTGACAGTAAAGTTGTCCAGGTTGTCCTTCAGCACCTCTATCTGCTTCTCCGTCAGGCCGGGCATATCCAGGACATCCTCCACCCGGTTAAAGGGGGCATTTTGGACAATCTTACCCGCCAGGGTGGGGTAGAGCCCCGGGTACTTGCGGAAGTTCTGAACGTTGGTGTTATTCAGGTCTAGTTTGGATCCGTACTCGGTGCTGAGCTTAGCATCTACGGCGTTACGTAGGGGACGTTCTGCCAGCAGGGTGATGGCGCTCACGGCGGTACTATTCAACCCTAGGGCCTGGGCGGGCTGAGCCGGACTCAGCCACCAACCTAGCAATACCATGGCGCTAATCAATAGGCTAACCAGTCGTTTCATCTCCCCTCTTCCTCTCTTAATAGAAATCGATATACAGCATTTCTAAGAGCCTATCATTTTCTCATCCCCTCGGGGGGACTGGGGCAACGGGGGAAATCCCACCTTGTCCCGCACCTGGGGAG
Organism: Leptolyngbya sp.; assembly: GCA_040381765.1. Classification (GTDB taxonomy): domain Bacteria; phylum Cyanobacteriota; class Cyanobacteriia; order Phormidesmidales; family Phormidesmidaceae; genus Nodosilinea. The sequence continues at coordinate 41,287 of JBEIGU010000012.1, forward strand.
GGGGGGGTGGCCAGCCGGTCTAACTCCTCAGCGTAGTGTTCACCCACCTCCTGGTCAGCCATCAAAATCGATTCATAGTGTAGCCGGGCCCGGATGGTTACCTGGGTTCCCGGTGGCGGTGGGGCCTGGGGGCTGAGTACCCAAATCTGTCCGGAGCTGTCCTGGAGCTGGTAGAGACTCTGCCCCACCAGGGAGAGGTGGCGGTCCACCTGGCCCTGAAGATAAACGGTGCCCTGGCCCTGGCGGCCCACCTCCCCCAGGGGTAGCACCGGGTCAAGCCAGGCCAGGCCGGTCAGCTGATGCAGGCGATCGCGCCAGGTAAACCCCCAACTGGGGTTAAGACTGCCCCCGTAGCCCACCAGGGCCACCAGACCCAACCCAATTAAGCCGGGATAGGTGAGGGACTTGAGGGAAAACACCATGGTGAGGACCTTGCCGCTGCATCACTAAGGAAAAAGTCTACGCAACTGGGACGGAAAACTTGAGACCGTGCCTACTATCCTAGTATCTTCAGATGTTCCCCTTTCCGTTGTAACCATGACCGAGCTGCTCGACGGTAAAGCCCTGGCCGGGCAGGTACAGGCTGATCTTAGCCGACAGATTCACAGCTACACCACCCAAGGTCACCGGCCACCGGGGTTAGCGGTGGTGATGGTGGGGGATAACCCCGCCAGTGCCGCCTATGTGCGCAATAAGGAACGGGCCTGCGAACGGGTCGGCATCGCCTCCTTTGGCCGTCATCTCCCCAGTCAGACCAGCCAGGCGGAGCTACTACAGCTGATCCAGGGGTTGAACCATGACCCTGCGGTTGACGGCATCCTGGTGCAACTGCCCCTGCCGGCCCACCTGGATGCGGTGGCGATTCTTAACGCCATCGACCCAGATAAGGATGTGGATGGGCTCCACCCCCTCAACCTGGGACGCCTGGTGCGGGGGGAGCCGGGCCTGCGCAGTTGTACCCCCGCCGGGGTGATGCGCCTGCTGGCCGCCCATGATCTGGTTCTAGAGGGGGCCAGGGCGGTGGTGGTGGGCCGTAGCATCTTGGTGGGTAAGCCCATGGCCCTGATGTTACTGGCCGCCAATGCCACCGTCACCGTGGCCCATGGCCGCACCCTTGACCTTTTCGCCCTGACCCGACAAGCTGATATTCTAGTGACGGCGGTGGGCCAACCCGGCCTGATCACCGACGGGGCTGTCAAGCCCGGATCGGTGGTGGTGGATGTGGGGATTAACCGGGTCCAACGCCCCGATGGCTCCGGCCAATTGGTGGGGGATGTGGACTTTTATCAGGTGGCTCCCCTGGCCAGGGCGATTACGCCGGTACCCGGTGGAGTGGGGCCCATGACCGTGGCCATGCTGCTGGAAAATACCCTGCTCAGCTATCGGCAACGACTATCCGGCTAGGGCGGGTCCTACCCCTGGCCCCCAGATGACTGCCCCGATAATTCTAGAGAGACCTTTGCAACGAGTCCTTCCTATGGTGCCAGCCCCTTCCCCTGACCTGACGGCAAATGAGTTTGATCTATCCACCTACCTGACGGAGCGACGGCAGTGGGTGGAGGCCGCCCTGGATCAGGCCCTCACCCTGCAGTACCCGGAAACTCTCTACGAGGCCATGCGCTATTCCTTGCTGGCGGGGGGCAAACGGCTGCGCCCGATTCTCTGCCTGGCCACCTGCGAGCTGCTGGGGGGGGATCGGGCGATCGCCATGGCTACCGCCTGTGCCCTGGAAATGATCCACACCATGTCCCTAATCCATGATGATTTGCCCGCCATGGACAACGACGACTATCGCCGGGGCCGACTCACCAACCATAAGGTCTACGGCGAGGATGTGGCGATCCTGGCGGGGGATGCCCTACTCAGCTACGCCTTTGAGGTTATTGCCCGCCATAGCCAGGGGGCGGATCCGGTGCGGGTGTTGCGGGTGATTGCCGACCTGGGCAGGGCCGTGGGGGGGGAGGGCCTGGTGGGGGGGCAAATTGTTGACCTGGCCAGCGAAGGGGATGCCAACGTCAGCCTGGAAACCCTGAATTTTATCCATAACCACAAAACCGCGGCCCTGTTAGAGGTCTCCGTCACTGCCGGGGCGGTGTTGGCCGGGGCCACCGATGCCCAGATCGAAGCCCTGCGGGCCTACGCCCAGCGCATCGGCCTGGCCTTTCAAATTGTCGATGATATTCTTGACATCACCTCCACCGCCGAGACCATGGGTAAGTCCATCGGTAAGGACCTCGACGCCCAGAAAGCCACCTACCCCAGCCTCTGGGGTTTGGAGGAATCAAGGGTGCAGGCCAACCGACTGATTGGGGATGCCAAGGCGGCCCTGGCCGACTTTGGAGCAGGTCGCCAGCCCCTGCTGGCGATCGCCGACTACATCGTTGCCCGGACCCACTAAGCCATAGCCCCCCTAACCATGGAAAATTTTAGCGACATCATCGATAACCATGTGCTGTTGGTGGCCCTGATCGCCTGCCTGATGGCCCAGGTGCTGAAGGGCGTCATTGAGCTGATCCGCCACCGCAAGCTCAACCTGCGGGTAATGGTGGAAACCGGTGGCATGCCCAGCGCCCACTCCGCCCTGGTCACGGCCCTGGCCTGCGGCATCGGCCAAACCGTAGGCTGGTCTAGCCCCGGGTTTGCCGTCACCTGCGTATTTGCGATTATTGTCATGTACGATGCCGCCGGGGTGCGCCAAGCGGCGGGCAAACAAGCCCGCATCCTAAATCAGATTATCGATGAACTGTTTCAGGAAAAACCCGAATTCAACGAAGACCGGTTGAAGGAACTACTGGGCCATACCCCCTTCCAGGTGATCGTCGGTTCCCTGCTGGGGGTAGTGGTCTCCTACCTGGCGGCCCCAGCCTACTGAGTCTTGGTGGACCTGGCAAGGCAGCGGAGCCCAACCAAAAAGCGATAACCTGGCGATGGGCTACTGCCACAGAAACGCAACCCCCCGTTTACCCAGGATCAAGTCATCAAAAACCAGTTGCCCCGGCTGATGGGCCACCCCCACACAGAGATGCAGGGGCAACAAATGCTCTTCCCTGGGGTGACAATAGCGAGCCGATGGGGCCTGGCTCCAGTTAGTGAGCCGCTGTTCGCGCTCCTGTTGATCCAGGCTGGGGTCGCAGACCGTGGTAATCAACCAATTTTGAAAGGCGTCATTAGCTGGGTCTGGGGACCTGTCCCCTGACCGTGAGAACGCCTGCAGGTTATGGAAGGAGAACCCAGAGCCCAGCACCAGGGTGTTTTCCGGCACCAGTGCCCCCAGGGCCTGACCCAGGGCAAGATGGGCAACCGGGTCGAGGTTAGCCAATAGGGACACCTGCAACACCGGAATATCCGCCGCTGGATACATCAGCATCAGGGGAATGAAAACCCCGTGATCCAGGCCTCGCTCAGTCTCAACGCGAGCGGCTATACCGCTCTGGTGTAGCCCCTGGGCCAGCTGGTTGGCCAGGGCAGGATGTCCAGAGACGGGATAGGTCAGGCTATAGGCAGCCCCCGGAAATCCATAGTAGTCGCAGAGTAGGGAGGGATGGGGGGCGCCTAGCACCGTCGCCACCGAGGCTTCCCAATGGGCACTGATGACCACAATGACCTGCGGTTGTCTCAGTTGGGCCGGCAGCCGTTTCATAAATTCCACCATGGCCTGGTGACTGCCATCTCCCAAAATGGGTAGGGGCCCACCGCCGTGGGAAAAATAAAGAATTTGCGGGTGGCCCTGGCTCACCGATAGGTTATCCATGACTGGAAGGATTTAAAGTGACCATATAGATTTTCTTGAGGGTGGTGAAGAATTATAAGGGTTTGGAGCTTTTGGAGTTGGCAATCAGGCAGTCACCACATCAGGGGGGCTTTCCTCTGGCCCTATACTTATCTCTCGGTACAGTTTCCGCGGTACCTCATAGTCGGGGGTGTAGCGATCAGAAATCTGGAGCTGAGCAATCATGCTAGGGTTCCCTTGCCGATCTGACCTCTCACCCAATGCCGAAAGGCTCTCACCAACTCCAGATAATCCATCGTTTCTGCCTGTTGCAAAAATCCAGCGATGTCTAAAATCGGCAAACTAGCAAAAAACTGACTGGTGGGGGAGGTAATATAGCTTCCCTTAACCAGTTGTTTCACCGTTAAGCTATCTCCGTTATAGATCCAAACCTCGGCCACCCGCAGATCGGCATAAATCTGGAGACGATTTTGAGAGCTACCTGTGACATCAATTTCCAGCACCAGATCGGGGGCCGGGTCTTCGGTTAAATCCAGCCGTCGCTTGCCTTGTACTGCACCAATGTTGCGAATGTAAAAGCATTTGTCGGGTTCTGCCCCACTCAATTCACGACGTTTGAATGTAGTAGAGCCAAGGGGATAAATTTTCACCTCCAGCTCTTCCGCCAGAGTTTCCACAAAACGACCGAGAACTTCTTTACCTAATTCATGTTCTGGAGAGGGAGCCATGATTTCTAAATTGCCACGGTTGTAAGTCAGCCTCAGTCGGCGATCGCTCAATTCTGTCAGCAACCTCTCGTAGGTCTGCCAGCTAATTCCAGACAGGTGAATCAGTTCGGTTGGAGGAGCGAGGGGAGTGCTAACCATAGGATGTAACCCGGTAACTCATGGACCCATTGTAGAATTGTAGAGGACTGTCAATCCTAATCTACCCGCAATGACCCTTGACCATCTGAGTTTCGGCACCCATGACATCGCCGCCACCCGTGCCTTCTATGGGGGAAAGTTGGGTTTTCCTGTGCTGATCCATGAGCGGATGCTGATGCAGGAGGGCGGCACGGTAGAGCATATCTTTTTTGACTGTGGCGGCGGCTGCGCCCTAGCCTTTATGCAGTGGCAGGGGGTGCCGGGGGTGCCGTCTGATTACGACTGCAGTATTAATCACGGCTTGGGTGTGCCCCGCGGTACGTTTCACTTTGCCTTTCGCTGTCCGTCCCTGCCTGCCCTGGAGCAGCGGCGGCAGGATTTGCTTGAGGCGGGGGTTGAACTGGGGGAGCTGATTGATCTCGACCCTTACCGTTCCTTCTTTTTTGACGATCCGGTGAATGGACTGCGTCTCGAGTACACCACGCGGCTGCGCTCCCCCTCGGCTGCAGATCGCGATCCTGACCAACGACAGTTTCCCGCCAGTCTGGCTCTGTTTGAAAACGCCTCGCGGCCCGGGTGAACCCTTGTGAGTGAAACAGTTCTTTCCACTCGCTGGGCAATCCAATTGAAACGCAGGTCTAGGGAGGCAGATTGGGGAGCCCTGCTGGCGGAGGTTGTAGGTTGCGGAGACTGCCTGTGACCTGGCTCGCAAACTCCTCTCCCAAGCTTGGGAAAGGGGTTTAGGGTTTAGCTTGTTTCTTGAAGGGTGGATAAAGTTAGGGCTCAAAGTACGATACTTAGAAACGTGGATCTTTTAAGCTGTAATTCTTGTAGGTTATGCATCTTGCCTGGCCGTTGTCAGCCGGGACAGCTATCCCACGTTATGTTAACGGTGTACTTAGGGTTAAAAGAAAGTCCGCAACAGCTGGGGTTTCAAGGTGAAAATCATTGGATTTACACCACCTACGACCACGATACCATTGCCCAAGATCCGCCCATCCCATCAGATAAGTTGCCCAATTTTGGCTATCTCTCCTTTCCATCGCTGAAAGATCCATTGGCCAAGGGACATACGGCAGAAATCATTGCCCACGTTGACTATGATTGCTTCTCACAGTGGCGAGAGCAAGCCTGGAGACAGCGAGGCGGCGATTATACTGAACTGAAAAGCCAAATTACCCAATCCCTGATTCAGTTAGTGGAGCGCCAATACCCTGGCTTTAAGGATTTAATTGAATATGCCGAACTTTCGACCCCCCTGACGGTGGAACACTTTGATGCCAGCGATCGCGGCGCTATCTACGGCATTCCCTGTGTTCCTGAACGGCTGGATCAATCCTGGATCGGGGCAAGAACACCGATTAAAAACCTATACTTGACCGGAGCCGATACGTTTTCGCTGGGCATTATGGGAGCGATGATGGGTGGAGTAAAAACAGCAGGTATTTTGAATGGAGCCCTGGGCTTTTTTAAGATTATGGCAACTATCATGCAAGCATCGGCTTTACACAGCCGCTCTCACAAAACAGAGGACTTGTTGTCTAGCTAACGGCTTAAATCAGTGGCGACGGCTTAAATCAGTGGCGGTAGATGACCTCGAACTCAGGGAGCAGGAATTACCTGGCCCCCAGGTTAAACCTGGGGCAATTTCCCTCCGGAGTATGTTGCTACAGACCAATTGTTGGTAGAATGGAAAGCCATTTGTCCTTTAGTTTGCCATCCTCTCTGGAGTCTTGCCATGGGCCGTCACTGTGAACTTACCGGGAAAAAAGCCAACAACGCCTTTAGCATCTCCCACTCCCACCGTCGCACCAAGCGCCTGCAGGAAGCTAACCTGCAGGAAAAACGGGTGTGGTGGCCCCAGGGCAAGCGCTGGGTCAAGCTGCGCCTCTCCACCAAAGCGATCAAAACCCTGCAAACCAAGGGGATCGACGCCATGGCCAAGGAAGCCGGAATCAATCTCCATAAGTACTAGGGCTCGGCGATCCTTCAAAGAGGGGATCGGTAGTCAGTAGTCAAGAGAAATGAGGGTATTTATGCCCAGCAGTATTGGTAGACCCAGCATAAATCTATCAACTTCTCCTAATCACTGACTCCTGACCCCTAATCACTCACCCCCATGCGCCCCTTCCTGACTGGCTCCCTAAGTTTAGAACGGGTTACCGTCCCCGTTCCTAACCTGCCAGATCCCCTGCAGGGATGCACTATCGCCCAACTCTCTGACTTTCACTACGATGGCGAACGCCTCCCCACCGCCCTCCTGGAGGCGGCCATTGATCGGGTCAACGGTCTCCAGGTTGATTTAATTGTCCTCACCGGCGACTACGTCACCACCAATCCCCGCAGTATCCGCCAGCTCACCCCCTACCTGGAGCAACTCAAAAGTCGATGTGGCTGTGTCGCCGTGCTGGGCAACCACGACAATATCTTCCGCCAGGGTCGACAGCTGATTCTGCGGGAACTGACCCAGGCAGGCATTCAGTCCCTCTGGAATCAGGTTATCTATCCCCTGGGTCCCGACTTTCCGGTGGTGGGCCTGGCGGACTTCTGGTCAAGGGAGTTTAACCCCCAACCCCTATTGGCGCCACTCCCCCAACATCAGCCCCGCCTGGTGTTGGTGCATAACCCCGATAGCGCCGCCAGGCTGGGGGAGTGGCGCATCGATCTGCAACTATCTGGCCATACCCACGGCGGTCAGATTGTCCTGCCCCTGGTGGGGCCAGCGCTGAGCTTAATCAACACCCTGGGGTTGACCCGGTTGGCCAGGCTGCCACTGCCCTACTGCGATCGCCTGGAACAGATTCACTCAGTACAGCACTGGGAATGGGCCTCTGGCCTCCATCGCATTGGCCAAAACTGGCTCTACGTAAACCGTGGCCTGGGTAGCTACGCCCCCGGTCGGATCTGGTGCCCTCCGGAGGTCACCCTGGTGACCCTGGTTAAACCCGGCACCAACTGCAGGTCACTCCCTACCCGTTGAGGGGATGGCTTTGGGGGACACAATCTATATAATCCTACCCATATCAGCTTAGAACAGCAATAGCCATAGCCGTCTGTAGGCGATTCAGCGTTACAACTATGGCTATTCCGGTCAGGACATCGAGCAAAGCCTTTGGCCTCAGTGCCCTGCGCAAGCGCCAGGCGGAGGAAGTTAGTGACAGCGAGGTGCAGGTCTAGACGGGAAGGTTCTCGGCTCTAGTGCTAAGCCAGGGTCCGTAACCTCTGCTTAGCAGAGGTTACGGACCTTCCTCTAGAGAAGCCTACTGGGGGTTTAGACTGGAGGCGATGGCAGCATAGATATTAACTATCAATGGAGCAGGACATCCCCATGACCTTTGGTACTTCAGTAGATCGGGCAGCGGCCCTGGTGGTGGGGGCCAATGGTGGCATTGGCTTGGGTTTTGTTAAGCAGTTGCTGGGCGATCGCCGCTTTGAGCGGGTCTACGGCACTTACCGGCGTCCCAGCACCGCTACCGACCTGCTGGCCCTGGCCGATCTCGACCCTCACCTTACCCCCCTCTGTCTGGATATCACCGATGAGGCGGCGATGGCGGCGGTGATTGACCACATCCAAGCCCAGAGCCCCCAACTCCAGTTGGCCCTCTACTGTGTTGGCCTGCTCCACGACGCCAGCCTACAGCCGGAAAAGAGCCTGGCCCAGATCCAACCCGATCACCTGCTGCGTAGTTTCCAAGTCAACGCCCTGGGGGCAGCCCTGTTAGCCAAACACCTGCTGCCCCTGCTGAAGCACTATCGCCCCAGTGTCTACGCTGCCATCTCCGCCAAGGTAGGCAGTATTGGTGACAACCAGCTAGGGGGGTGGTATGGCTACCGGGCCGCCAAGGCCGCCCTGAATATGTTGATTAAAACCGCCGCCCTGGAATATGCCCGCAAAAGCCCCCAGACCATCCTCACCCTGCTCCACCCTGGCACCACCGACACCCCCCTCTCCCATCCCTTTCAGCGGGGGGTGCCGCCGGCCAAACTATTCCCGGTGGACCGCACCGTCTCCCAACTGATGGCGGTGATCGATGGCCTGGAGCCTGGCCAGAGCGGTAGTTTTCTCAACTGGGATGGCCAGCCCCTACCCTGGTAGGGGCTGCGGAGGGGTCGGGGTAAACCTTTATTCTCTCTGCATTATTTCCCTTTGCTGCCTCCGCCTCGTACAATAGGGGATGATTTTTAACCTACAGGATTTCCCAGGAGAGCAGCGATGCCACAGGCAGTTGGGTCCCTTGAAACGCGGGGGTTTCCCCCGGTGCTAGCCGCCGCCGATGCGATGGTCAAGGCCGGACGGGTTACCCTGATTGGGTATATTCGCGCCGGTAGCGCCCGTTTCGCCATTAATATCCGGGGCGACGTTTCCGAGGTCAAAGCTGCTATGGCGGCGGGGGTTGAGGCGGCTGAAAACACCCCCGGCGGTATCCTCGAGACCTGGGTAATCATTCCCCGGCCCCACGAGAACGTGGTGGCGGTGCTGCCCATTGACTTCAGCGAAGAGGTGGAAATCTTCCGCCAGGCGGTGGAGCAACCGATTCTACCTGGTCGTTCCCTGTAGGTTAGGAATTTCGGTCATTTAAACCAAATCAATCGGCCTCTGCCAGTGCTATGATTGAAAAGTCAGCTTTCGGTAGATTACGCTTGTTTCATTTCGTTTTGTTTCGATTTCCGACACAGGTTCATCTCCGTTCTTCCGCTGTACTAGTTGATTAAGGAGAGAATTCTATGTCTATTTATGTTGGTAATTTGTCCTACGATGTCACCCGCGAAGATCTAGAGCGGGTGTTTACTGAATACGGCGCCGTTAGCCGGGTCAGTTTGCCCATTGATCGGGAGTCCGGTAAACCTCGAGGCTTTGCCTTTGTGGATATGGCCGGCCAAGCTGAGGAAGATGCGGCGATTCAAGCCCTGGATGGGGCCGAGTGGATGGGTCGGGAAATGAAGCTTAATAAAGCTCGCCCCCGTGACAACGATAACGGTAACAGCAGGAGCGCTGGCGGTGGTGGTCAGTACCGCCGCAGTAGTTTCTAGGAATTGGGGTTGATTTTCCCTGATCAGTTAAGTTACTGCCGGCCCTTAGGGGTCGGCGGTTTTTTTGAGTATCAAACTAAGTCCATATTGAGAACCCCAGCTTTTCGGCATCTTCAACTCGACTCTGGGAAATCAGTAAGCGATCTAAAGTGTACCCAGAATGTAGTCATTGGCTCCCTTGGCGGCGATCGATAACCGGAAACAAGGAGCTGAAAACCAGTCATCAAAGGCTTTTCAGCGCCACCGCTGGGGTGAGCATGATCACCTGTTGACTATCCACAATAAAGCCGGAAATACCGTAAT
>JBEIGU010000013.1:0-50818 GCA_040381765.1 Leptolyngbya sp.
AGAGACCTATAAGATCGTGGCGGCCCACGGCTACTTCTGTCGGTTGATCTTACAATATGCCAGCTTCAACAACATCCGCAGCCTGCACTTCTTCCTGGGTGCGTGGCCGGTGATTGGGATTTGGTTCACGGCGCTGGGCATAAGCACCATGGCGTTCTACCTGAACGTGTTCAACTTCAACCAATCGATTCTGGATTCTCAGGGTCGGGTGATTGGCACCTGGGCTGACGTGATCAACCGGGCGAACCTGGGTATGGAAGTGATGCACGAGCGCAATGCTCACAACTTCCCCCTGGACCTGGCTGCGGCTCAGGCTCCTGAAATCATCGGCTAGTCGATAGGTTGATACCTTTAGCAAAGCGCCTTCTGCGGAGGGTGCTTTGTTTTGTCTGAACCCCATCCTAATTTGTGACCAGGGTAAATTAACCCCAGGGGACTACATCGCCCCCATCGAGGCTGGAAAAGGGCAACCATTCATGGATAGATAGGAGGGGTTCTTTGCCACAGGAAATCCTTAAAGTGGAGCCATCCACTGTTAGTGTCTCCCCCGCTTATGTGTGCACGGTAGCTCCAACAGCCAGGTGCTGGGGGGTAGGACTGAGCAATTAGGTGTCTCACTTTATCGAAAACCGCTATAGTAGGCCCTCGCATAAATCTACCTATTCTGCTGACTCCCCCCGGGGAAAGGCTAACTTTCTCGCAACTGATCCAGGACAGCCTGATCTTCCATGGTGGAGGCATCGCCGGAGATCGCCTCACCACTGGCCAAACTACGCAGAAAGCGACGGATGATTTTACCGGACCGGGTCTTAGGCAGGGCATCGGCAAACTTAATTTCCCCCGGTCGGGCAATAATGCCAATTTCGTTGACGACGTGATCCTTGAGTGCCTGCTTGAGCTGATCGCTGGGGCTATAGCGGCTTTCCAGGGTAACGAAGGCAAAAATATCCTCCCCCTTAATCTCATCCTTACGGCCCACCACGGCTGCCTCCGCCACCGCCGGATGGGAGACCAGGGCCGATTCAATTTCCATGGTGCCCAGGCGGTGCCCGGAGACGCTAATCACATCATCTACCCGGCCCATCACCCAGAAGTAACCATCCTCGTCTTTACGGGCGCCATCACCGGCAAAGTAGAGGTACTGGCCCTCCCGGGGGGGAATATGCTCCCAGTAGGTGCTGCGGTAGCGTTCATCGTTACCGTAAACCGTGCGCATCATGCTGGGCCAGGGATAGCGAATCACCAGGTAACCCCCTTCGTTAGGGGCCACCGGATTACCCTCCAGATCCACCACGTCCGCCAGAATCCCCGGGAAGGGCAGGGTGGCGGAGCCCGGCTTGGTGGCGATCGCCCCCGGCAGGGGGGTAATCATAAATCCGCCGGTTTCCGTCTGCCACCAGGTATCGACGATCGGGCAGCGCTCCCCACCAATCACCCGGTGGTACCACATCCAGGCCTCGGGGTTAATCGGTTCTCCGACCGTACCTAACAACCGCAGGGAAGAGAGGTTACGGGCCTTGGGTAGAGCATCCCCCATCTTAATAAAGGTGCGAATGGCGGTGGGCGCGGTATAGAAAATCGTCACCCCGTACTTTTCCACCACATCCCAGAAGCAGCCTGGGTTAGAGGGCCGCGGTACCCCTTCGTACATGAGGCTGGTGGCCCCATTGGAGAGGGGGCCGTAGACAATATAGCTGTGGCCAGTAATCCAGCCAATATCGGCGGTACACCAGTAGACATCGGTGTCCTTAATATCAAAGGTCCACTTAAAGGTCATGTGGGTGTAGAGGTTATAGCCACCCGTGGTATGGACCACCCCCTTAGGTTTGCCGGTGGTGCCACTGGTATAGAGAATAAACAGCATATCCTCGGCGTCCATGGGCTCCGCTGGGCAGTCAGCTGAGGCAGTGGCCTGCAACTCGTGCCACCAGTGATCTCGATCCGGCACCATGGTCACCACCGCCTTAGTGCGCTGCACCACCAACACATGCTCAACGCTGGGCACACTGTTTTCCGTCAGGGCCTCATCCACCGCCGCCTTCAGGGCCACCACCTTATCTTTACGGAAGCCGCCGTCGGCGGTAATCACCAGCTTAGCCTGGGCATCGTTGAGGCGATCCTTCAGGGCTTCCGCACTAAAGCCGCCAAAGACAACGGTATGGGGGGCGCCAATGCGGGCGCAGGCCAGCATGGCAATGGCCGCCTCAGGGATCATGGGCATGTAGATACCCACCCGATCCCCCTTTTTCACCCCCAACTGCTTCAGGACATTAGCAATCTGGCATACCTCCCGGTGCAATTGGGCGTAGGTGAGGGTACGGCTGTCTCCGGGTTCTCCCTCCCAGATCAGGGCCGCCTTGTTGCGACGCCAGGTGGTCAGGTGCCGATCCAGGCAGTTGTAGGAAATATTCAGCTGGCCGCCGACAAACCATTGGGCAAAAGGGGGCTGCCAGTCCAGAACCCGTTGCCAGGGTTTGAACCAGTGCAATTCCTGGCTGGCCAGGTCAGCCCAAAACTGCTCTGGATCCTGTTTGGCCTTAGCAGCCAGGGCCTGGTAATCAGCCAAGCTTTTAATGGCGCAGCCCTCGGTAAAATTGGCGGGGGCGGTAAATAGCCGGTTTTCACTTAAAACGGATTCAATCGTGGGGGTAGCCATAGAACCTGCTCAATCTCTTCAACTCAATCTCTTCAACACAGACGTAAATCAATAGTCAGGACCAACATTCTCTCCATTATCAGCCCTGGATTGGCGGTCAGCGATTAGCCCCCATGGCTGTAGCCCCGGGTAATGGGACTATGGTTATACTGAAGTCTGTCAACTAGCGGAAAAGTTGAGGTTACTATAGCGCAATGGCAATAGCATGGGAAAAATAGAACAAATAGGCAGTCTACCGGTTTGCCCCAGTTGGTTGCTAATGGCCTAATTGAGAAGTAGCTGGCAACATCCGTGTCCGATCCCGATTGGTTAAAACAGACAGAGCGGACCCTACTGTTAGGAGCTGGTTTAGGTACGGTGGCCTCCGTGACCGGCCAAAATGCTGCTCTGGCCTACGCCCCCCTCACCGCCCTGGTGGCCCTGGGTCTCTGGCAACGCCAGCGTACCGCCGCCGAATTACTGGCGGCCCAGGTTAGCCTGAAGGATCGCCAACACCAGCTTGACAGGCAGTTGACCAGTCTAGCCCAGCAGGTTACTGCCCTGCCCTCTCCAGAGATCTTGACCAACCTACCCCGATCCCTGGAAGAACGGGCTCAAAAACGCCACCTCCACTTCGTCGCCGAGTTTAAAGACCTGCGGCAGTCTCTCTATGGACAGACCGAAACCCTACGACGGGACATCCTTGGTCTGGTGGACCAGGAAATGGGTCCGCTGCGCGATCGCTACGCCGCCATCACCCGTACCGTCCGCCAGTTGACTGGCCAGATCGGTCAGCTGGCTAGCCGGGCCCAGGTTGAAGTTCTAGAGCGGCAGTTATCCCAAATTAGTGGCCACCTGGGCCAGATCGGACCCCTCCTGGCTGACCAGGAATCCCCCTTAGAATGCAGCGAGTTCGCCGCCACTCCCCTAGCTCTGGAGCCAGGGCCCTGGGCTATGCCCCAGAACCTCGGTAACCTGATGACCTATGTGAATCTGCTGCGCCGTCAACAATTGAATCTGGAGCAAGCTCTGGGGCAGATCTCCCCATCCCTCAGCAGTGAAGGTCTAGAGCCCCAGGATCGACGGGAACTGCATCGGCTGCTGGCCCTGATCAACCGCAGTCGCCAGACCACCCGGCGTATCTATCAGCTGCTGGGGCCCCTGGCTGATCGCCTGGGCTACCTGGAGCAGGAGGTCAGCCGCCTGCGATCGGAGTTCAGGGCTTCCCCTGGTGGCTGGATGCTGGATTTTTCCACAGTCCAATCTCCCCAGCCCGATCCCCTGGCCAGCACCGCCGCCCTGCACCAGGCCCTGGCTCAGGCAAAAGCACGGGTGATCCTGATCTGGCCCTGGAACCATCAAAGCACCCTAGACGAACCCCTCCTAGCTAGGTTTAGGCAATTACTGGAGCGCGGTGGACAGCTGGCCCTGGGCTGGTGTCACCCCGGAGACCAAGAGCGAGGCCGCTGGGTAGCCGCCATGGCCCAGGACCGACCCACGACCCCAACCGCCCTGGCCAACCTCCGCCAATTACTGCCTCTGCGCCAGGCCTACGGAGATCGCCTGCAGTTCAAGGTGATCGGCACAGCGGAGCGCTACCTGGTCTGCGATAGCGGCCCCCAGGGCTATCCTGATCACACCTACGCCATTCTCAGCCTGCAAACCCTAAATACCGTCAGTACCATCGTCCCTGGAGTTGAGGCCAAACTGCAAACCACCCACCCCCAAATTGTACAGGCCCTGATGGAGGAATTTGACCACCCCCGCACCGATCTAGACAATGCTACGGCCCTCTTTAACCGGGCCACCACCTATCACGACCTGGGCGATCGCCGCCGGGCCATTGATGACTATAGCCGCCTGCTAGATCGGCACCACCACCATAGTGTGGCAGCTAACAACAGAGGGGTAGCCTACCAGGAGTTGGGGTTGGTGGATCGGGCTGGCCTAGACTTCAGCACCGCCATCCTCCAGGCCAGTGACCCGGTGATTGCCTACGGTAATCGAGGATGGCTACAGCTCACTCAGGGGCGCTACGCAGCAGCCATCAAAGACTTTAGTCAGGCTCTGGCGTTGCAACCCCAGTTACCCCTGGCCTACCTCTACCGGGGCCGGGCTCAGCAGCGAGGCAGCAATTGGGCCGCTGCCCTGGGGGATTACGATCAGGCGATCGCCCAATTACCCAGCTATGGCCTGGCCTACGCCTACCGCAGCAGCGCCTACGAAGCCATGGGAGACCGGCAACGGGCCCTGGAGAACCTGGGGCAGGCCAGAATCCTACTCCAGGGTCAGGGAGACCGCCGCACCCTGGCGGTAGTCACCCGCAAGCTCCGGAGTCTGGAACAAGAACCTAGCCCTCACCCGTAATGGACAACCCCTCCACCCAAACCCGGGGAGAGAGCCCAGCCGGGGTCAGTTCTAGCTCCGGCTCCAGATAGATAATCCCCTTCAGTAGCTCCCGAAAGTCACCGGCCACCGTAGCCGACTCAATACTGACCCGCTCACCCTGGTGATAGAACCAGCCATCAAAGGGCAGGGAGAAGGACCCCTGGAGGGCATTCACCCCGGCATGGAGGGCTTGTAGATCATCAATGAACACCACCTGATCGGCGGCCTTCAAACTAAATTCCGATCGCTGCTCTGTCCCCGGCAGCACATGGTAGAAACTGGGACTGACGCTGACCTTGGCGCCAATGCTGGCATGGCCGGTGGGGCTAGCTCCCATACGCTTGGCCGTACCGGCGCTATGGAGGAAGTGGGTCAACACCCCCTGCTCAATCAGCCCCACTCGCCGGGTGGGGCTACCCTCGCCATCAAAGGTTTCCACACCAATATTGTCGGCGTGGAGGGCATCATCGTAGACCGACAGCAGGGGAGAGGCCACCACCTGCCCCAGGTCTTCCACGGTGGATAGGCTGCGGCGATCAAGGATACTCTGGGCGTTGTAGAGGTTAGAGAAGGCCCCTAGCAAGCTCAAAAAAGCCTCGGCGGAAAACACCACCCGATACTTACCGGAGCTGATTTTCTCGTAGTTGAGGTGGCTGATGGTTTTCTCCGCCGCCTCCTGCACACAGCCCTGTAGATCCAGGCGATCCAGGCCATGGTGGACCCGCATGGCACCGGCGGAGCGGGGCTTACGGCCAGCTTGCTCGGTTTTACTGTAGAGATAGACGGAGGCGTAGGTGCGGGCTTCTTGACGTAAAGCGCCGGCACTGTTCAGGTAGAAGCGATCGGTGCGGCGCTGGGCCAGGCCATTGTAGGGCACACTGGCGATCGCCGGATGGGCCCGCAGCAGTTGCTGCTCCACCTCGATCAGGGTATGAATTAAGTCCCCCACCGGGGCAGCTGGCAATGTTTCCACCTGCACCTGGGCGGTGGGGGCCGTCGCCTCTGGGCTAAAGTCTGGAATATGATCCTCGACACCAAAGTAACTGGCCTCCCTGGCCATGGCCAGGGCCAAATCCATTCCAGCGGGATCCACGTCACTGGTGGAGGTCACCCCCAGTTTGCCCTGGTCATTCCAAACCCGCACAATCACACTGGAACGGTTCGAGGCCTTCACCTGTTTGGGATCGCCCCGATCCACCTGCACGCTGGTTTCATCCACCGTGGCGCCGTAGACATCGTACTTGGCAATACCCAGCTTTTTGGCGCCGGTTTCGGCGTAGCTAGCAATCTCTTGAATAGTAGGCATGGTAGGGGGAAATAGAAACGAGTACTGTTTAGCGACCACCGACGGTAATCCCATCCACCTTCAGGTGAGGTTGACCAACGGTGACGTAGATACTGCCGCTAACGGAGCCACAGAAACCGGGGGCCAGGCCCAGATCGTTGGAGCACATGGAAATGCGGTCCATAATCTCTGTGGCTTCACCAATCAGGGTGGCCCCCTTCAGGGGCTTGGTGACCTGGCCATTTTCAATCAGGTAGGCCTCATCCACGGCAAAGTTAAATTGACCGGTGGGGCCGACGCTGCCGCCCCCCATCTTTTTGCAGTAAATCCCCTTGTCTACGGAGGCTAGCAGTTGATCAAAGCTGTAGTCCCCCGGGGCAATGTAGGTATTGCGCATGCGAGAGGCGGCGGCGTAGGTATAGCCCTGGCGTCGCCCACTGCCGGTGCGGGGATGGCCGGTGCGCATGGATCCGGCCCGATCGCAGAGGAAGTTACGTAACACTCCGTTTTCAATCAGCAGGGTGCGCTGGGAGGGCATGCCTTCATCATCCATATCGATGGTGCCAAAGGCATCGGTGGAGAGCCCCTCATCCCAGGCGGTCAGGCTGGAATGGGCAATTTTCTCTCCCTTTTTGTCTATAAAGGGGGTGGTGCCCCGCTCAATTTGGGTGGTTTCCAGCAGGTGACCACAGGCCTCGTGGAAAATGACACCGCCAAATTCATTGGCCATAATCACAGGATAGCTGCCAGATTCGACGTAGTCGGCGTAGAGCATTTTGCCCGCCGACTCGGCTACGACCTCAGCGGTGGTTTGGTAATCCCAGGTGGTGAGGAACTGGGGGTTGCTGGTATCCCCCCGGCGTTCACCGATGGAGGCCCGGTGTTCACCATCGGCGCAGAGCAGGTTACAGGCCACCGACTGGGTGAGACGGATATCCCGAGCAAAGGTACCGTCACTGGCGGCCACTAACACCTCCTGCCAGTCACGGAAATAGACCGCCCGGCGGGATTGCACATGGTTGGCCCGCTGGGCCAGGGCGCTATTGGCGGCCAGCAGCACCTCCCCCATGTCCGCCATGGAGCTGCAGTCCTCTAGCCAGGTGTCTTTGCCGCGGGCAGCGGCGTAATCCCGCAGCAGCTCCAGGTTAATTTCGGCGATGGGGGCCGCCGGGCCCGGCAGGGCCAACCCCATAATCGAGAGGGCCTTATCCAGGGCGGTCTTCAACCCCTCGAAGGAGAGGTCGTTGGTGCTGACGTAGCAATCGGCCTTGCCCAAAAACACCCGCACCCCCGCCCCGGTCACAATCCTTGGGGAAATGCTGGTGATGGCATCCTCCTCAGCCTGGCAGGCCAGGTAATTGCTACGCTCCAGGAAAAACTCAATAAAGTCGGCCCCAGCGGAGCGCCCCAGACCCAACAGGGTTGACAGACTAGGCCGCCAGGAGGAGTCAAAGCGATCGCGCTGGGGCGCATAGCTCCGCGACAGCAGGTCAGTGGTCTTAAATAGCGGAATCGGCGAGGTAGCAAGCGTCATGCTCATTAATCCTGAAGGGAAAACGTGGGCAGGGAAGGGACGGAAATTAAATTTTATGGTTTACTTAGTGTAACAAAACTGACTGGGAGGATGGTTGAATAGTCAGTAAGAAATTTTGTTTAGACCGCAGATGCCCTACGGTTTTATCACTCTATACTCTCGCGCAGGAGCCTGGCTCTATGGTTAGCTTTCAACTGATCCAGAAAGTAGTTTTTACCATAACCCTAGTTCCCATCCTGTTGAATATGGGCAGTTTCACCAGGGCACAAGACTCTCTCCCCTTTGATACGATTCTAGAGCCAGCGGTAAACTCGACAGAAACAGACGCCAAGCCCAGACAAGCCGGAGCCACCCGTACCCAGATTACCGCCACCGAGCCCCTCACCCCTCGCCTGACCAACGGCTGGGTGGGTCGCTCCGTGGGCGAACTGGTTGACGAGTTAGTCGATTATGGCTGGCTGGTGGTGACCGAAACCCCAAGCCTGGTGCAGCTGGATCGGCATCATCAGAGCTTAGACCTCCACATAAATCGTAGGCGTGGAACGGTGGCGGAGGTGGAGGTGGTTTCTCCCTAGCGTTGGGGCTGAGACTGGGGTTGAGGTTGGCTGTCCTGCTGAGTCCGCACCGACTCCAGGAACTTTAAAACCTCAGTGGAGGGAAACAGCTTCACCTGTCCCAACTGTTGACTCATGGATTGATCGGTGGTGCTGGCCATGGTCGACAACAACCACTCCAAAGAGCGCACTTCTACGATAATTTCCTGGGCACCGGCAGGGTTATCTTCAAACACCCAATCGACATAGGTTTGCAGATCCTGTCGGGAGAAGAACATCGGCAGGGAGACCTCCTCTCCCTGAATGAAGGGCAGGTAGGCATCGGTTTGACCCCGTCGGGGCACAAACAGGGGCACCCCCTCAAAATCAGGCTGCAACTCTGTTGCCGCCGTTAGCTCCGTACGAATCGGTAAGTATAGTAAAGGGCCAGCCGTGCCGTCCTCCGCAGACTGCTGATAGACCGTGCCCAAATCCACCACCTCAATCTTGGCCTGTTGCCCCTCCGCCTCAACCCGCTGCAGCACTCCAGCCGCGGATTGTCCATCTAAAAATACCAGCGGTGCCTGCAGGTTAGGATCGGATTCACTCACCGCCTTGAGGCTGTCACCCTGGGCATCCCGAATCAGAAACACCGGGATTTGATTAAGCTCTGCGGCAATCTCCGCCGTGGTCATGGCCAGGGCGGGCGAAACCACACCCATCGCCAATGCCCCGAGACTACCCAACCAGGACACACCCAATAAAGAGCGGAGAAAACGCTTAGCCATAACCTTTTCCTTAATTTTCGCAAATCTTAGCATATCGTAACAGGCACAAAGCCAGGGGCGGGCCAGCCTAGGGAGCGACACCCCTGGTCTTGACAAAGCGAGCTCGATAGACGGGCAATCCCTGGGACAGGGTAACCCGCTCCCGGTCAGTTTGGGCTGGAAAGGGGCTGGTCTCGAGCCAATCTGGAGGGTCTTGGGAAAAGGCCCGGACACTGGCCAGACGGCTAACCATATCCAGGGCCACCGCCACCACGTCAGACTGAACCACCACCTCCCCCCCTAGGGGAAGGAGGGCAGCCAGGTCCTCCACCAACTGGGGCTGCAACACTCGCCGCTTGTGATGGCGCAGCTTAAACCAGGGGTCAGGAAACTGGATGGATACCCGCTGTAGGGGAGGACAACCCTCCCCCTGAGTAATCAGGGTACGGAAGGAAACGTTGGCATTGGCAAACATGACATGGAGATTTGTCAGACCGGCCTGGCGCTGCCGGTGTTGGGCCTGGAGCACCAGGGGTCGACGGATTTCCAGACCTAAAAAGTTCCACTCCGGCTCTAACTCCGCCATTTGCAGCAAAAACACCCCCTTGGCACAGCCAATATCCACGTGCAGGGGTCGCTGGGGATCGGGGTAGATCGATCGCCAGTCGGGAACCGCCACGGGTTCCTGGTATTTTTCCGCCAGGGGGTTAACGTGGTGACGGACACGAATGACGGTCATAGGGATACCTCCGGGGTCAAACTGGCTGGGGTTGGTGAAGAATCAATCGGTTACCATCTGGATCGTAGGCGTAAACCTCCAGACCATGGCTGGCGGAGCGGATGGGGCCAACGGGCGGGTAGCCCAGGGCTCCCAGGTGGGCAATGGCAACCCCCAGGTCCTCCACGGTTAGGCAGAGGCTCATGGCACTGGCCCCCCGACCACAGAATTCTTCCACCTGATCGGGCCGGGGGGGAAAGATCCCCAGGCGCAGACCCGGCACCAGAAACTCTGCATAGTAACCGGGCCAGTAGGGGTCAGGCGACTGCTGCAACAGGCCACTATAGAAGGTCACCAGAGCAGCGAACTGTTGGGTGGCCAGGGTCAGGTAGGCGTTGGCGTAGATCATGGGGATGAGGGGTATCTGGTCTGACCACTGACCCCCTTGCAAGACTGCCGCGAAGGCCTAGAGACCTGGAAAGAAGAGGGATTGGTAAACATGGATCAATTCCTCTCCCCACCCTACCGTCAGGGCCGCCCCGATCGCTAGAAAGGGACCAAAGGGCATGGGTTGCCGGCGCTGGAGCCAGCCCAGGGCGATCGCTCCGCCCCCTAACAGGGCCCCCAGGCCACAGGCCAGAAAGCTACTCAACAGTAGCCCCTGCCAACCCAACCAGGCCCCCAGCATGGCGGCCAGCTTGGCATCACCGCCCCCCAGGGCGGCCTGCCCCAGGGCCAGGGCGGCCAGCAGGCTAATCAACTCGTAGAGCCAGAGGCCCAGCACCGCCCCAAAAATCCCCCCCACCATAGCCGTCAGTACTGATGTTAGGGCTTCCCCCTGCAAGCCGGGTATGAGACCCTGGGCCACCAGCCCCGCCACCAGCCCCGGCTGGGTGAGACTATCCGGCAGGGTCAGGGTATCTAGATCAATCAAGGCCAGGGCCAGCAGGAAGCTCAGCAATACCCAGTGGGCGGGGGTCCACCAGGTCCAACCTGAACCCCAAAAACTGACCAGGAACAGTAAACCACAGGCCAGTTCGGTGAGGGGATAGCGGCTGGCAATCACCCCCCGACAGTAACGGCAACGACCGGATAACCACAACCAGGCCAGGATTGGTACATTGTCGTAGGCGGTCAGGGTATGGCCACAACGGGGACAATGGGAGGCGGGGTGGATCAGCGACTGACCGACGGGTAGTCGATACACCACCACGTTGATAAAACTACCCACGGCCGCCCCCAGGGCGAACACCAGAGCTGAGGTAATCAGAGCATCCATACAGCGGGCGCTAAGGGGGCAAGGGCAGCCCCTATTAAACCATAGCTACGGCCGGGGGGACTGCGGACCCTGGCATCAGCCCAGTGGAAGCTGTAAGGTCGGGGCTAGCCCCAGGGTCACTCCGCCATCGTCTGCTTCAGACCAAAGGCCGCCAGCCCCGCTACCGCCCCCGCCACCATCACCGGCCCGGCCCCCATGACAAAGGCCAGGACCCCGGCGGCCATGCCAACGGGGCCTAGGCCGGCAGCGATCGCCCCCAGGCTGGCCCCGCTAACGGCAAATAGGGTTGCTTCTCCCATGCGGTGATCTCGGCTGCCGTGGGTCATTGGTGCTTCTCCTTGGTTTTCAGGGTGTGGACCCATCCTAGGTAACCTGGAGAAGAAGGCTTTCAGGGAAAACACGCAAAACCCCGGAAAATTCGTCAATACCTTAGGTTTGTATAGCTACCTTAAAGCAGGCCCAATACGGAGCCCCTAGCCCTGACCTAAAATAGTCGGAAAATAAAGGGGTAGCGAAACACCTGATCGGGGGTTTTAAAGCTGCTCACAATAGCCATAATTGGCAACACGAGTTGGACAATCCAGAGAATGCCCAGCAACGGCCAGCCAATTAACACCCAGGTGAGCAGCCCAAAAATAACGGTGTACAACCACACATTAAAGTGAAAGTTAATGGACTCCTTAGCACTACCTTTTACCACCTGATCGTCGGAGATCAGGTAGATCACCAGGGGAACCCCCACGGACAGAATAAAGGTACTGAAGAAAATTGATCCGTGGCTAACCGCCGAGAGAATCCGGCGATTGCCACTGTCCTGACTAGATTGCATAGGGCCTCCAAAGTAGTTTCAATCGGGTAAGGGATAGGTGGGCGTGATGTTTAGCTGGCCTGTGGTTTCAGTTCAGCGGTTTTGACCTGCACCGTCTGGGTGCGATCGCCACGACGGATCTGCAACTGTAGGGTATCGCCAACCCGGGTATTTTCCACCTTTAGTTGCAGGTCATCGGCACTGGCAATGGCGGTGCCATTCACCTGCACCACCACATCGCCGCGCCGTAGACCGGCCCGGGCCGCCGGGGTATCCTCCATGACTCGAATCACCACCACACCGTTAATTTCCGGCAGGTAGAAGCTGGAGTTAATGTCCTCATTGTTGCGGCGAGCCATCTCTGGGGTGAGGTTAGCAATTTGCACCCCAATGTAGGGATGGGCAATGGACTCGCCTCGGGCCAGGCTGTCCTTGATTTCCTTGGCCTTATTGATGGGGATAGCAAACCCAATCCCCATGGCGTCAGCCCGAATGGCGGTGTTAATACCGATCACGTCCCCATTTTGGTTAACCAGGGGCCCCCCGGAATTGCCCGGATTGATGGCAGCATCGGTCTGGATAAACTCCAGACGTTTGCCAGGAATGCCCACCGCACTGCTGGAGCGCTTCAGGGTGCTGACAATGCCCAAAGTGACGGTGTTATCCAGGCCCAGGGGATTGCCGACGGCGATCGCCCAATCCCCCACCTCCACCTGGTCAGAGTCCCCCAGGTTGGCCACCGGCAGGATATCGTCGCTATCGTCGATCTTGACCACAGCCAGATCCGTGACCTCGTCTACCCCCTCCACCACCGCCTCAAAACTACGGCCATCCTTGAGGGTAACCACCACCCGATCAGCGCCGTTCACCACGTGGGCATTGGTGAGAATATTACCGGAGCGATCGATGATAAAGCCGGACCCCTGGCCCCGCAGAAGTTCCTCCTGGGACTGACGCGGTAGGCCACCAAAAAAGTCCCGCAGGAAGGGATCGTCATAGAAAGGGCTAGGAAACTGACGGGTAATGGTTTTTTCGGTATCAATCCGCACGACAGCGGGGCCAACCCGGCGCACCGCCGCCGCCACAAAGCTCTGATTGGTCAGGGTTGCAGGGGTCTGGGCCAGGGCCGCCGCCGGCATCGCCGTTACCACCATGGTCACTATCAACACCAAACCCATCAATACTCTTTTGTAGGGGATCCAGAGGAATTGTTTCAAGGGAGCCAACCTTTTACACGTAACGGCAACAAGTCTCTGATTACGATTCTTCCACAAGACGCCTGACTTAGGGGGAGGGGGATACCGAACCCCGGGGCAAAGGAATCTGGCTAATCATTTGTCAACCTGAGCCCTTTTCAAACAACCTCTCAGGGTGACCCCAGGGCGTTCACCGAAGCAGCGCTGGTAGTCGCGGGCAAAGTGACCGCTGCTCCAAAAGCCAAACCGCCTGGCCACCTCCATCACCCCAACCTGATCGGGGTCAGCGAGTTGTAAAGCAGATCGCACCGCCTGGAGTCGGTGAGCCTTCAGGTAAACCATGGGGCTCACCCCAAATACCTTTTCAAAGGCATAGAACAGGGGACGACGACTACAGTGCAAAGCCTCACACAGATCCTTTACGGTCAGGGGCTCTTGCAGGTGGGCCATGATATAGTCCTCCGCCTCCCGCACCAACTGATAGTAGGCCAAGGCAGATAGATTGATCGAGGGATCTTGGTCCGCAAAGGGGATAGTATTGACCAGCAGGGGAATCAGGTCGTCTAGGATCAGATGGGTCTGGTGGGGCGATCGCAAAGACTCTGGCTGCTGCTGCAACCCCTGCCAGAATTGCTGTAGATAGGCAATCAGCGACGGTAGAGCTTGAGGCAAATGAAGAAAATGGTTATTCTGCACAACTGCCTCAACCTCAAATCGCTGCATTACCTGCAGGTAATTTTTGAATAGCTGTTGAGAAACTCGCAGACTGACATAGATCATCTCTGCGGGCAAAATTACATTGATCGGCTCGTCGTGACGCAGTCCTCCTACGGTCAGATGGGAGATCTTACATCCCTGGGCAATACGGCAAGCTGTATGGGAAGAAAGGCTGAGGTTAAAATTAATATGCTCAAGAGATCGATGTCCCTGTACCCGCAGCGGAGAAGTAGAACGACCAAACAAGATTTGTAACCCTTCACAACCATAGAAGGCCAGATCAACCTGGAGTGGGCAGGTATCCAGTTGGAGAATTTGGACCTGGCCAGAGGGAAGGGCCTCAATCAGTTGATCAATGGTTTGAAATCTGCCCCACCAGCCAATTCCTCGCCCTCCGCCAATGGGCTGCCCTAAATCTTGCACCATCCCATCACCTTTGAGAGATAAGGTTGACTAGCTACCATTGATTATTTGCAATATTTACAATTGATTAAAGCCATGGATCAGTCAGGCTTAAAAAGCACTTTTCGTACTTTCCCACCTTTCATTTATAACTAGGATGGGAAGAAAATTAAGGAAAATTAAAAGTAATTCCGTTTAGAGTTGATGTCTGTTTACGGCAAGTTATTGGTGGTAAGGATCTTGATGCCTATGTTAGTACCCCTTCCTTCCTTGCTTAAAATTCCAGTCACCGTCGATCACTACGATCCCTGGCCAGGTGGGCAGTGGCTTCAACTCAACTCCCCCCAGCACCACTCCTTGCTGCTCTTCCATGGGCAGGATCAGGTCAACTGCCAGGTACAAATTGCAGCGCAATCCCCCCGTCCTGAAACCTACGCCAAAGCTAGCCTATGCCTGATTCCCGCTGGGGTAACCTACGGAATGATGAGTGACCGGCCCTTTAGAGTCAACCTGTTTAACCTCCCCATTAACCTGATTCGGATTATGGCCACCAACACCGGCCTGAGAGATCAACCAGAGTTAAGGTTAACCCTGGGTATGCAGGATACTGTCCTCTACCATTTGGCCATAGCCCTGGCGATCGCTCCAGAACCTCACCGGCAGGTCACTCCATTGATGAGGGGCAGCTATTCAGACTCACTGATGCTGGCTTTAGCCGACTATCTGGTACAACACTACGGAGTGGGTCAATCGTCCGAGACATCCATACCCCAATGGTTGTCAACCCAATACCTGGAAAGGCAACGCCTGCTTGAGATTCAGCATCTCCTCCAGCTCTACTACTCCAGCCCAGCGGTAGAGACTGGCAGGGACTGGTCCCTGCCAGTCTCTACCGCCAACCCCTGTTTGGGGACGGTGGCAACGGCGATCGCCTGGCTAAGTCAGCTATGCATGGATAAAACTGGCCATCCCCTCACGGATATCGAAACCCGGATTCTTACTGGGGTACTTCAGGGAGAAAAATACAGCCAAATGGCCGCAGCCACCCATCGCTCCCTCGGATACATAAAAACAGTAGGGTCCAGTCTCTGGAAACAACTCTCTGAGATTACGGGGCATCCCCTTCGCAAATCCAACCTGCGGTCTTACCTGGAGTACCAGGGCTTGGGGCTCGCTAGGCCGACAGCCGATCAACGACGGTCTGAGCGTTGGTAGCCGACTTGCCTGACCTAGCCTACGGGGGCTTGGGGTTAGCTATATCTCTTCTTTAACATTTCCAGAGATTCCAGATCTCCTAATCTAGCAATCGATGGTTAATGTTGATTGCCATCTGCAGCGCCAATAGACGCTTAGAAACACTGGTTTCTGAAGCTTGGGGCTGGCTAGCGGTATGGATTTCAGCGACCAGCAGGAAGGTGCCGGTAACGGTTAGGAGAACCAGGCCGACGTTCCTCAAGATCAGGTGGCAGGGCAAACAGGACAGGCGTGACTTCATGGGGGCTATCCCTCGCCATTCTCTAGCTACAGTATAGACCTGATTTAAGCAATTCCACAAGTTTTGCCCTGGTCCTCAGGGAGCAGGATCTAGAACTCAGAACCCTGCTCACTGTCTGCTAATCTAAATACCCAACCGCTGATAGACCTGATCCAGGTGGCGCAGGTGGCGATCGGGATCAAAGCAGGCCGCTACTTCCGCCGCCGACAGATGGGCCGTCACCCGATCATCGTCACTGATGAGTTGGCGAAAGTCTCCACCTTCTTGATTCCAGGCCCGGTGGGCGCAGGCCTGGACGATACCGTAGGCCTCCTCTCGAGACAGGCCCTTCTCCACCAGGGCTAGCAGCACCCCCTGGCTAAATACCACGCCACCATAGATATTCATATTGCGGGCCATGTTTTCAGGATAAACCAGCAAATGCTTCACTAAGTCGGTGATTTCCATTAGCATAAAGTGGGCCAAAATACAGCTATCGGGTAAAATCACCCGCTCCACCGAACTATGGGAAATGTCCCGTTCATGCCAGAGGGCAACATTTTCCAGGGCCGCCATGGCATTACCTCTAAGGATACGAGCCAGGCCCGTGAGGCGCTCGGACCGAATCGGGTTGCGCTTGTGGGGCATGGCTGAGGAGCCCTTTTGCTTCTTAGCAAAAAACTCCTCCACCTCCAATACATCGCTGCGTTGCAGGTTGCGAATCTCCACCGCAAAACGCTCGATCGAGGCCCCCAGGAGGGCCAGGCCATTCATAAACTCAGCGTGGATATCCCGGGCAATCACCTGGGTAGAGACGGTATCGGGCCTGAGGCCGAGATACTGACAGGCCAGGGCCTCCACCTGGGGATCGATGTTGGCGTAGGTCCCCACCGCACCGGAGATTTTGCCCACCGCCACCGTATCCTGTAGGCGAGTCAAACGCTCTCGATGGCGTAGCATTTCTGCCAACCACCCCGCCAGCTTAAACCCCAGGGTAATGGGCTCGGCGTGGACCCCATGGGACCGCCCCATCATTACCGTACCCCGGTGCTCCTGAGCCCGATAGCGCAGGGCTTGAATCAGGTTCTCGACCTGCACCAACAGTACCTGCAGGCTATCCACCAACTGCAGAGACAGGGCCGTATCCAGCATATCGGAGCTGGTCATCCCCAGGTGAATGTAACGCCCTGCTTCCCCAACGTATTCGTTCAGATTGGTCAAGAAGGCGATGACATCGTGGCGCACCTCCGCCTCAATTTCCAGCACCCGCTGGGGATCGAAATTTGCCTTAGTCTTGATTTCCTCTACCGCTGCCTTGGGAACATACCCTAATTCTGCCTGGGCTTCACAAACGGCGATCTCCACCCGTAACCAGGTTTGCAACTTATAGTCCTCAGTCCAGAGATTACCCATCTCTGGCAGGGTGTAGCGTTCAATCAAGGGTCTGGAACTGAATACAACTGACCTATTCTACACTAGGGGAAACGTCTCCGATTTTCCTGGGCGTAGGCCAGATTCGTTTGATATTCTACGGCCTTAGCCTGGGCTACAGCGTACTTAGGATGGGTACTGGGCAACTGTTTCATCAGCGTAATGGCCTGGCTCCAGCTATCCACCACAGCTTGCCATTCCGCCCCCGTTTTAGCGGTTTGGGTGAGGTTAGCCGCCGCTGTCGCTGCATTAACGGCATCCCGGAAAGCATCTCCCGACTCTGGCTGTAGGGGCTTTCCAGGAGCGGTGCCGTCCTGTGGAAGCACCACCGGCGGCGAGGTTGGGGTTCTCAGACTACGAAGGGTATTTAGCCCCATCATGGCCAATATCAAGGCCAGGATACCAAAACCCAAGCCTGCTAAAACCTTAGGCCACCCTCTAAAGCGGCCCGTGGAGGCAGACAGCTGATCCACCTCCCGATCTGCAATGGGGGCAAATGTGTGAATAAAGTCATCGGCGGCCTCTTCCTCCTCGACGTGGGGAAAGACCGGGTCAGCATCATTAGCCTCATAGAGAAAGCCATTGGTTTGGGCACCGGCTGAGGGAGCGGCGTAGTAGGGAGAGGCTGAAGCAAAGTCAACCGAGGGTAAGTCCAGGCCATCCTCCTCCAGGTCTAGCCCCAGGTCAGGCTCTACATCTATGGAGACGGAGTCAAAGTCCTCCAGGTCCGGTAAGGACTGATCCCTCAGACGCACAAATTCTGCCTCGCTATCGGGAAAGGAAAGATCAATAGACTCCATCGCCCCCTGCAGTTCTTCGGTCTGATCAAAGTCCACCCCATTTGCCTGAGCCCCAGGCGGAAAGATAGCCCCCTCATCGGCCAAACCATAGGCAAAATCACTGTCGATATTCAGGGTGTCAACCTCAAAGTGCTGGACTGCTTCAGCCTCAATCGGCCAGTCATAGATTGGCGCTACGGTCTCTGAAGGGGTAGACCAGGGTGCGGATTGACTAGCGGCAGCGAATTCGGGAGCATGGTCGACATCGGTGTCTTGCCCAAAGGAACTGAGCGACTCCTCAGGGGAGGGTAGAACTAAGTTGGGGTCAAAGGTCTCCGTGCCTAGGTCTTGAAATTCTGCAGCCAGGGGCTGGGTTTCGGAACTGCGGTCCTGATCGATACTATCAGCCCACAGGCTGATATTAGGATCCAAATCAGCAACAGAATCTGACAGACCGGCATAGGATTCCTCCGGTTGATCAGGAAAGAGGGCAGATAGGTCAAGATCTGCTTCAGCCCCATCGTCGGGCACCCCATTCTCCTGCAATTCCAGGTCTAACCCATGGGTTTGCCAGTCAGGGGGAGAGGAGGTTAGGGATGCTGCTGGCTGGGCCACCCAGTCTAGATCCAGACTCAAATCGTCCCTTGAGGACTCCAGGTAGGTATCTGGGATGCTTGACTGGCTTAGGTTGAAATCACCAGCCAAGTCGGCTTCACCGGATAGGGGGCTATCCTCTAACAAAAAGTCCAGGGTTAGATCTTGGGGTTCAGCTGGAGAGGTACCGCTAAGCAGTTGTTCAAAGTCTAGATTCTCAGGTTGGTCAGACAGGTTGGGGGCATCCAGGTCAAAGTCTAGAAGATCCTCTGGAACAGCGGCATGGGCAGGTTGACCGTCAAGGATGGCCCCTAAGTCGGCCTCAAGAGCCCCTGGGTCAGGGCTAGGGGTGGTCTGGGTGCTATAGTTTTCCGAGGCCAGCAAGGCGTCCAGATCAGCCCCAATATCCTCTCCAGCAGTAATGGAATGCTCCTCAGAGCGCTCCTCACCGGGCTGCTGCAGGGTTATCGGCGGTTGCGCTCTACCCCCCGGTAGCACAACGTCTTGACTCCAGGCGCTACTGTAGTCGCCCCGTTGTTTACCACTAATGCTCAGCTGCTGAATATGGACCAGGTTCAGTCCAGTAATCCCTTTAGTGACGTAGGGCACCAACTCCCCTTGGGAGGGAACCAGGGCGGCTTCTAAGACTACCTGTAAAACGGCGTCTTGCTGGGCAACATGGGCGGTAATTCCCTTGGCCTCTAGGTGTCGGTTCATTAAGGTGGCAATGGCATCGGGATGGCCCTGTCTTGCCATGTGGAGAACTTGGGGGGACGGGGTAGACATAGTGGTCTATGGAATTCGGTGAATTCAGGGTAGAGGCCAGAGAATTCCCTATAGTATGCCCTGGTTAACCAATATTGGCACAATTAAAACCTTGATAACAGGAAACCGGGCTGCCCAGCCTGATCAAGCATCGGTTTGATTTTGATCAGGTTCCTGGGGCTTGGGGGGCACTATCCCCTTTAGAGGTTGTTTGAAAAGAGTTGTCCCAGGTATAATTCGCCGCCAGGGGGTCGCCAAAATACTGAATTTTGCGGTGATTATCCTACTCCATAGGTATAGTTTGAGACTCTCTTTGGCTTTTCAAACAACCTCTTAGGGTGACGGGTTGAGACCAGCAGGGAAGACGGTGGGAGGATAGCCTACCGGCTTTGGCTGTCTAGCTGGCGTAGCAGGTTCTCCAATTGTTGTTGGGCTTCACCAAAGCCGGGCCAATCCCCCCGAGTCAGGGCTTCCTGGCCAGTTTGGTAGGCCTTCAGGGCCGCCTGCACCAGGCTAGCCAGATTGTCAGGGGTGGAGGATCGGGTGGTCAGGCTGGAACCCCCGAAGATTGATTCCAGGCACTGGGCCAGGGTTTCCCGCATGACCGCCCGATCGCCGTAGACCACAATCACCCGCCGCAATTCCGGCAGTTCTCCCTGTTCTGCCCGCAGGTAAATCGGCTGGACGTAGAGGAGGGACTGCTCAATCGGCACCACCAGCAGATTTCCTCGAATTATCCCCGAGCCCTGCTGACTCCAGAGGGTAAATTGCTCGGAAATTTCCGGGGTCTGGTTAATTCGGGCCTCAATTTGGCTAGGACCAAACACCAGCTCCTGCTTGGGAAATTCGTAGAGCAGCAGCTGGCCGTAGTTATCGCCATCGGAAATGCCCGCCATCCAAGCAATCATGTTGTCGCGGTTAGCTGGGGTGAAGGGAAGGATTTGCATAAACTGCTCCTGGCCGAGCTTGGGCAGTTTCATAATGATGTAGTAGGGCTCCATGGGCTGGGGCTCGGCATTGTGGCTCACCTCTGGAAACCGCCACAGGTCTTCGCGGTTGTAGAACACCTCCGCATCTTCCATGTGATAGGCCCGGTACATCTGGGCCTGGATAGTAAATAAATCCTGGGGATAGCGCAGGTGTTGGCGGTAAACCGTCGGCATTGCCGCCAGGGGTTTGAACAGGTCAGGAAAGATTTTCTGGTAGGTAGCCAGCAGAGGGTCCTGATCGTCTCGGGCAAAGAGCTCTAGAGTACCGTCGTAGGCATCGATAAATACCTTGACCGCATCCCGAATGTAGTTGGCCCGCAGGGGTAGCAGGGGGCTAGGCTGCCCCTCCAGGGCAAACTGCTGGTTGTAGCGTTGTAGGGGGGCGGCGTAGGGGTAGCGATCGCTGACCGTATAGCCATCCATGATCCATTTCAACCGGCCCTCAATGACGGCCAGGTAGGGGTCGCGGTCAAAGGTGAGGAAGGGGGCGACCTGGTGAGCCCGATCTTGAATCAGGCGGTGGTAGTGGAGGTGAGAATCACGACCAAAGTAGTTGGAGATCAGCAGGCGCAAATTACCCAGGTCGTAGGCGTAGGCCAGGCGGCGCCACCAGGAGTTGAGGGCAATGCCACCCTTGCCGGTGTAACGATAGGCGGCGTTGGTGCTGCCCAGGGGGTAGTCAAACTCATCGGTTTGGGTACCGGTAAAAACGTAGTTGGCGGTGTCTTCACCGTAGTAGATCCGCGGTTGATCCAGGGGTAGATCGACGGTGGAGGTGGGGGGCACGTTGCGAATAAAGAATTCTGGTAGACCATTGGGGGCTACCTGGTTGACCGGACTCATCACCAGGCCAAAGCCGTGGGTAAATTTAAGTTGGCGGTTAATCCAGTTTTGGGCCTCGGTAGGGAGTTGATCCACCGCCAGTTCCCGCGCCGCCAGGGTGACCTGGCGGTAGTCGCCCTTCAGGGTGTAGCGATCGATGTCAACGTCATGGAAATTATAGTACAGACGAATTTCCTGGAGTTGCTTGTAGGTACTTAGCAGCGGAGCATAGTCCCAGAGGCGAATATTGGCGACGGTGGGCTGGTTGGCCGCCAGGGCCGCCCGATCTAGCTGATTTTCCGCTGGAAAGGGCTCCGTCTTCACCTGGGTGAGGTTGTAGGCCTGGCGGGTAAAGGCGATGTTGTGTTCAATGTAGGGCCGTTCAACCGAGAGCTCATTAGGTTCCACCACCAAGGTCTGCTGTAGCCAGGGGTAGAGGCCATGCACCAGCACCAGGATAGCCAAATAGAGACCTATTCCCATGATCGGCAGGGAAAACCCACTGCGTCCCAGGGCCATGATCAACAAAGCGGTCACCGCCAGGGTGACAAATATCATCAACCAATCGGCCTGAAGTCGGGCATGGACATCGGTGTAACCCGCCCCAAACACCACCCCTCCCTCGTCGTATAGCAGGGAAAACCGATCTAACCAAAACCCCAGGGCCAGCAACCCGGCCAGCATCGCCAACAACAAACAGAGGTGGGTTTTGGCCTCCCCCGTGAGAAAGTACTTCCAACCCCGTTCGGGCCGAATCTCCCCCTTCAGGGCGTAGACCGCCAGACTCAGGAGCAGGGCCCAAACCCCCAGGCCCACCAGGCTATGTCGCAGATTTTGCCAAAGGGGTAGACGAAACAGGTAAAAGCCGATGTCCCGCTGGAAAATGGGGTCAGCCTGGCCAAAGGGGGTGGGATGGAGAAACTCCAGGGCGACCTGCCAGCCCCTGGCTGCCGCCAACCCGCTCCCAAGAGACAGCAGCAGGATAGCCCCCAGGCTGACCCAGTGGATTCCCTGTTGGAGTTGCCGGCGCTGCTCCCCAGAGCTATAGCGACCCAGAAAACGGTAGCCGCGATCGCGGGTAATGTGAACGGCCAGACGATAGTTGGCCCCTAGCCAGAGGGCCGTCATGCCAAAGCCCACCAGCCCCAGCCCCAGTTGCCAGCGCAACCGGGTCCAGAACACCGAGCCATAGCCCACCGACTGGAACCACCAGGATTCGGTGATCAGGTGCACGACACTGCCGGTGATGGTCAGGAGGATCACCAGGGCCAGTAGCCAGGGTAGCCAGGGTCGATAGGAGTGGGAGCGCAGCACGGTCAGGAGCAGTCTAGTACTAGGGGGCGTAAATTAGGTGACCCTTCAAGAGGGGGTCAGGAGTCAGAAGTCGGTGGATTTATCCAGGGTCTACCCGGAACTATAGAAAGCTAAAACTTTTTGGAGTCGGGATGGAGGGGTAGATTGTGGATGCGGGTCTTGAACACCTCCATAAAATCCCCATTGAGAACCTGACGTTCCCGTTCTATCTGTTTGAGTTTTGCCTCCCGGTCCACGGCTTTCTGCAGGTTGGCAATGTAAAATTCCATGTTGTGATCCGAGATGGCATCGGGGCTGCCGGAGGTGATCAGGGCCCTCAGGGCACCCAGCAGGCGATCGGGAAATCGCTGCAGTGGGAAGGACTGGCGCTGTAGACGGCCAAAATCATCGAAGTAACGAAACCTACCCATATGGCCGTAGATCCGACTGGGCATCCACGGGGTAATCTGGGTCGGAATCAGGGGGACAATGTCGTTGTTATTCACATAGCGGTAGATGCGATCGCCTAAACGCCGGTTCATAGCGTTGACCATACCCCAACCGGCAATGCGGGGCTGGCCAAAGGTGTAGAGACCACTGATGGGAATATCCCGCGACTCTAGGGAAATGGTGGCCATGGCTGCCAGGGCGCCCCCTAAGCTGTGGCCGGTCACCCAAAGCTTGAGGTTAGGGTCCTCATTCATCCATTTTCTGGTGTAGTAAACCACCTGTTTTTCCACGCTCTGCCAGGCCTCGAAAAAGCCCCGGTGCACCCGCCCTGAGGGTGGGGTGACGGTCTCGTCCTGGACGGCAAAACGCCTTAGGCGAATCTTCAGGTTGGTTTTCCAGTCCGACAGTTGTTGGGTTCCTTTAAAAACGAGAATGGCATTGCCCCCTTTACGGAATAAAAAGGCCTGGGTATCGGTAGTTAGCATGTCCATGTACTTAAAGTCTTTAGCAATATCCCGCTCACTCTGGGTTTGCGCTTCCGTCACCCAATCCTTCAGGACATCGACTACGTACTGGCGATCGCTCATTTTTTTCCAGGCGTCATCCATTTTAGAGCTTAACCACAGACGAGAAATATCGGTGACGTAGTCCCGGTCTTCGTAGATCAGGTAGGCGGCCTTAGCCAGGCAGAGGGCCCGGTGGCTATCGTAGCTATCCTCCTCCTGCTCCATGGTCTCAAAGTCGTGGGTGGAGTAGGGTGGGGGTAGCAACTTAAAACCATAGCGTTGAAACAATGACTGTACCCCGCCGTAGCCAGCCCAGTGAATGTAGTGGAAGAGCTGGTCATAGAAACCCGACCCCCCCTTACGCCGGTAGCGGCGATCGCCGATTAGCTTAATCCAATAGATAATGAAGGGCTGGAGTTCGTCCGCCCGCACCTGTCCAGATCGAATTAAGGCTTCGAAGTCTTCCAGACCCCCCAGGAAGGAATCAAACCAATCCCGCAGGGTAATCTCAATCAAAAACTCTTCGTTGCTGTACTGGTTGACCAACGCCAGGGTTGACGCTGGAATCCTATGGGGTTGGGTCGTTAACTGCTTAATTTCATCCAGCCCCCGGCGCATTTTCACCATTTGATCGTGGGGGCGCAGGGCCCGCTTCAGGCGTTCATCGTGGGCTTCAAAACTAATTAGCTTGCCGGTAACGGGATGGTGAATGTAAAAGCTGCGGTACTCTTCGTAATCTAAGATGTTTAAGACCCGCTTCACCACATCCCGTTCTTGAAAGGCCTTAGCCTCCGATCTAGCCTTTTCGATCCGTTGCCAGCGCTGATGTTGTTGGTAAAGGTGCAGCCAGACCAGGGCAATGAAGGCTCCCGTGGCCAGGCTTAACCCCGTCAGTAACAGCCCTGGGGAAATACCGGTAGCCAGGCTAAACCGCCCTAACCAAGAAGGGGGCCGCTCTACGTCCTGCACCAAAATCTGGGTTTGATCGGGTAGGGGAGCGGGGGGTCTAGCCATCAGCCCTGCGTCGCCCATCACCGTAGCCCCCAGCGCTGTAGCCAGAGCAAATACAAGCAAAGGCTTTCTTAACATGGTGGACTCCCCAGGACATAACCTTGCTTGATGCTACCGGAAAATGCCAACGCAAAACACCAAGATTAGGGGAACTAAGGGGGGCAAAAGTCGTCACTAATCAAGTTATAGCGGATTTCACTTGGGTGAAGTGCGGTCAAGGCCTGGGGCTGAGAAGGTAGAACTTAGGAGTCAAAAACAGTAAGAGAATTTGTGCCAGAGTCTACTAATTACCAAACCCCACATACCAGAAGTAGGTGGCCATGGGGATCACCGTGGCCAGCACCAACAAGACGATCAGCAGCACCGCGTTGTTGCCCCGATTCTCTTCGGTGGTTTCAGCACTGGCAAAGGTGCTTTCGCTCTGGTTGTCAAAGGCTTCGTCAAACACCGGTGCCCCCGGGTCGGGCTGACCACTCAGCACCGCCACCAGGCGATCGCTGGCATCCAGCAGGGCCTGGTTATACTTGTCGC
The DNA here is from genome assembly GCA_040381765.1 of Leptolyngbya sp. GTDB lineage: Bacteria > Cyanobacteriota > Cyanobacteriia > Phormidesmidales > Phormidesmidaceae > Nodosilinea. Next base: position 24,908 of record JBEIGU010000013.1, read on the forward strand.
CCTGCAGCAGGGGTACCAGCACCGTCTCCTGGGCCACACTGGTGGCCGTAGGCCCATCCAGCTGGGTGGCGGTCGCCTCCCCCACCCGAATACCTACGGTTTTGGTCACTTCATCCAGCACGATCAGGGTCTGGTTAGCCTGATTCGTTGGGGTGGGGTACCAGCGGTCGAACAGTTTATCGGTGAAGGTTTGTACCGTCTCGCCGTAGTCAAAGTGGTGAATGGTGACCAGGCGCACCTCGTTGCCGGTGGTGGCCGCCAGGTTGCCCAACTGATTGGCAATCTTACCCTCGTTGATGCGGCTAATAATATTCGCGTCGTCCACCAGCCAGGTCGCCTCACCGGCCCTGACCTGGGGCAACTCAAACACAGCGATCGCCTGGGCCGACGCCATACCCAGGGTGAGGGTCAACCACCCCGCCACCAGACTGACTAGCCAGGCTTGGAGTAAACGATGGGGCTGGATCAGCCAGGCGGGAAGTATCATGGGCCTCTACCTCGGAATCCTCTTCCCCCTACTATAGGGGATAGCAAGACGGGATAGAAGGGGAACAGTTTGGCGAATGGTTACAAAGTCGGGAGGGAAGCGACCAAACTGGTAGGCTAGAGATAGCCATGCTGGTTTAGCGGAGATTCCCTGGCCGCAGGGGCTGGTGGAGCCCTCCCCCGGTTTCCCGGTATCAGCTGGAATCAAGAGATGCCCTGATCGGCGATATCAGTGTTTTAATTCTTAACGGTTTTTGCCATCACAAAACCCATGGGCAATTATGAGCAATCCCACATCTGTGGTGGACGAGTTGCTAAGGGCAATTCCCCAGCTAAGACCAAGACTCTACTTTAAAACCTCCCTGACCGCCCTCTCCCATGCCATGGAAGACCATATTCTAGGCGGCATAGGGGGTGCCCTGGTGGTGGCCAGTTTTCAGCAAGAGCGGTTTTATCAACAGGAAGCGAACCGCTACCAGCGCATTGCGGACCTGAGCGACCAACTCTACGTGCTGTCAGGCCAGGGTACCCGCTTTAAGAGCCATAGTAACCACTATCAAACGGTGGTCTTTAGTCCTCAGGATGCCCTCACCGAGGAGTGGCACCTGGTGGTGATCGGTGACCAGTACCAGGCCTGCCTGATCTGTCGGGAGCGGCACTCACCGGACTCAGGGCGGCGCCCCAGCCTGGAGCAAAGTCGACGCTTTGAGGGGATTTGGACCCAGGACCCCTACGTCACCCAACGGGCAGCAGAAATTTTACTGGATCGGATCGCAGCCTACCGCCCAGACTTGCAGGCTCACACCCAGGAGGCCAAGCAACGTCACCTTAAGGCTTCAGCCGTCATATCCCAGGGCTGGGATGACGGGGGCGCGGCGGACCCCTTTACCCAGCGGCTGGTCACCTATCTGCAGGCGGGGCAGTACAAGTTACTCAAGGCCTATAGGGCGATCGCTGCCCAGGAACGGCGGGAGCGACTGGTCAACTCCATCACCTCCGTGATTCGGCAATCCCTGGAGGCAACGGAGATTTTTGAGCAGGCGGTGGCGGAACTCGGTCAGGCCCTGCAGGTCTGCCGCTGCTTAATCTACCCCTGTAAGGCGGAGGATGCTGCCGTCACCATTGTGCACCAGCACTTGAAGCCAGGCGTATCCTCCCTGCTGGGGGAAACCTGGCCCCTGGCCCCCAACCCCCTGTTTAACTACGTTCAAGACTCTCGGGAGGTGGTGGCGATCGCCGATACCGCCGATCCCACCTCACCCTACGTCCAGGAGCTGGCGGCGATCGCCCCCCTGATTCAGCGCTGGGGCATTCGGTCCTGGTTAATTGTTCCCCTCACCTACCAGGGCCGTCTGGTGGGCCTGATCGAGCTACACCATTGTCAACCCCAGCCCTACGCCTGGAGCGACGACGACAAGGCCCTGGTGGACGCCATCGCCACCCAGCTCAGCGTGGCCATCATGCAGGCCCAGGCCTATGCCCACCTGCAGGACCTCAACCAGCAATTGGAGGCCCTGGACCGTACCCGGGGTAACTTGATTGCCATCACCGGCCATGAACTGCGCACGCCCCTATCGATCATTCAAGTCTGCCTGGAAAGCCTGGCGACGGAACCCGACATGCCCCCGGATCTGCGCCAGTTGATGCTGCAGTCCGCCCTGGAAAATAGTGAACGACTGCGGAAATTAGTGCAGGATTTCCTCACCCTCTCCAAGCTAGAAAGTGGTCGGGTGGAGTGGAACCTGGAAACCCTCTCGGTTCAGGAGTGTATTGACCTGGCCCTGAGCAGTCTCTATGCCCAGGTCGATCAACCGCTGCGATCGGCGATTAAGGTGAAACTGCCGAAACAGCTGCCCCTGGTCAGGACGGATGGGGAATGGTTAGTGGAATTGTTGGTTAAGCTCCTGGATAACGCCAGTAAGTTCACCCCCCCCGAGGGCAAAATCACCATCCAGGTGAGTCAGCCCAACCCCGCCTACCTGCAGGTGACCATCGCCGATACTGGCCGTGGCATTGAACCCAGTCGGCTGGATGCGGTGTTTGATCGGTTCTATCAGGAGGAGGGAGCCCTGCGCCGCACCACCGGTGGCACCGGCCTGGGGTTAGCCATGTGTCGCCATATCATCGAGGGGCTGGGGGGTAGGATTTGGGCGGAGTCCAGCGGTAAAAACCAGGGTAGCCAGTTCCACTTCACCCTGCCCATTGCCCCAGGGCAGGGGGATAGCTACAGCGCCAACGTGGTCCGATCCAGCAGTCGTCGGGGGGCTCCCCAGCGCCTGTCTGGCCTCACTTCCCACCCGGCTATTTTGGCTGACGATTAACCCCTGCCATGCTAGAATCCCTCCCCCCCTCCCTACCCTGGATGCTGTTTGGATTGCACTGTGCCGTGGGGCTGGTGGCGGCCCAGATCGCTAGGGGGAAAGGCTATTCCCCCCAGGTCTGGCTACTCTGGGGCCTGGTAGGGGGAACCGTGGCCCTGATCGATAGTCTGCGCCGGCCCCACCGACCTCAGTAGGCGATGGTCCCATGGGACTGGTCATTAAACCGCTGGATGCGCCATAGCTCGGTGTTATGGCGATTGGGCCCGGTCTCCTGCCAACGGCTATGGTCTAACCAAAACTCAAAACAGGCGGTGGGGGGGATGGCAAACCCCCAGGTGCGATCGCAGCCCAGTAACTGGGCGATCAGATGAAATAAAAAGCCCTGGTGGCTGATCACCCAAAGTTGGTCCCCGTTGCTATGGCGATCCAGCATGTCCTGCAGCCAGGCCTGGGCCCGGCCTTGCACCTGCAGCGGAGTTTCCGCCTCGGGCACCGGCTGCCAGTCCAGGCTGGTGGTGAGCTGCTGGCAGAGCTGGGGGTAGCGATCGCAGGCCTGGGCCCAGGTGAGGCCGGTGAAGATGCCCTGGTGACTTTCCCGTAGATCCGGGCTGTAGACTACGGGCGCCAGGGGGGCTTTGGCGGTAATTCCCAGGGCGGCCCTAAAGCCAACCTGGATCGCGGCCAGGCTGGCAGCGGCCCGTTCCAGGGGGCTGCAATAGATGTGGGTGGGGTGCCAGTCCTGGCTGCCCAGTTGATGCCCCAGGGCCTGGCACTGTCGCTGACCCAGGGGGCTGAGGGGGGTCGACTGCCACCCCTCCATGCGGCCCTCCTGGTTGCCCAGGGACTGACCATGGCGGATCAGCAATAGCTTCAGGTAGGCCATGGCTCCACCTTAGTGGCTTGGATGGGCCTTGAGGGCGGCTAGCACCCGATCGTGGAGCAGGCCATTGCTGACGATCACCCCCCGGTTACCAATAAAGCGAGCCGCCCGGGAGAAATCCAGGGGGCGACCCTCCATATCCGTGACCCGGCCGCCCGCCTCCTGCACCACCAGGGTGCCGGCGGCGTGGTCCCAAATTTTCTCCCGGTAGTCGGGGGTTTTGGGGGAGGGCAACCGCAGGTAAAGCACCGCCTGACCAGCGGCAACGGCGGCGTACTTGGCCTGGCTATCCATGCGGAGAGAAGGGGTGGTAATACCGATGGCGGCGGCGATCGCCGCCTGCTCCGCCTGATTGCCATGCCCGGCCTCCACACTTTCCACAAAACGGTGGCGATCCCCCTGGGTACTATCGCTGACTCGCAGGGGCTGGATCGGACCCGCTTCAAACAGGGGCATGATCACCGTCCCCTGGCCCCGCACCGCCACCAATAACAGGCCCCGATCACCGCCATCAAAACTTAGATAAGGACAGCCCAACACCCCCACCTTCAGGTCTCCCTCCTCCACCAGGGCCAGGGCAATAGCGTACTGATCCCCCCGTAGAAAGCCTTTGGTGCCATCAATGGGGTCCAGGGTCCAGTAGCGGGGGGCGACATCTCCATTGCCGTGATCAATCCAGTCGATCACCTGGTCAGGGGTACTATCCGCCACCCATCGGCCCACCTGAGCCGTCACCGTCTCCAGCACCGGGGCCATCTCCGGCTGCCGCAGATCCGCTCCGTCCTCCTCCCCCACCACCGGGTCCTGGGGAAAGGCCAGGGCCAGGGCCCGACAGATCACCGCCTGGGCGCCAAAGTCCGCCACGGTCACCGGGCTTTTATCAGACTTTTCAATGGCAGCCGGCACCATTTCCAGGCGGACCGCTTCACATAACTGGGCCGCCTGCCGCACTGCAGCGATCGCCACAACCTTCTCTTGCTGGTAATTCACGGATTGTTCTCAATGGAGGACCCTACCTAGTCTATTTGACCATGACTCCCAAAATAAAACCCCCTGGATAACGGCCAAATCCAGGGAGCAACCGTTGGAATTCGCATCATCAGTCGCCAGGTTTTTCCACCGGCAGCCGTTGGCTTATTTTGCCCCAGCCTCGGCCTTTAAAGCACATTGCCTCTGGTAAATTCCACGGAATCCCCTACTTCCCCTTTTGCCAGATGCGCTCCCCAACTGCGACCCGGCGGCTACCTTGCTTTTACCGATGCGGTTTGGCGTAAGCATAACCCGCCTCACCAGGTCAAGGCCGCCTTCGAGCTGGACTATCCAACCATGGGAGGGCTGGAGGATGATGATGCGGCGATCGGGGGACTAGCGGCGGGAAAAAATACCCCCAAACAGACTATTTTTCCGGCCCTCAACAGGAATAGGAGGTCGAGACTCGGAGGTGGGGTTGGCATCTATGGTGAGGGAACTCAGATCGAGATTCAACTCTTGAGCGTACTTGAGGGCAATGCCATGGGTTGGCTCTAACCGAAGAGCCTGTTTTAAATGCACCTTAGCCATGCCCGGTAAATTTGCTAGCAGGTAAACCTGGCCAATTAAGCAATGGTAGTGGCTATTTTTGGGGTCGAGTTTGATGGCGTCTTTTAGCTCCTGGAGGGCAGCAGTAGTATTTTTAGTGCGCAGGTATTCCTGGGCCCGTTTGAAGTGACGGTCTGCATAGCTAATAGAGCAATGGGGATTGGCGGTGGAGGGCTCTGCCCCATTAGATGGAGGAGGGGTGGGCATACTGGTGGCTATCAAGCCCGTACGCTTTTCCCGGATCACCACCGTACCCATCTTACGCCTTAGGTAAATCAGGTTAAGTTCGGCAATTTGGCCAGTATAGAGCTCGAAGGCTTCTGAGCCATCATACTGAGACTGGCACAACTGCCCAAGTTGATCTTCATAAACTAGATCCACTTCAGCTTCCACAATGCTCAGTAAGCGCTGGCCAGCATCGGTCTGGGGTTCTAGCTCCTGTTCACGGGTCAAGCGACGTACCTTGAAGCGCAGGGTCGCCAGAATTTCACTGCGGCCCTTCTCCTGCTTAAGCCGCTGGTAGGCAGGATTAACAAGCTTAGACAATACCTGACTAACAAATTCCTGGTGACAACTGGGGGCAGAAAATTGAGCATCAGGATGAAGACGCTTAGCGACTGACCGATAGCGGGTCAGAATCCGTCGCTCATCCGCTGCAACCGAGACGCCTAGAACAGCGTAGGGATCATTAGAAAACTGATGGAGCCAATCGGGGGAAAAGGCAGGGTAAGACATCCAGTGTTGTCATGATGAATGGAGACTTGGCAACTCGATCAACAGGAACTCAAGCTCAGGAATTCAAACTATTTAAGCCTGCCTTCAACCGCTTGGGAATCAAGCCTGGGAGAATTTCTCGCTGAATCTAGTTATGCAGGTGCTCAGACTAGCCTACACATTGGCCAATGTCTCCAGGAGATAAAGCCCTATGGAGATAGTACGGTAGAACCAGATTGACTTTATCTGCTTAGATAGGGTTGAAAGACCTGGGAGAAGCTCTCTCACCTGACCATAGAGAGCGCCAAAGAATAAGGCGCAAGCAAGTCTAGACTACTTAACCTAAGATTAGTATTAGATAATAGCCGAGTTAAGCAAAACCCTGGCGAAAACACCTAGAACAGAAGCAACTATAGAAAACAAAGATCTCGCAAGCGCTTCAGCAAACCTATCTCTCCGCCAAGATTAATTACCCACCGGATCTGTTTCCTCAGGCAATAAAAAACCAGGAGTGACTGGAGACTAGTACCTATAGGCACTAAACTAACCACGTGAATCTTAACAAATGCAAGCCCCGATGCACACCTAAATTATACTCAACGATTTTCAAATTAGAGTAAAAAAGTAGTTGCGAGTGATGGTTCTTTATCTTCAGTTTATACTAAGCTATCTCAGTTAATATTCGCTATAAGCTTCTGTTTGTCATGTCACCCGCCCTGCGCCGCCGCTACACGGCTGTTGCCCTGGCCTGGTTAGGGGCCTTAAGTCCAGGACCAGTTCCTTTGTCGGGGTTACACAAATTTTACTTGGGCCAGCCCCTGTGGGGGGGAATTTACCTGCTCTTGGGGTGGACCCAGATGCCCCGGGTAGCCTGTGCCATTGAGGGGCTGTGGCTCTTGACCCGCCCCCTGGAAAACCTGGAGGGTAATGGGACCTCTAGCCTTGATCCGACCCAGGTGAGTGCCTTAGGCACGGCCCTGCGAGAGTTGGATAGCCTGCGCCAGGAGGGATTGATTTCCGAGGCGGAGTTTGAACAAAAGCGGCGCCATCTCCTCGATCAGATTGGGACCGGGTCGTGATTATCGAGGGGTGGCTCCACTGGCAACGCTTGAGGCCCCAGTGGAGCCCACTGGCCAGTCGTTTAGCCCAGGATCAGGGCTACCGCCTGCGATCGCAGCGGGAGGTAGATCTGGCCGCCGAGTTAGGGTTTAGTCTGGACGTCAACCAGGCAACGGTGGATGACTGGTTGCGCCTGCCCGGCATTTCCATTCGCCAGGCCCAGGTGTTAAGTCACCTACGCCAGAGTGGCGTCGCCTTCTACAGCCTGGAGGATGTGGCCGCCGCCCTGCAACTGCCCTGCCATCAGTTACAGCCCCTGGCTAAGGTGTTACGGTTTTGCTACTACGACCATGCCCTGGTGGGCGGTTCCCCCGGTCGGGTCAGCCTTAACCAGGGTACCGTCACGGCCCTGGGCCAGGTTCCCGGTCTCAACCCCTCCCTGGCCCAGGCCATCATCTGGGAAAGGAGCCAACGAGGCCCCTTTCGGGACCTGGCGGATTTCCAACGTCGGCTGCAGGTACCTGGGGAGGTACTGGCGGGTTTAATGCATTACCTGCACTGTTAGGGCGATAGCCCTGTGATCATGGCCGGCGGGAGAATCGGCCTTCGCTATCCTCCCGCCCGGCAGGCGTGGGGCTGGGGCTAGCTGGCGGCCAGCCAGGCGGTTAAGCTAGCGGGGGCTTGCACCTGGGCCAGCAACTGACCTAAGCGATCGCCCTCCAGCACCTCCTCCCTTAGCAGAGTTTGGGTGGCCTCCTCCAGCAAACCCCGGTTCAGGCGCAGCACCTCCAGGGCCAGGGTCTGGGCCTGCTCGAGCATCTGTTTAACCTGGCGATCGATTTCACTGGCCACCTCCGGACCCAGGGGGCGGCGTTCACTGCCCCCCTCCAGGAATTGGCCGCCCTGGCGGGCCAGGGCAACGGGGCCCAGGCTAGGACTCATGCCGTACTGGGTAATGGCCCGCTCCACCAGGTCCGTAGCCTTCTGGATATCGTCGCTGGCGCCACTGGAGACCTGGCCAAACACCAGTTGCTCAGCGGCCCGGCCCCCCAGGAGGGTGGCGAGCTGACCCCGTAGTTCATTCTCTAGCAGGAGAAAGCGATCGGCGGCGGGGGTTTGCAGGGTATAGCCCAGGGCCCCCAGGCCGCGGGGCACGATGGAAATCTTGGTGACCCGGTGATTGCCGGGCACCAGCGCCCCCACCAGGGCATGCCCCACCTCGTGGTAGGCCACCGTTTGCCGCTCCAGGGGGGTAAGCAGGCGAGACCGTTTCTCCAGCCCGGCCACGACTCGCTCCATGCCCTCCTGAAAATCCGCCGTCAGCACCGCCTGCCGGTTATGGCGAGCCGCCATCAGGGCCGCTTCGTTCACCAGGTTGGCCAGATCGGCCCCGGCAAAGCCAGCGGTTTGGGCGGCGATGGCCTCCAGGTCAACGTCTTCCCCCAGGCTAACCCCGCGGCTATGGACCTGGAGAATCTCCAGGCGACCGCTGCGATCGGGGCGGTCCACCAGCACCTGCCGGTCGAAGCGACCGGGGCGGCGTAGGGCCGGGTCCAGGGTTTCGGGGCGATTGGTGGCGGCGATCACGATCACCCCCTGGTTGCCGTCAAAACCGTCCATCTCCGTCAGTAATTGGTTTAGGGTCTGCTCCCGCTCATCATTACCGCCGGCGGGGTTGCTCCCCCGGGTTTTACCGACGGCATCCAGTTCGTCAATAAAGACAATGCAGGGGGCCTGGCGTTTAGCCCGGTTGAACAGATCCCGCACCCGGGAGGCCCCTACCCCGACGTATAGCTCCACAAACTCCGAGCCCGCCATACTCAGGAAGGGCACCCCAGCCTCACCGGCGATCGCCTTGGCCAGCAGGGTTTTGCCCGTGCCGGGGGGGCCCACCAACAGCACCCCCTTGGGGAGCTTGGCGCCGATTTTGCGGTACTTCTCCCCATTGGCCAGAAAATCCACTACCTCCTGGAGTTCCTGCTTAGCCTCATCCACCCCCGCCACATCGGCAAAGGTGACCTTGGTCTGGCTGCGGCCATAGCTGCGAGCCTGACTCCTCCCCATGCCCACGGCGCTGCCCAGCCCCATGGATCGGCCACCGCTGGTACTCAACTTCAGGGCCAGGGCTAGGGCCCCCACCAATACCCCAGAGGATAGGGCCAGGCCCCATAGTGCCCCTGGGGTGAGGGTATCGGGCACCAGGGTGAAGGAAACCCCATGGTGGCGCAGCAGCTCCAGGAGTTCCTGGCCAGAGCCGACCGGGGTAGTATAGAACCCCTCACCGCCAAATTGGGGCAGGAGGGTATAGTCAATCCGATAGGCCTTAATCATCACCCGCTGCACCTGACCGTCCTTGACCTGACTCAGGAAGGTGCCGTAGTGGGTAAAGGCCGTGGTTTCCGTCTTCATGGAAGCAGTTCCTCGTTAAGTGTGGCTTGGGCCAGAATGCTTAGGACCCGGTGATCGGTCAAAGCTAAGGTTGGACAGGGTCTAGCTCGTTATCGCCCCCTGGCAGGGGGCGACGACTATCCTAAGTCCGGGGGAAGCTCCATCCGTTAGCTGGCTCATCCATGATGATGCGTTAGAGTGCGGTCTGGCCCTAGAGGGGATAACAACCCGATCAGGATGGGTTTACCGTTAGTGCTGGGCTGGGCGGTAGCCGGGTCACTAATGCCAAGGGTGACCGAGGTCGGCTGAATTTGCCCCAAGTCCAGACCCAGGAGTCGCCAGAGAGGTTGCCCCGTGGCTTTACCGGCCCAGTCCCACAGGGCCACATCCAGGGCGGCCCGACTGGCGGACTGGAGGCCTAGCTGGGTGGCCAGGCCAGCGATAGCCTGGCGCTGCCAGGGGTGATAGGACCGTAATTCAATCTGTAGGGCGGTGAGTTCCGCCCCTAGGCTGGCGAGGGTTTGCTGATGACTGCCAATGCTAAAGGGAGCCGCCTCCCCCCAGCCCTCCAAACCATCGGCGGCCACCCGTAGCCAGAGATTGGTGGACTGGGCGGTGGTGCCACGGCTGATGGTTAGGGGTACCCGTTTGTGTACCGTAAATACCTGACAGGTGAGCTCCATGGGGATAGGTTCAAATAATTAGGGCAGACTTTACCATAGCCTTACAGAGGGATCGGCAAAATGACCGGATTAGACCGGGTCATACCGGAATAAGGGAATATCCGAATTTGGAATTCGCCTATGTTAATCCAACGTTTTTCCACCCTATTGATAATCAGTTTAACCCTGGGCTTGGCGGGCCTTTTAGCCCAGCCGGGGGTAGCCCCCTCCCTGGCAGGGGGTCCGGAACATCAAACCCTGACCCTGGAGCTGAACCAAACCAGCTCCGCCTACCTGATTGACCTGGGGCGGCGACGGCCCGGCAGTGGCCACCGGCCCCGCCTCGACTAGGTCCTTACTGAGCGGGTTGACCGGTCTGCTTGAGGTGTTCGATCTGGTATTGGGCATCCTCAAAGCAACCGGTTCGCCCCAGATCAAGGCAGGTGCTGGCCACCCGCTCTAAGTCGGCAATGGCCCGATCCACCTCCCCCCTGGCCCCGTGTAAAATGCCGCGATCGTAGTAGACGAAGGGGTGGTCGGGGTTGAGTTTAATGGTTTGGTTAAAGTCGGCCATGGCCCCGCCCAGGTCCCCCATGCTCTGGCGAGTCAATCCACGATTGTAGTAGGGTTCAGGACTACCCGGATTAATTTGAATGGCAATGGTGAAGTCCTGAAGGGCGCCCTTGAGGTCGTCAAGTCGGCGTTTCACCAAACCCCGGTTACCGTAGGCCATGGCATTACCAGGCTGTAAATTGAGGGCGGTGGAGCAGTCCTCCAGGGCAGCGGTCTGATCCCCCAAGTTTGATCGGGAGAGGCAACGGTTCAAATAGGCCAGGGCTTTTATGTCAGTCTTGTCGGTTAACTCGAGGACAGTAGTATAGTCCTGCACCGCCCCCGCTTCATCCCCCAGGTCAGCCCGGGCGTTACCCCGATTCAGGTAGGCATCGCTATAGTTAGGATTCAGTTCTACTGCGCGGGTATAGTCACTGATCGCGCCCTCTAAATCCCCCAGATCCAGGCGCAGGTTTCCCCGCTGAAAGTTCCAGCGTGGCGAAGCTGGATCGATGGCCAGGGCCTGATTTAAATCCCGCAGGGCTTTTTCCGGATCATCCTTTTTTAGCCACAGTTGGGACCGTTGCACCAGGGCCTGGGTGTCGGCAGGGTGAGCTTGCAGCAGTTGATCAAGGTAGGTGGTAGCCGCCTCCATGTCCCCAGCCTGGGCGGCCTTTTCCGCTTTCTGGCTGAGCTGATTAGTCCGCCAGCGCTGGGGCAGTTGCAGACCCAAACCCAGCCCCAGGGCCAAAAGGCTCAAGCCCACCCCCATGGCCACCATCACCGGAGGTCTGAACAGACGGCGCGGGGATATCCGGGCCCCGCTTCGCTGTCGCTGCAGTTGCTCACCAGCAGCCAAATTACTAGCCAGGGCCTGGTCCAGGTCGTGGTCAGCCAGGTCGACCGGGGTAGAGATCGGATCATTCACTGGTTCAGGGTGGGTAGGGCTAATCTGGGTTGGGTCTGGGGGATCGGGCCGCGATCGCTCCGGCACCGTCAGCAGCGCCAGGATATCCTTTGCCCGGAGAAAGGGGCTGGCAGCCCCTGGGCATATCATCCTTAGCAGGATGCTTTTCAGACCTTCCCCCAGGCTGGAACACTCGTCTAGCTGTAGCTTAATTTGATCGCTAAAGTTCGCCTGGTGAGAGTCCGGCAGACCTTCTTGGACCAGACCGGTGGCTAACTGTAGAGCCATCAGCCCCACGGCGAAATGATCGGGGTAAAAGGCTGAGGGACCATTCCGTCGTGGCCAGGCGATATAGCTACCATTAAAACTGGTCGGGTCACCGGAGTAATCTGGACTTCTACCATTCCAGCTCTGGCCATTTTGATCGGCAGGCAATTCCTGCACCAAGCCGAAATCCACCAGTACCAGGTGACCATTTTCCTGATGACGAATCAAATTGTTGGGGTGGAGATTTTGGTGCACCACCCCCTGTTGTTGAATTTTATCCAGGATAGTTAACGCCTCAACTAAAAACCCCCGGACCTGCGGTTCAGGTTGGGCTTGATGGGTGGATAGTTCTTGCTGTAGGCCATGACCTGGAATATAACCCCTAATCCAGTAGAGACCATTACCTTCCCGTACCAAAGCTTTCCTTTGTTCTAACTGCTGATCCTCCGGCAGCCTTTGTAAGGTTTGAATTCTCCTATCTAACAGCTCTTGAATGAATTTGAACGTTACCGGATCATCCGTGGGTAACTGCAAGCGCTTGACGATACACCTACCCTTGGCCGGGTCACTTTGATCCAGCATCAGATAAGTTTTGGTGTAATGCTTTGTGCTGACCGCTCGAATAAACTGAAAGCGTCCATCCAAAAGTCTTTTTACAACCATTTTTTGTCGCCGGTAGATAGGCTTGTTTATGAGTCAATGATTTTTTTATACCTTTGATTAAATTAAAGCATTTCCGCCCAGGAGGAGGCCACTTGCGCGATAATAGAAGGCATGGTGACCAATGGTTGAGTCCTTATGTACAGCGTCATTTATGATGGTTATTGTAATCTTTGTGTCAACCTGGTGCGCTGCCTGGAGTCCCTGGATGGGGGTCAGCACTTTCAGTATATCCCCATGCAAGATCGGGTAGCCCTGGCCCGCTATGGCCTCACCCCCGCCGATGGTCAGGCCGGCATGATTGTGCTCGACCAAGCTGACCCTAGCCAACGCTGGCAGGGTAGCGACGCGGCTGAAGTGATTGTTCAGATTCTACCCCTGGCTGCCAGCCTGGTGAAGGGCTATCAAGCCTCCTGGTTGAAACCGTTAGGCGACCAGTTTTATGCCTACCTTCGCGATCGCCGCTACGCCCTCTTTGGTCAGCGCCAGACCCTTTATCGCTCTGCCTACCCGATCTGCGATGATGGTCAGTGCCGCCCTTAGACCCCAGGATGCCGAGGCAGGGTCTGACTCCTGAACCCCCAGCAGTTAGACCGCTGCAGCGGAATACCATCGCTTTGGCTGTCACTCTCCCTACTTCACCGCTGCCCCTGCCATGGTTGTGATTGATTCCCCCATCGCCCTCCCGACCGTCTCCCCCCACCGTCAGACCCTAGTACTCGACATCCGGGGCATGAAGTGCGCCGGATGTGTGCAGGCGGTGGAAAAACAACTCAGCCGGGTGGAGGGGGTGCTGTCTGCCACGGTTAATCTGGTCACCGAGGTGGCGGTGGTTACCGCTGAGGCTGATCGGGTCACCGCTGAAGGCCTGGTTGATCAGGTGAGGCGGGCCGGCTTTGAAGGGACCGTCAGGCAGGTGGAGTCACCCCTGGTGGACCTGCAGGCCTGGGTCAGCCGGCAGCAGACCGAGCAGCGGCAACAGAAATGGCGATTGGCAGTGGCCATTGTCCTCTTATTATTCTCTAGCCTGGGCCATCTCAAGCATCTGGGTTGGCTGACCCTGCCTGTCCTCAGTGACCTCTGGTTCCACGCTCTGCTGGCCACCCTCACCCTGGTGGGGCCGGCCCGATCAATCTTTGTAGAGGGCTGGCAGGGGCTTATTCGCTTGACTCCCAACATGAACACCCTGGTGGCCCTGGGCAGTGGTAGCGCCTACCTGGCCAGCTTGGTGGCCCTGGTTTGGCCCCAATTGGGCTGGGAGTGTTTCTTTGATGAGCCGGTGATGCTGCTCAGCGTTATCCTATTGGGCCGTACCCTGGAGCAGCGGGCCCGCTTTCATGCGGCCAGGGCCCTGCGATCGCTGGTACAACTACAGCCCACCGTGGCCCGGTTAATTGCCGATCCTGGTCAGGTGCAAACCGCCCAGGCCGGGGTTCAGGTGCCAGCCAGTTATCTCCAGGTCGGGGACTGGCTACAGGTTTTACCCGGCGAGAAAATTCCCACCGATGCTGAGGTGGTGCTGGGGCAGTCTAGCGTAGACGAGTCCATGCTGACGGGGGAATCTACCCCCGTGACTAAGCAGCCGGGGGAACGGGTGGCGGCGGGTACCCTCAACCAGACCGGCAGCCTGGTGCTACAGGTGACCGGTACGGGCCAGCACACCCTGCTGGCCCAGATGGTGCAACTGGTGGAGACGGCCCAAGCCCGCAAGGCCCCCGTGCAGGGGTTGGCCGACGCCATCGCTGGCTACTTCACCTACGGCATCCTGGGCCTGGCCCTGATCACCTTTCTATTTTGGTATGGGTTTGGCCTGGCCCACTGGCCGGGGGTGATGGGGACGGCGCTAGGCCTGGCCCACCGGGGGCACACCATGACCATGGCCTCATCCCACCTGTTGGTGAGTCTAAAGTTGGCCATCGCCGTCATGGTGGTGGCCTGTCCCTGCGCCCTGGGGTTGGCCACCCCCACCGCCATTCTGGTGGGTTCTGGCCTGGGGGCCGAGCAAGGTTTACTGATCCGGGGGGGAGATAGTTTAGAGGCGCTTCACCGGGTAGACTGGGTGGTCTTTGATAAAACCGGTACCCTGACCCAGGGGCGGCCTGAGGTTACCGAGGTGGTAACGCTGCAGCCCGACCTACAGCCTGGAGAGTTACTGCAATTGGCGGCCACCCTCGAGACCGGGGCCCGCCACCCCCTGGCCCTGGCCCTGGGCACCGCCGCTACCCAGCAGGGGATCGATCTACTCCCAGCCAGGAATTGGGAAAACCATCCGGGCTTGGGGCTGAAGGCCCAGATAACCTGGCGAGGTGAGGCTGCCGCTGTGGCCCTGGGCAACGATCGGTGGATGGCCCAGCAGGGGGTGGATCTGGAGCCTGACCAGCGGCAGTCAGCCGAGGATCTGGGGGCCAGGGGGCAAACCGTTCTTTACTTAAGTGTGGCGAGCCGGCTGCTGGGGTTGATCACCCTGGCCGATCGCCTGCGCCCGGAGGCCATCGAGGTGGTGGAGGCAATCCAGCGCCGAGGCCTGGGGGTGACCCTGCTGACGGGGGATTGTGCTGCCGTCGCCCAGGCGATCGCTGAGCAAATCCACCTCTCCCCTGATCAGGTGCAGGCCGAGATGTCTCCCCAGGCCAAGCTAGAACAGGTGCAACAGTTGCAGCAGCAGGGCCATCGGGTGGCCCTGGTCGGCGATGGCATTAATGACGCTCCGGCCCTGGCCCAGGCGGATGTTGGTATTAGTCTCCGCTCCGGTACCGATATCGCGGTGGAAACCGCCGATGTCATTCTCATGACCGATCACCTGTCTGATCTGGTGGCGGTTCTGAAGCTGAGCCAGGCTACGGTGGCTAAAATTCGTCAGAACCTGACCTGGGCCTTTGCCTATAACCTGGTAATGATCCCCCTGGCGGCGGGACTGTTACTGCCCACCCTGGGGATTGGCCTTAGCCCAGTGCTGGCGGCAGGGCTGATGGCCGCCAGCTCGGTGACGGTGGTGGTAAATTCCCTATCCCTGGGATGGGGGACGGACCGGTGGCGAGGGGAACAGACCCCTAGCGACCCCTGAGTTGCCCCAGATCGGTTTGCCATTCCTGAATCAGGGGGGCTGTCCATAGCCAACGCTGGCTGAGCACGCTGGGGTCCAAGATGCTGGGATCGGCGCCGGTCACCAACAGCAAGTAGCTAGCGGCGGCCTGGCGATATCGGCTCTGATCCCCATCCAGGGCTTCCCTGCCTTGACGGTGGTTGACCATGGCTAGGCCCGCCATGGCATTAACGGTATAGGGGGAGGCTACCCGTTGTTGACCATCGGGATCAAGACGACGAAGCCGCTCCTTATCTAGATCCAGGGCGGTTTGCCAGGCCACCTGGGCCTGATCATAGTCGGCCAGGACATAGTGGGCAAACCCCAGAGCAACCCAGGCCTCCAGGAAATCTGGCTGCGCTTGAGTGGCCTGTAGCCAGGCCCGCAGTGCATCACTCGGGCTAGTCTCAGCCCCCTCCAGGCGGCTCTGTTGCCAGGCTAGTCGGCCCCGGATAAAGGCCAGGTCAGGGGACTCTAATTGCTGGGGTTGGGCGGCCCCCAGCACCCCCTGCACCGATCGCAGATCCCCCTGATCTAGCTGTTGTTCTAGCAACCGACGGGTACGATTCAGATCCTGGTTGTTAAGGGCTTTGAGGGCCTGCAGGGTAGCTTCACCGCTAGGGCGGAGGGGCTCCTCCAGGGACTCTGGCAAGGCCGGAGATAGACCTGACTCCGGGGGGGCCGATCTCCAGCGGGGTACCAGTAGCAGCAAACCACCCAGGGCCACCAGGCTGGCCAGCCCTAACCCCGCCCACCGCCAGCGCCGCTGGGTCATGGAAAGACCCGGAATCGGTCGAGGGGTGGCAGGGGGTTGACTGGAGGGGGCCGGCAGGCCCGGTGGGGTGGTAGCCCAGTCCCCCCCCACCCCGGGGGTGACCTCTAGCTGAGATAACCAGTCCGGATCCGGGGGGATGATGGGTTCTTCCCTTAGGGGGGCCTGGAGCTCCGGTTGGTCTGATGGCCCAGACACCGGCTCTGGCTCCTGGGGGGGGTCTGCCTCGCCGATCAGGGGATGCAGGATGGGAAAACCGGCGTCGGCAAACAAATCCTTGGCCAGATCGGCAATTTCTGGATCGTCTCCGTAGTCGGGTAGCGGTAGCAGGCCCTCTAGGGGTAGCCCTGCAGTGAACCGATAGTCTGGGGATTGGGCATCGGCGGCGTAAAGATAGCCATCAAAGCCGGGGCGCAGGTAGAGTCGGGGTAAAAGGCGATGGTTGCTGGCCAACCCCTGGCGCACGCGACTGAGGCAAAGGTCAATGGCGTAGCCCTGGCGCAGGTTGCGGTAGAGCAGTTGGGTGAAGGTAACCGCCACATCATCGGGAATCCGCTCCGCCATGGCAATCACCCCTGGCACCCCCCGATTGACCAGGGCCTGGACCAGGTTTTGGTCATGCCAACCGGAGGCACCCTCATCGGCGTAGGCCCCTCGGCAGGAATTAAAAACAGCTAACCAGACCCCATTGTTAACCAGCAGCCCTGCCAGGTCTTCTCCACTGAGGGTTTCTGTCAGTCCGGTGTGGCGATTCACCAAAAACAGGTCACCGCCGCTGTCACTGACATCGCTGTGGCCGGCATAGTGCAACATCCGAAAGCGGCCCTGTTCCAGGGCGGCAACCAATTCACTACGATCTGGCTGCAGTAACACAGTCAGATGGATGGGCATGGGTTCTGCTGGGCCCATCCGCCCTGGGCCCTGGCCGTAGCTAGCGGGGCCAGGGGTTTCCAGCTCCCGTTGCAGGTGCTCGATTTCATAGGTCAGGGCCAGCCGCTCCTGGTCGTTAGGGGCGGCGATCACCACCAACACCTCCAGGGGGCTAGGGGGCTCAGGTAGGGCCGGTAGACTGGTCAGGTCAATGGCATTTTGTGCGTCATAGTAGCGACAGAGGGTAATATCCATGCCCGTTGCCAGGGGGCGATCGTCGCCGTAGAGGAGTTCCCACGGCAGGCGTTGCAGGCGACTATCTTTGAAGCCCAGGCGCAAACGTAGGGGCTGTTGTCGGTGGTGGGCAACCCCCTGGGCGGCTAGCCAGCTATCCCGTAGACGCCCTTGAAAGAGTTCTTGGTAGAGTTCCTGGCCCAGGGCCAGGCTGGGGTTGGGTTCGCTGGGCTGGGGCCAGCGATCGCCGGTGGCCGCCGTCAGCAATTGTTGCAATGGATCCTGGGAGAGGCGGGCGGTCTCCTCCAGCCAGGTCGTCACCGGCCAGGTCACCTGGGTTTCCGCCAGGGGTACTCCCTTGGCCACCGCCTCGGTGCGGATCAGATAGCTGTCTGGATCTCGGGCTCCCAGCACCGGGGTAATGGAAATCTGAAACTCTTGAATCACTGGCATGGCGGTAGTAGCTTCCTTAACGTTAGCTCGCCCCCAGGCATTCTGCACAAGGGACTTGGCCTTTTCTGAGGGGGCAGGGGAAGGGATGATCGGGTGTTACCCTGGAACTAGACAGGAGACTCTAGCTATACTTTTCAAGCCCCTAGGGGGGTTGTCCGGGCATTAATGAAATTTTTTCCACCGGTTTTTTCCCTCACCCTGGCGGCGCTGATCATGGCCGGCGCCAGCGGCGCTGACATTATCCCTGTTGGCTATGGCGACCTCCCCCCCGGCCCCCTGGCGCCATCGGAACAGGAACGGTTACAGGGTTTGCTAGGGGTGCGCTATCCCCAGGTGTTAAGCACCCTGAGTCCGGATGGATCCACTCTGGTGGTGGCCTCCACCAGCCCCATCGATCCCAACACCCGCCAGATCTATTTTTTAGATGTCAGGCAGGGCCGCCTCACCCCTGCCCCCGCCCTGGAGAATGAGCTAGTGGATCCGGTCCTGCCCCTACGCTGGCTCGACCGCCAAACACTGCGGGCGGTTCAGCAGGATGTCTTTGGCCCCTGGGAGATGATTACCCTGAACCGCCGTAGTGGGTTAGTCTCCCGCACCCAGATCTACCCTCAGCAGGAGGAGAGCGGTGAAATTTTGGGCCTTTCCCCTGACTTTTCCCAACTGGTGATCCGCCTCTACGAAGGGGAGACCGATGGGGTGTACCGGGTGCTGCTGCCCTCCCTGGAGCGGGTGGAGGTGGCCCGGCTGCCCCGGGGGGTCGGGGTGCAGGCACCGGTGTGGTCGGCCCAAGGCCAGGGGATGGCCCTGGTGATCAGTGCGGCTGAGGAGGCCCAGATCTACAGTCGCAGCCCCAACAACCCCAGTTTAGCCAGCCCCCTGATGCAGGACGCATTGGGTCGGTTAGCACCCCAGGCTAACCCGCTGCACCGGCAGAACCAGGTGCGGTGGTTTGACCTGACGGAGCCCCAGGGCCCGCCAGTGACCCTGGGGGTGTCCACCGATGATGGCGATGGCTGGGGGGCCGCCAGCCTCAGCCCCGATGGTGAGCAACTGTTGGTGAAGCGCTACCGACCGGCCCCGGTCCAGGGTCGCCCCTATCCCACCTACGCCTTTCCGGAATCGGCCTACTACCAGGTCTACGATCGCCAGGGCCAGCTGCAGACCACCATCGATGCCCCCGCCCTGCAGGGACCCATAGAATCTCAGGGGCAGTTTTTGGATGGCGATCGCCTGCTGTTTTGGGCGGCTACGGGGCTGGACCGCCATCTGTTTATCTATCACCTGCACCGGGGGGAGTTGGCCCCCCTGCCCCTGCCCTCCGGCACGGTAGCCCCCCGATCCCTCATCCCCAGTGCCGATGGCAACACCCTGATCTACGGGTTTGCCTCCGTCACCCAGGTGCCGGAATTATTCAGCCTGGACCTGGGGGCTGGGGAAAGGCCCCGGGCCCTTACCCAGATCAACCAGGACCTGGCCGGGCTTAACCAGGTGCGGGCCGATCAGGTCAGTTTTACCACCCCCCAGGGAGATCGCTCGGGGTTGCTGATCCAACCGGCGGGGCGACCGTTCCCACCGGCGCCGGGCCCAGTCGTTATCTGGCAGGAGGGGGGGCCAGGGTTTGCCATGGCCAACCAGTTTGGCGCCAGCGTGGAAAGTCCCCTCAATCTGCTGCCTAACTTTGGCTTGCCGGTGTTGGTGGTGCCCCTCTCCGGGCGGGAGGGCTTTGGGCCGGCCTTTTACCGTCGCCTGGCGGATCGGGACAACTTCGGTCAGGTTGACATCGCCGAGGGGGCCCTGGTGATTGAGCAGATGGTAGAGCGGGGTTGGGCCGGGGCGGGCCAGGTGGGGGTGACGGGCTGTTCCTACGGCGGCTACTACAGTGCCCAGCTGATCAGCCGCTTTCCCAAACTGGTGGCGGCCGCTAACCCCCAGTGCTCCCTGCTGGACACCCTCACCGAGTGGCAACTGGGCTACGGGGCTCTGCTAGCCTACCTGGTGGGGCAGACCCCCATGGAGGCCCCCCAGCGCTATCAGCGCGACTCCCCCCTCTACCAGGCCACGGCCATTCGCACCCCGACCCTGCTGTTCCACGGCGCTGAGGACTTTTTGCAACTGGCGGTGGTGCGTAACTTTCACGATGTGATCGCGGCGGCGGGGATACCGGTGACCCTATACGAGTTTGAAGGCCTGGGCCATAGTCTGATTGACCCGGAATTTCAATACCTGGCGGCCCAGCTACAGGTGGCCTTTTTCCGCCAATACCTGCAACCTGCCTCGGCTTTCCCGCCAGTCCGCCCGCAGGCGGGTTCCGGGGGTTAGAATAGGGAAACTATTAGTACAGGTTGGGTTATGTCCGTTCTTGCTGCGATCGCAGTCATTGCGTTACTGGTGGCCGTCCACGAGGCCGGTCACTTTCTGGCGGCTCGCTGGCAGGGCATCCACGTCAATCGCTTTGCCATCGGCTTTGGGCCGATTCTCTGGCGTTATCAGGGCCCTCGCACCGAATATTCCCTGCGGGCCATTCCCCTGGGGGGGTTTGTGGGGTTTCCTGACGATGATCCCGAGAGCCCGATTCCTCCCAATGACCCCAACCTGCTAAAAAATCGACCGATTTTGGACCGGGCCATTGTGATCAGCGCTGGGGTAATTGCCAACCTGGTGTTCGCCTACCTGGTGTTTGTGGTCCAGTTTACCACCGTCGGTATTCCCGAAACCTTCAATCCCCAACCGGGTATCCTGGTGCCTCAGGTGATGGCGGAGACCTCCCCCGCCGCTAAGGCGGGGATTCGCCCCGGCGATGTGCTGACCCAGGTCAACGGCCAACCCCTGGGGGCGACTGAGACGACTATTCCTGAGTTTATTCAGGTGATCCAGGCTAATCCCAACCGTCCGGTGCAGCTCACCCTGCAGCGGGGCAGTCGCACCCTGCAGGTGGCGGTCACCCCAACGGCAGGGGCCGATGGTACGGCGGTGATTGGGGTGCAACTGCAGCGCAACGGGGACTTTGGCTACCGTCGTCCCCGTCACCCCTTCGAGGTTTTCAGCCTGGCGGCCCAGGAATTCCAGAACATGCTGATCCGCACCGTCCAAGGGTTTAGCCAGTTGGTGACCAACTTTAGTGAAATGGCCAGTCAGGTGGCCGGTCCGGTAAAAATTGTCGAACAGGGGGCGGACCTGGCCCAGTCCAGCCTGGCCATGCTGTTTCCCTTCACCGCTATCATCAGTATTAACCTGGCGATTATTAATATTTTGCCCCTGCCAGCCCTGGACGGAGGTCAGCTGGCCTTTCTGCTGGTGGAGGCTCTGCGCGGTAAGCCGCTGCCCAATCGCCTGCAGGAAAACGTCATGCAAACCGGTCTGGTGCTGTTACTGGGGCTGGGGGTGTTTTTGATTGTGCGGGATACCAGCCAGCTGGAAATCTTTCAAAATCTGGGGCAATAGTGGCCCAGCGTCGCCTTAGCAAGGCCCAACGAGCCCGGGAAATCCTGGCTCGCCTGCAGAAACTTTATCCGGATGCTACCTGTTCCTTGAACTACACCACCACCCTGCAGTTGCTGGTGGCCACTATCCTTTCCGCCCAGTGTACCGATCAGCGGGTCAATCAGGTGACCCCGGCCCTTTTCCAGCGCTACGCCGATGCCCAAGCCCTGGCGGAGGCGGATCTGCTTGATCTGCAGGCATTAGTGAAATCCACCGGCTTCTACCGCAACAAGGCCAAAAATATCCAGGCCGCCTGCCGCAAAATTGTCCAGGAGTTTGGGGGTGAGGTGCCCCAGACCATGGCCGAACTGCTCACCCTACCAGGGGTCGCCCGTAAAACCGCCAATGTGGTGCTGGCCCATGGCTACGGCATTAACGCCGGGGTGACGGTGGACACCCACGTTAAACGCCTCAGTCAACGACTGGGGCTGACCAAACACCAGGATCCCGCTAAAATTGAGCAGGATTTGATGAAATTACTGCCCCAGCCCGATTGGGAAAATTGGTCGATTCGGCTGATTTACCACGGTCGGGCGGTGTGTATGGCGCGGCGGCCCAACTGTCAGGCCTGCTTGCTGGCAGACCTTTGCCCTGCGGCGGCCTAGGGCCTAGGAGCGATTCACGGGTTACCCATGGCAATCCCAGGGGGGGAGGATGAGGACATGACCGACGACTTTCAGATTTGTGATGGGGATCTCCCTGTTGATCGCCTGGAGCGCTACCTGCAGGCCAGCGCCATTGCCTGTGACACCGAAACCATGGGGCTGATTCCCCACCGTGATCGGCTCTGTCTGGTACAACTGGCGGACCCCCAGGGCGCGGTGACCGTGGTGCGGATTGCCCCGGGTCAAACCGTCGCTCTCCGGCTACAGCAGCTGTTGGAAGCCCCCCAGGTCCTGAAGATTTTCCACTTTGCCCGGTTTGACCTGGCCACCCTGCGCCACCACCTGGGCATCCAGGTGGCCCCGGTGTTTTGCACCAAGGTGGCCAGTAAACTGGTGCGCACCTATAGCCCCAAGCACGGCCTCAAGGAGGTAATCAAGGAGCTGGAGGGGATTGAACTGGATAAAACCGCCCAGAGTTCCGACTGGGGCAATGCCCTCAACCTCTCGGAGGAGCAACTGCACTACGCCGCCAATGATGTCCGCTACCTGCACTCGGTCTACACCACCCTGGCGGCCATGCTAGAACGGGAGGGGCGCCGTCAACTGGCCCAGGATTGCTTTGCCTGCCTACCCACCCTGGTCAGTTTGGATCTGTTGCAGTTTGCCGGAATTTTTGAGCATTGAGGGGCGGGTCCAGTCCACCCCCTCTATCGGCCCTTAACCATTCTGTGGCAAGCTGGAAACAGTTGTTACAGGCATTGCCCCCATGGCCACCATTACCCTTGAGCAGAATCAGTACCCCACCTATCGCCTTGAGGACCCCAGGGATCAGGCGGTGGCCTGGGTGGTGCCAGACCGGGGGGGGATTGTTACCCACTGGCAAGTGGGGGGTCAGGAGATGTTTTATTTGGATGAGGAGCGGTTTAAGGACCCTAACCTTTCCGTGCGGGGGGGGATTCCCCTGCTGTTTCCCATCTGCGGCAACCTGGTGAACGACACCTATCACCAACTGGGGCAGGCCTACGCCCTGCCCCAGCATGGTTTTGCCCGCAGCCTACCCTGGGCCGTCACCCAGCAATCTACCGCAACGGGGGCCAGCCTCACCGTTACCCTGACCAGCAGTGACCACACCCGGCCGGTCTATCCCTTCGAGTTTACCCTTGACTACACCTACACCCTACGGGGTCGTTGCTTAGAGCTACGGCAGCGCCACCATAACCATTCCGCCACCCCCATGCCCTTCTCCACCGGCATCCATCCCTACTTTGCCGTGGCCGATAAGGCCCTGCTCAGCCTTGACTTGCCCGCCAGCCAATACCAGGTGAAGGGGGAGCCCAGGGTACACGAGTTTGGCGGCCAGTTTGATTTCGATCAGGAGGAAATTGATTTCGCCTTTATCAACCTGACGGGGCGATCGGCTACGGTCTGCGATCGCGGCCGCCAGACCCGCCTCACCTTGGGCTTTGATGATCACTATTCCACCCTGGTGTTTTGGGCTGTGAAGGGCAAGGACTTTTACTGTCTAGAACCCTGGACTGGCCCCCGCAATGCCCTCAACACCGGCAACCACCTGCTCACCATCCCCCCAGGGGAAGCTCTGGAAACCGTCATCACTATGACCGTTGACCCCCTCTAGGGGGAATGGTGAACCGTTCCTAGCCCTTAGCTGCGGCTGGGAACGCTGGCCAGGTCATGGGCTACCCCCTTCGCCCCATTATCATTGGGCTGGCGGGGTTGAATCAGGCCATAGCCACCGTGGTTACGTTCGTAGACTACGTTAATTTCCTGGGTCTCTGCGTTCAGAAACACATAGAAGTCGTGATCGATCAAGACCAACTGTTCCAGGGCTTCCGCCACGCTCATGGGGGGCATGGCGAAGTACTTGGTGCGGACGACTTCCTCCGGCAGTTGGGGCTCACCCGAGCTCAGCACCTCCGTGACATCGGTGGCGGGTACCTGGTTAAGAAAGACTTCGGTGGTTTTGCCCAGGTTACTATGTTTAGGGTTGTGGCGTTTCTCCTTGAACTTGCGCAGTTGCCGACTGATTTTATCGGCCACCAGGTCAATGCTGGCGTAGAGATTTTCGCTACTTTCTTCGGCCCGCACAATCGCCTTGTCTACGTAAAGGGTGACCTCCGCTGACTGCTTAGAGCTAATCCGAGGGTTACGGGCCACCGATAGGTGCACGTCCACTTCGTTGGTCAGGGTTTGGAAATGGTTGACTGCCTTTAAGATTTTTTGCTCTACGTAGTCACGAATGGCATCGGTAATCTCGATATTTCTGCCATGGATAACCAGCTTCATAAAGCGGACTCCTTGAAACGTCGGCCTATGACTTCACCCTAGCACCTTGTATCCTGCACAACAGCATCCGTTAAAATCCTTTGCAACCGTTGATAATTCTTGACTGCCTACGCTGGTAATTGGTGCTAGGCGATCGCCCAGCCCCCCCGCCTATGGGGTATCATTAATGACATCACCATGGTTTTTATTGACCCTAACCCTAGTGCCCAGGCGATCTGCGAAGTTTATCAACTGGGCTTAGTGCCCTACCCCCGGGCCTGGCAATGGCAGCAACAGCTACTGGCCCTGCATCGCCAGCAGCCTCAGCCCGATCGCCTACTATTACTTCAGCATCCGCCGGTTTATACCCTGGGTCAGGGCTCCAGTTTGGCCCACCTCAAAACGGCCCCAGAGGATCTGCCCTACCCCCTGATCCGCACGGAACGGGGAGGAGAGGTCACCCACCACTGTCCGGGGCAACTGGTGGGCTACCCCATTCTCAATCTGCAGCGCCATCGTCCCGATCTGCATTGGTACCTGCGCCAGCTAGAGGAGGTGGTGATCCTCACCCTCAGGCAGGTTGGGGTAGCTGCCCACCGACGATCGGGGTTGACGGGTGTTTGGCTGGGGGACTGCAAACTGGCGGCGATCGGCATTAAGGTTAGCCGTTGGGTGACCATGCACGGCTTTGCCCTCAACGTCACCTGCGATCTAGAGGGGTTTGGGGCCATCGTTCCCTGCGGTTTGCACCAGGGACGGGTAGGGGGCCTGGCGGAGTTTTGCCCCGGAATCACGGTGGATCGGCTGCGCCCCCTGGTGATCGCTAACTTTGCTCGGGTGTTCAACCTGGGGATCCGCTACCCCCAGGCCGCCCCCTGGTCTGACCAAAGCCCTGGCCCGCACAGAGACTACAACACTGCCATCGATCCAACTCTCCCGGCGGACAGGGGCTATGGCAGCGGGGGCAGAGCCGCCACTGGGCTGTCTGCCGTTGACTGGCCTGGGCCCAGCGTTGAAAGGCTTCCCCAGCCGTAGGCCGGGGCTGATCGGCGGCGATCGCCGCCGCCGGGGCGGTCAATAAGCTGGCCTCAAAGCTGGGATGGTGTTGTAACCAGGTGGGTAAGGGGGATGGGTTGGCCGCCGCTGGGCCGGCACTGCAGCTAGGCCGACGATACCAGTCCCCGCTGGAAAAGCGGATATCCTTGAGACTGAGGTTGAGGCGATGGTTCAACTTATCAAGGATAGTCAATCGCTCCAGGGTGAGGGTTTGCCCCCACATAGCATTGGCTACCGCTACGTAAAGCACCTGCCGGTCTAAACGCACCGGTATGGCCTGGCGGGCTACCGCCCTTCCCACCACCGGTTCCCAGCCGTAGAGCACCCTACGAAACACCGCCTGGCCCCGCCAGGCGGGCTGCTGCTCAAACTGGTTAATCAGGGTAGCCAGGGAGTCAAGGGGCATAATATAAGGGGGAAAGGGATTTTTCCATAGCGCTATGGCTAGAGCTATATCTTAGGAACGCACATTCAGCAGGTTGGGAGGAACAGCCAATAATTTTTTAATCCCCTGAACCAGGGTTTTCAGCGATTCAGGGACTTTTGGTTGCGACAGAGACGTTGCCTGCTGAGCAAACTGGTATGGTCACTCGCTTCTAAGG
>JBEIGU010000014.1:0-46783 GCA_040381765.1 Leptolyngbya sp.
CAGGAGTGAAACTGACCCAACAGGCAATGGCTCAATTGGAACAACAGATTAAGCGACTGCCTAATTTGCCAAAGTGGTTTGTGGAAATCACGGGTAAACCATCTTAGCTATTGGATCATATTTTCTATGGAGTTCTCTTAGGTATTCTCCTCCCCGACCAGTGGAGATGGGCTTGCTCCAGCACTGGGCTTCGGCGTAGCCCTTAACGTGGAGATAGTGAATGGTTTCGCGAATTGCGCCAAAGTCACCCAACAGGATATGGCGCAACACCTGTTGGCCAGGGGAGGGCAGGATGAGGTCAGGAGAAACCTCAGGGGTCGTCTCTGGTTCGGGCAGGCTGGTTACATGCAACATTGGTCTACTTCCTTGATAACTTGGCAGACAAGAAAGTAGAACCTCGATCTGGCCTATCCTAACAAAGGAGAAGGATCGGCCAGGATCGTACAATGAAGCCAGCCTTTCCGCTTACCTACACTAAGGGGAAGGTTAGGGATAGCCAGGGAGGTCCAGTCCCTGGCTATCTCGCCGCAGAATCAAGGTTCTACAAGGGTTTTTTGAGCCGACATTAGTCAACTTAAAGGACAGAATAGGGGAGTTTAACGAAAACGTCAACCCCATTGTCCGGTCAAGGGGCTAAAGTTGCACTATTGTCAGGCGGGAACTGGCCAGACGATCCATCCAGCTGGCTAAAAAGTCTTGGTTAGCCCGCTGCTCAGCAGGGCTTTGACTGTCGGTGGGATAGGGTAATAGACCCTGAAGGGCTGCACTGGTGACGCAGAACATGGATTTCTGGAAACTTTGACAAATTTTCACCCGTACATCCCCCAGGCTGCGGCCTCGCCCCTGGTAGAAGGCCGTCAGGTAGTCGGGCAAGAAGTGGCGCATATCCTGCATTAACAGGGTGGGGGGAATGCCCGCACCGCCAATGGGAACCGGATCAGCGTAGAGGGCGCCGTACTCAAATTCCCCCTGTTCTACGGGAATTTGGTTAGCCTGGGCATTGTAGGAAACGGTCCCCAGAAAGGGAGTACCCCGAAAAAACACCGCCTCCACGTAGGGAACCGCCACATCCATCAAAAAGGTCATACCCGCCGACTTAGAAATCAGGTCGTAGCGGGCCCCGTTAATATCCACAGCGTAGGTGATCGGTAGATTAGCGGCGGCCACCAGGCCGGCTTTAATGTGGGCAACAACGGCTGGAATGGTGGGGATTTTGCCCTGGTCGTAGGTATCGGAAAGATCAATAAACAGGTCACTCATTACCCGCCAGAATTGACCCAGGGCACTATAGTAGGCCAGTTGGCGTACCTGTTCGGGCAGAAACTCTGGGAATAGGACATTCAGACCCTGAATTAGGGGATTATGCTTAGTTTTCGCCGCCGTCGCCTGGCGGCAATTAGTGAGAAACTCCGTTGAGTCAAGGTACTGATCAAACCTTCCCCCTCCGTGCCAGAGCATGGCCTTCATGCAGTATTCGGCGTACTCAAAGTTAATCCGGTCGTGCCACCAGTGTTTTAGCAGGCGAGTCAGGGATACATCTCCATTGAAGTATTTGAAGAAGGGGAAAAGAACCAAAAACTGGTGGTCAGCAATGTAGATCAGGTTACGGGAGTAGGCGTCTAGCACCACTCCGTAACTCTTTAAAATACCCACCACCTCCATGAGGTTGGTTTCCGTATCAGGCAGCAGGGCTTCCCTGGCCAATAACCTTTGAATAAAGGGTTGGAGGGGATGGGGAGTAGGGGTTGAACTCATGGCAGGGGGTCCACAGGGGTGACGGCAAGGACGGTACCGGATCGGGGCCGAAGCTGCAGGGCGCTGGGCTGCACAAACCCTTGATAGGGTTCGTGCAGTACCAGGGTAGTGTGCTGACTCCAGCGCGCCATCCAGTCAGGTTGTAGGCCCAGAGTCACAATCACCGCCGCCAGGGCCAGGGCGGGTAGGCGATCGCGCCAGCTCACCGAAGGCAGGTCCACATCGAGCTGGGGGACAGAACTGGGCGGTGCAATGGCCAGCCGACCAAAAAATACCCGATTAACCAGCAGCAAAAAGTACACTGCCGTCAACCCTGAGCCCACCATGCAGAGGAGGGTCTGCACAGGAAAGATGGGAAGGCTGCCGCGAAAGATCAGAAACTCGGAGATAAACCCCATCATCCCAGGAATGCCGGCACTGGCCATCACCCCCAAAATCATCAGGGATCCAACAAAAGGCAGACCCCGCTCAGGATTTAGTAACCCCCGCAGCACATTTAAATCCCGGGTGCCGGTGGTGTGATAGACCACCCCCACCAGTAAAAATAGTAGGGCGGAAATCAACCCATGGCTGACCATCTGAAAGACCGTGCCCACAATACTGATCGGGGTGGAGGCGGCCGCCGCCAGCAGGACGTAGCCCATGTGGCCAATGGAGCTGTAGGCCACCATTTTCTTCATGTCGGTTTGGGCGATCGCCGCCAAGGACCCGTAGAGTACACTCACCACCGCCCAACTGGCCATCACCGGCCCTAGGGCCATCCAGGCATCGGGGAAAAGGCCGAGGCCAAATCGGACTAACCCGTAGGTGCCCAACTTCAGCAACACCCCCGCCAGCAGCACCGAAACCGGTGTAGAAGCTTCCACGTGGGCATCGGGCAACCAGGTGTGGAAGGGAAACAGGGGAATTTTCACCCCAAAACCGATTAATAAAGCCACCAGCAAGGTGATCTGTTGCACCAGGGGTAGGGTGCTGGCCAGGCTGCGATCGTAGTCAAAACTGCCCTGACCTGACAACCACACCAGCCCCAAAAACGCCCCTAAAATCAGCACCCCCGACAGGGCGGTATAAATTAAAAACTTAGTGGCGGCGTAGCCCCGCCGCACCCCGCCCCAAATGGCGATCAGCAAATAGAGGGGGATCAGTTCCAATTCGTAGAAAATGAAAAACAGCAGCAGGTTGGCGGAGAGAAACGCTCCGGCCACCGCCCCGTTGATCACTAGCATTAGGGCATAGTACAGGCGGGGCCGATGCACCTCAGGTTCACTGATATAAAAAGCCACCAGCCCCAACAAACTGTTAATTCCCAGCAGAGGTAGGGATAGGCCATCGAGACCGAGACGATAGCTCAGGCCCAGGGGTTCTATCCAGGGAAACAGTTCTTCAAACTGAAGGTTTGAGGTGGTCAGATCAAACTGACTGGCCAACACCCCTAACCACACCAGGGTAAACGCCAAACAAAAACTGCCGATGGTTTTGAGGGTAGAGGCGCTTAAGCGGCCAGGCCACAGGCTGATCACCAGGCTACCCAACAGTGGAACTGCAATCAGTAGGCTCAGCATGGCTAATTACCAGAGACTCCAGGTCATAAAAATGGTCAGCAACCCCACCCCCGTAATAATGGTTAGCAGGTATAGTTGAGACTGACCCGAGGCACTGTACTTCAGCCCCTCCCCCCCGAGCAGGGAGGCTAGGCCAACCGCATTGACGAGACCGTCTACCACGTAGCGATCAAACCAATTACTGAGGCGAGAGAGGGCGGCGATCGCCGCCACCACGGTCTGGGCGTAAATCCGCTCGGTATAGAAATCGTAGGCCAATAAATCCTGGGCAAGCCGAATTGGACGGCTCAGGGAGCGGGCCAGGGATTTAGATAGGGGCAGGGTAGCCCCCAGGGCCAGCCCCACTCCGCCACTGGCCACCAGTGCCACCACCACCGGCAGATTAATGGTGCTCCAGGAGGGCAGTAGGGAGAGTCGGGCCATCATCAGCGGCACCAACAGGTTAAGAATGGAGAGTACCACCATGGGGACCGCCATCGGCCAGGGAACCTCGGGAGCCCGGCGAGTTTTAGGTTGGGATGAACCCAGAAAAACCAACCGTAGCACCCGGGTCAGGTTGAGGGCGGTGAGGCTGTTTACCAGTAAGAACAAGACCGCCAGCCAGGGCTGACTGGCACTGAGGGAGTCTACCCCCAGCCGTAGGCCCCAAAAACACCCCAGGGGTAGCAACCCCACCATGGCCAGGGATCCCGTAGCATAGGCCAGGGTAGTGGCGGGCATTTTAGCCCCCAGCCCCCCCATTTCCGTGAGGTTTTGGCTACTGGTGGTGGTGATAATCGATCCAACGCTCATAAACAGCAGGGCTTTAGCCACTGCATGGGTGAGTAGCAGGGTAATGGCAATGTTGGGGGATTGGGTACCCACCGCAATGAATACCAAACCCAGATAGGCGCTGGTGGAATAGGACAGGGTCCGCTTCAGATCCACCTGGGCGATCGCCACCAGGGCCCCCCCCACCGCCGTAACGCTGCCCAACCCCACCAACACCGCTAGGGCCAGGGGAGACAGCCCAATCACCGGCTGTAGACGAATCAGGACGTAGGCCCCACAGGTGACCACCACCGAGTTTCTTAAAATGGAGGCGGGGTTAGGGCCCTCCATGGCCTCATCCAACCAGAGGTGAAGGGGAAACTGGGCGCACTTACCCACCGGTCCAGCGATCAGGGCCAGACCGAGCAGGTTGCTCACCAAAGGGGAGAGGGTTGCCCCCTGGGCCCAAAGGTAAAGATCATTGAAGTTCAGGCTACCCGCCAGGGAAGCCAGGGTAATCACCCCCATCAACAGCAACACATCCCCAATTCGCTTAGTCAAAAAGGCATCTCGAGCCGCCGTCACCACCAGGGGTTGGGCATACCAAAATCCCACTAATAGGTAGGTAGAAAGGGTGAGAATTTCTAGCAAAGAGTAGGACAGAAACAGGGAACCACTTAACACCAACCCCCCCATCGCCGCTTCAAACACCCCCATCAGGGAATAAAACCTGGCCAGGGCCCAGTCCTTCTCTAGGTAGCCCAGGGCAAAAATTTGGGCCAACAGGCTTAGCAGGGTGATCAGCTCCAGGGTTCCCAGATTTAGCAACGAGAGATCCAGCGCTAGCTCCAGGTGCAGATCGGCAAAGCGAAACCAGGATAGGTACAACTGCTGGGAGGGCTTGCCCAAAATGGCTTGAAACAGCAACAGGCCATGGGCAGAGGCCAGCAAAGTCATAAAAATATTAATGTAGGCAGCCGGGCGAGGTCCCGTGCGCCGAATTAGGCCAGTGGACCAGGGTAGGGCCAATACTGCCCCCCCCAGGCCGTAGATTGGTAACAACCAACTTGTTTGTATCCAAAACTGGCCCATGGAGACCTATCTCACTCTCTATTTAGACATGGATAAAAGTAGCCCCAGAGAGACATGTGGCTCACGCCCCTGAGCTCGGCACACCATCGGCCCTGGTTGACTGACAAAACATTGGCTTAGGGCGGTTCAAACCGCTGCTATACAGACAAAGTCGGCCTTCGCCGACTGATCCATAACCCGCGTAGGCGGGTTTTGACTGTCTAGGCGCGGCTTCTAGCCGCCAGCGTTGAGAGTTTTGTCAGTCAACCAATGGAGTGAGACACCCCATTGCTCAGTCCTATCCCCCCACCGCCTGGCTGTAGGAGTTTCACGCTGTACCCCCCCTTGGCAAGGGAAGGTAGGGGGGTGTTCATGTCCCCCTTCACCGGAGTGAAATCCGCTACAGCCCTGATTGCCGTTGCCCCTACCAAGGAAACTGGGGCGAGGGGCTGGGGCTGGCCCCATCTCCCCGATTTCTGCACAGAAGCGCCCCCGGAAACTCCACCCGGGTTGGCTAAGCTGCCTGTAGCTTCAGCCCCAGTACCTGGGATCACCCTAGGGGGGCTGCCGCCATCGATATCCTCTAGGAGTGGAACCATGTCCGTAGCCAGACGATATTTTCTCCAACTGTCTGCCGGGGCGGCCCTGGCGATCGCTGCCCATGGCTGTAGCCAAAAAACTGAGAACCCGGAGGCGATTAAGGCCTCAGCGGCGGCGGAAAACGCCGGCAAGATTGCCGTTGGCTTTTGGCCCGTGGCCTCTGGCCTGCCCCTATTTGTGGCGGAGAAAAGGGGCTACTTCAAAGAAGCTGGCCTGGAGGTGGAGGTGGTGAAATTTGCCTCCCCTAACCAGGTGGCGGAGGCCCTGATTGCGGGTCGCCTGCAGGGCACGGGTAATGGGGTGGCGAGCGGGGTGTTGGGGCTGGCGGAGATTACCTCCCCGGGTCTGTTCAAGATTATCACCGCTAACCCCAGCAATGTGGATTTGGTGCTAGACCAGGTGATCGTCGCTAAGGACAGCCCGATTCAGTCCGTTAGCGACCTGAAGGATAAAAAGTTCGCCGCTGGGCCGGGGGCACAGAACCTGGCCATTGCCGAGGCGATTTTAGCGGCGGCGGGGGTGCCGAACCCCCAGGTGCAGCAGTTGGAGATTAAGCAGCACGTGGCGGCGATCGCCGCCAAGCAGATTGACGCCGCCTATACCCTGGAGCCCACCGGCACCGTGGGCAGCCTCAAGGGGATCACCCGGGTTTTAGAAAATGGGGTGGTGTCTAAATACATCCTGGGGGATGCCAAGGCCCCCTGGTTTGGCGGCTCGGCGGTGCTCAGCACCAGTTTTATCGATCAGTATCCCGCCACCACCAAGGCCTATATCGAAGCCTACCGCCGGGCGGTGGAGGACATCCGCCAGACCCCCGATGATACCCGTCAGTACCTGGTGGGCTACACCGCCATCGAGGGGGACCTGGTGCAAAAGGTGCCCCTGGTGGGCTACACCATGTATGACGAGTTTACCCCGGAGGATCTGGGCCATTTCCAGAAGTTCTTTGACTTCATGGCGGAGAAAGGGGTGTTCTCCAAACCCGTGGATGTGGCCAGCCTGATCTATAAACAGCCCGCATGATGGTAGCCTCTCCCTCCGATTCCTTCATTGCCGTGCAGGGGCTGTATAAATCCTTTTTAGGCCAGCCCCTCTACGAGGACTTTAGCCTGACCCTACCCACCAACCAGTTGATTTCCATCTTTGGCCCCAACGGTTGTGGTAAGTCTACCCTGATCAACCTGATCAGCGGCCTACTGCCCTACGACCAGGGGCAGATCACCATCCACGGCAAACCTATCCGCCAGGCCCGCATCGGCTACGTCTTTCAAAATTATCGAGATGCCCTGTTCCCCTGGTTGACCGCCTACGACAACATCGCCTACCCCCTGCGGGTGCGGGGGGTCTCGGCGACGGAGTGTCACCACCGCATCCAGACCCTGGTGGAGACCTTCAATATTCGGCTAGACCTGGAGCGCTATCCCTATAGCTTCTCCGGGGGGCAACAACAACTGGTGTCGATTTTGCGGGCCCTGGTGGGAGACCCGGAGGTGCTGTTTCTGGATGAGCCCTTCTCCGCCCTGGACTTTGAAACCACCCTGTTTGTGCGGGATAAGCTCCAGGAGATTTTTATCACCACCGGTATCCCCATGCTGATGGTGGTCCACAACCTGGAGGAGGCGGTGTACCTGGCGGACCAGGTGCTGCTGCTGAGTAAGCGCCCCACCCGCCTGGTGGAACGGGTGCCCTTTGACCTGCCCCGGCCCCGTACCCCCGATACCCTCAGCTCGCCGGAGTTTATTCAGGTCAGCCACCACTGTTTAGAGATCTTTCGTCAAGAGATGGGCAAATGAGCACCAGTCCCCGCCTTGCTATTCGTCGGTCCCGGTCGCGGTCTGGGGCACCGACGGGCGATCGCTGGCTACCGTTGATTGGCCTGCTGGTGTTGTTTGGCCTGTGGTGGCTGATTGCCATCTCTGGTTGGGTTAACCCGGTGCTGTTACCGACCCCCCTCACCACCCTGGGGGCGCTGGTCAAGGGTATTGTCGCCGGCACCATGGTGATGGATTTCGGCACCACGGTGCTGCGCACCTTTGCCGCCTTCAGCCTGGCCGCCCTGGTGGGGGTACCCCTGGGAGTGGCCCTGGGCAGTTCAGAAAAGCTCTACCGCAGCGTCGAGTTTTTGATTGACTTTTTCCGATCCACCCCCGCCAGTGCCCTGATCCCTATGTTTGTGTTGTTTTTTGGGGTGAATAACCTGTCTAAGGTGGTAATCGCCGCCTTTAGTGCCCTGCTACTGATTGTGTTTAACAGCGCCTACGGGGTTATCCATGCCAAGCAATCGCGGATTTTAGCGGCCCAGGCCATGGGGGCTAACCGGTGGCAGATCTTTAAAGATGTGCTGCTGTTTGAGAGCCTGCCCCAGACCTTCATTGGCCTGCGCAGCGGCATTAGCATCGCCCTGGTGATCGTGATTGTGGCGGAGATGTTTATCGGCACCGAGCAGGGCCTGGGTAAACGCATCATTGATGCCCAGCAGATCCTCAACGTCCAGGATATGTACGCATCCATCCTGCTCACCGGCCTGCTGGGCTACAGCCTGAATATGCTATTTCTGACGGTGGAAAAGCGGCTGATCCACTGGAGTGGTAAGTAACCTTCTGCCCTAATCTCCGATAACGCCCTGGGAGGGGCCATTAATCTGCTTCTGCCAGTAATCGCCCGACATGCCGGGGCAAGATCGCTTCGACAATGCCCTGCTTAATCACGTCATCGGCCAGTTGATCACTTACGCCCTAGCCTACTAGGGCTATCACTAGCGAAGCTATCCTGTGACAACCCAGATAGAGGCACAGACCAGACCCGTTTCTAGCTGATTTCGGGTCAAAATCATGACTACAACCGATCAGGGCCGTGGGGAAAAGATATCCCCTTAGGGTTAGATTGGCCCTAACTGTGGCTTCGCCCAGAAGACCAGTTCCTGGATAGATCATCGGTCAAGGCGCTGGCCAGGTCAGCGTTCTGGCTGGCTGGCTTCCGTTCACCTGGCCATACCTATAACAGGGTAGCAATGGCCCTGACAGCACGATTAGAGATTAGCCCCATGAAACAGACTCTGGTTTCTTCCCGTTCTCCTCTTTCCAGGCTCACGCCCCCAACGATT
This sequence comes from Leptolyngbya sp., assembly GCA_040381765.1. Taxonomy (GTDB): domain Bacteria; phylum Cyanobacteriota; class Cyanobacteriia; order Phormidesmidales; family Phormidesmidaceae; genus Nodosilinea. The sequence continues at coordinate 8,842 of JBEIGU010000014.1, forward strand.
GCCCACCGGATGGATAGCTCCGATCTGATTCTGCTCTGTCAGCAGCAATTGCCGCCGGAACGGACCCTGTTCACGGAGTTACTCCGACGCTATGGCGGCCACGTGGATGGGTTACTGTATCGATTAGCCCCAGACTGGGGCGATCGCGCCGACCTGGCCCAGGAGGTGTGGTTACGGGTCTATCGCAATATTCGTCGTTTGAAGGAGCCCAGCCGGTTTAAGGGTTGGCTGGGGCGGATCACCGCTAACCTGTTCTACGACGAATTGCGTCGCCGCAAACGGTCTTCCCCCGCCCTGTCGCTGGATGCTCCCTTTGGGGGAGAGGATGACACCCCTCACTGGGAGATTCCAGCCAACCTACCTGGACCGGTGGATAGTTTGATGACCCAGGAGTTTTATCACCAGTTACGGCGGTCTATTGGTGAATTGCCGGAGGTTTTTCGTACCGCCATTGTGCTGCGGGAAGTCCGGGGTCTGAGCTATGACGAGATTGCCACCATCACGGGGGTGTCCCTGGGGACGGTAAAATCCCGCATCGCCAGGGCCCGTCAACGCCTCCAGCAGGATCTGATGCCCTATCTGGAGGGTCACTAGGATCGAAATCAGGCCAGTCTGCACCCCTACCGGCCTTTACTTGGCCCGATCAACGATGTCCTAAGGGTTCTCCCTCTGTGTAGTCATAACCCATCTCCACCTTAACCAACTCTTACTGAACACCTTCACACCGATCCCAGAGTATTGAATGATAGAAGAATATAGATCCCCATAGCCCTAACCCGACGGTGAGACACCAGCCCTAGCCGTTGGCTGTCTTCCCCCCTTAACCCCCCTAAGCCTAGAGGAGAAACCATGACCCGCTTTCCCATTGACCTGGGCGCTTACCAGCGCATTTCCTTGGATGCTGCCAACCCTACCTTAACTGAAGAACAGCGTCGCGCCCTACAGGCGAATATTCAGCTCTGCCGCGATGCCATTGTCTTCTTCACCGCCACTGGGGCGGCCCGGGGAGTAGGGGGCCACACTGGTGGCCCCTACGATACCGTTCCTGAAGTCATGATCCTGGATGCCCTGTTTCGTGGCCAGGGGGAAAAATACGTGCCCACCTTCTTTGACGAAGCCGGTCACCGGGTAGCCACCCAGTACCTGATGGCGGTTCTAAACGGTGACCTACCCGCCGAGCAATTGATGCGCTACCGGGAAGCCCACCAGAAATTGCCAGGCCACCCCGAGCTAGGGCTGACTCCGGGGGTAAAATTCAGTTCCGGTCGCCTGGGCCACATGTGGCCCTACGTCAATGGAGTAGCCCTGGCTAACCCCGGCAAAACCCTATTCTGTCTAGGCTCTGACGGTTCTCAGCAGGAAGGAGACGATGCGGAAGCGGCCCGCTTCGCCGTCGCTCACCACATCAATGTCAAACTTCTGATCGACGATAACGATGTCACCATTGCGGGGCATCCCTCCCAGTACATGGGGGGCTACAGCGTCAAAAAAACCCTGGAGGGTCACGGCCTCACGGTGCTGGAGGGGGATGGCGAGGACCTGGATAGTCTCTACGCCAACATCTGCCAGGCGATTAATACCCCCGGCCCCATCGCTGTGATCAACAAGCGGGCCATGGCGGTAGGCATTGAAGGAGTCGAGGGTAGTACCCATGGTCACGATGTGATTTCCGTTGATGCCGCCCTCAAATACCTGGAATCCCGGGGTCACAGTGAGGCGGTAGCGGCCCTGAAGGCGGTGCCCAAACCTAAGGACACCTATACCTACCTGGGCATTTCAGACAAATCGGGGTCTAACCGTAATGTCTTCGGTGATGCCGTAGTGGAGGTACTCAGTACCATGGATGAGGCCGATCGCAAGGCCAGGGTGTTGGTGGTAGATAGCGATCTGGAGGGTTCCTGCGGTCTAGCCCAGATCCGTAAAGCCTACCCTGAAATCTTTATTAGTGGTGGCATTATGGAGCGGGGGAACCTCTCCGCCGCCGCCGGATTCGGCATGGAGGCCGGCAAGCAGGGCATTTTTGCCACCTTCAGCGCCTTCCTGGAAATGTGTATTTCCGAAATCACCATGGCCCGGCTGAATTATTCCAACCTCTTGTGCCACTTCTCCCATGCCGGCATCGATGACATGGCGGATAACACCTGCCACTTCGGCATCAACAATATGTTTGCCGACAATGGCCTGGATGATGGCTACGAGACCCGGCTTTACTTCCCGGCGGACGCCAACCAGATGAAGGCCTGTGTGAAGGCGGTGTTCCACAATCCCGGGCTGCGATTCATTTTCTCCACCCGGTCTAAGACCCCAATTCTGCTAGATAGCAACGGTAAGGAGTTGTTTGGAGGTGACTACCAGTTCACCCCAGGCAAGGATGAGGTGGTCCGGGAAGGCAGCGCTGGCTATATTGTCACCTTCGGTGACTCGGTCTACCGGGCACTGGACGCGGTGGAACGCCTCAAACAAGAGGGTATCGAGGTGGGTTTAATCAACAAAGCCACCCTGAACGTCGTGGATGAGGAGGTGCTAGCTAAGGTGGGTAAGGCACCCTTCGTGCTGGTTACCGAAGCCTTCAACCGCCGCACCGGTCTGGGTAGCCGCTTTGGTTCCTGGCTACTGGAGCGGGGCTACACCCCCAAGTTTGCCTACCTGGGCACCCACGAAGAGGGCTGCGGTGGGCTTTGGGAACAGTACCCCTACCAGGGTATCGACCCCACAGGCATTATGGCTAAGGTAAAACAACTGATTGCCTAGGTTAATCCTGGGGACGACCGAGTCATCCCCAGAGTTAACAGGGAACTCAAGTCAAAAAAACATGGTATGGGCCCTAGCGCTAGGGCCCTTTTTCATTAAAACCTAGGGGAGATTGAGGTTGGCCAGGGGCGTGATCAGGCCCAGGGGCTTGAGGGGGGCAGCCTTTTTTGGACCGGCCACCGGTGTAGGCATCTCCCGATCTAGCTGAGTCACCACTAATTCCGGCGCAGGTGCCCCCTGGGCAGGGGGGGTGGGGAAGTGGATGACCGACTCCGGCAGGGCGCCGACCGTCTGACTGAGGCTGGTGGTAGGAGGGTGGGGCTTTTCAATCAGGGGAGAGGGTTCTGGCTCTCGACTGGAGTGGGTAGCCTCCGATTCTCCAGAGGGCCCAGGCTGATAGGCCAGGGGAGACTGATGGGCCTCCCTGACCAGGCTCCAGACCGGTGGACCAGGGGACTGAGCTGGCTTGACTGGGGTCTGGCCAGGACTAACCGTCGAGTTACTCCCCTCCGAGTCCCCAGGAATGCTGGGCTGGACTGGTGTCAGGGCGGTGGTGAGATGGGGGGAGGCCAGCTCCAGATCAAAGCTGAGGACGTTGTCGGCGTCCGCAGGACGAGCCGCAGGAACAACGGAGGCCGATGGGGCAGCGATCGCTACCGCCCTGGGCCCCAACACCGCCAGCCTGGCATCAAGGCCAGGATGTTGTCTCTGGTAGGCGGCTAGGGCCTGGGCCACCGCCCGGGTGCGCCGTTCCTGGTCGCGCCGGATACTGGCCTCTGTGTTGCCTAACCCCGGGGCATTCCATCGCTGGGTCTCAGGATTAATATAGGACCGGGTCCGGGCTACCACGATCGCCTCAGCACCAGCATGGCCCTTAGCCTTAGCCTCCGCCAATCGTTCGACGTAGCCGACCCGGCCAATCGCCGCCAGTGGTGATTGATTCGCTAAGTCCAGGCCATTCAGGGTTTCTTCTAAGGAAAGGGAAAGGCCGTGCTTAAGGGCCCGTTTCTGCAGCACCTGGACCTGAGACTGGAGGCGCTTCAGCTGCCTTTGGTCAGCTTCTCCAGGGGAGGCGGCGCCATGCTGGTAGGAAAAGGTGCCCAAGTTCCAGACCTGGTTGCCGGGGTCACGATGGCCATAGTAGGCTCGGGTCAATTCTCCTGTGGCAGAGCGAGTCCCCTCGGCGTTACCAATCGCCCTGGCCACTAGGGAATCACTATTACCAACAAACAAGTTAGACCAGGGTTCCAGGGCGAGCTCAAGGGACTGAAGCTCAGGCAGCAGGAGAGGAGGACCGAGGGGAGCCAGGTCAAAGGTAAGGGCGATTGTTTTGGGTTCAAGGGTCAACGGATTATTGGAAGCTGGGAGCTTAGAAGATTGGCCCAGGGCGACTAAGGCCTGGGCCGTGAGGGGCGGCGGCGCTGGAGGTAGGAGGACATCGGCGGTGTTCTCCTCCGTTAGGGCCACGGCCACCGCCCGACGATAGACCCCTTTGGGTAATTGCCGGGGAGAATGGTACCGCATGGGTGGATTAGCCCCCAGGGGAGGTACCGGCAGGGGCCTCACTGAGTCTAAGGACATGTCGCCCTGAGGACTATCCCGACGTGATGGGCTTGGCTGGCCAGCAGGCTCTTGGATAGCGTCCGACCTAACTGTAGCGTCCGACCTAACTGGCAGTTCAAAGCTGAGGGCAAACTCCTCCGCCTGAGCCGCCAGGGGAGAAAGGATTGCGACCACAGAGCTAGTCGCCAACAGAAGAGGAGAGAATCTCATGATTGCTACTGAAGTCTGAATCGATAGCCAGCGTACTCATCATTTTCGTAAAGGATAATCAGGTGGGTGGTGGGATCAAAGGCCAGGGGATAGGACTCCCTCTCCGCCACCACGTTGGCCCTCAACTGCAGGGGAGGAAGCCGACAGTAGGGCTCTGCCAGGACTTTCTGCACCGCCGCCTTGGCCTGACGCTCCGGGATAGCCAGTAACCGAGCCAGTTGCTCACGACTAACCTGAGCATTACTTTGGACAATGGCTTGACAACTCTGGTGGGAGTCGGTCTTTGCCCGATCTAACCAGGATTTAGCCGCAGTCCCGTCCTTAACCAAAACCACTAGCCCCAGGCCCAGACCAGCAGCCAGGAAAGTTTTGAACCAAACCCCCAACCTGCTGGGGGAGGGTTCCTGGGGGTAATAAATGGGTACCATAGATTTCCTCCTGGAATCAAGAAATGATTATTGCAGGACCTTAATCAGCTGCGGGGCTGCTTAAGGTCGTTATGTAGGGTTGGCCAGAACCCCTAGGACAACGCTGATCCTCAAAGCTACTTAGTCACCGGCCACGGGTTTCTCGCCATCGGCCAGTGGCTGGGGCCATAACTGGCAAATCCCCTTAGAGGTAGCCCCCCAGGCCCAAACCCGCCACCAGCAGTAACACCCTAATAGCCACACTGAAGTTAGGCCGAGTCGCCAGGGTTGTGCTGTACAGGGCGTAGGTCAACATTCCCGTAATTGCTAGCACGGCCAGGGGCCAAAACGTCGGAAAGGCGGATAGAAATAGATTAAGCACTAGCCGACCGATCGCTCCGCTACCAACCCAGAGGACGGTATCTACTAAAGAGGGAAGAACAAACTTGATGGTCGAGGTTGAGCTTCTGCGTTGAGAAACTTGGGTGGAACCCAGAGATAGCCACTTTTTCCACTCATACTGGAACCAGGACCAGGGCTTTCTTAATAGGGTGCGGAGTTCCCTGCCAACCTTAGCCAGATGGGCGGCTAAGGGAGTAGCGCCTTGATGACCTGAACCATACCTTTGCCGTAACTGGGCCGCTAACTGGTGGGCGTCCTGATCGAGGGACGTTAATCGGATGGGCTTATAAGCCAGGCAAACGTTGCCCTGCCCATCCAAGGTGGCGGTAGTGGTAACGGCCTGGTTGAGATTAATGCTAGGAACCGGGAACCGATCGCCGGGCCTCAACTGTTGCTGAGCGGAACTGAGCAACTGAGCCCCTGTCGTGGCCAGAGTGGCAATGACTAGCTCCTGCTCATGGGAAAGTCGGTTAATTTTATCTACCATCGTCCTCAGTTGCTGCTGCCAAATCATCGGGTCCAGATCAATTTGCGTCCCTGGGGAAGGGTGAGCCCCAGGCAGGGAAGGACCAGAAGCAGGGATCGATCCCAGGGACCGCAGCGATCGTCGTCGCAGGGTCTCGACCGTACTAACCAGCTGAGCAGTAGGCGATGCCGCTTGATTCTTTGGGCTGATCATGACCGAAGGGGTTGGCGGCCAATCTCGGGGGAGCGCCAAAGAGTCTGCAGGAGGGAACTGAGCTTGTCGGCGTAGTTTTTCTTGAATAGCAGTTAGATCCATGTCAATAATCAGAGGGGGAGAAGGGGGCATCTCCTCTGCCATAATACAAGTGTACTATAAAACCCAAAAAATACAAGTTTTCCCTTGGCTAATCTTCCTGGGACCCCGGTGAATTGGGCAGACTTCAGTGAGAGGACTTAGTTAAAACAGGCTGGTCAACCAGGTGAGGGCAGGATTAATCCTTAAACCAAGGGCTGGACAGACCCTGGGGTCAAAATCCCCTGATCTCCAGGATGGCAATTAAGGGCCCCAGGGTTCTACTGGGTTGGTCCGCTGTTTCCCTAGGCTGGATAGAACCTTGTGGAGCAGCACCTGGGGAAATAGTCAGATTACGGGTATGCTAATCAAAACTTTACAGTTCTGGTAAGAGTACCCACTTAAGTCAGGAGATAAGCGGGTTAGTGGCTTCTAAACCCTGAATTCTGGATTCTGACCCCTGCTCCAATCAAACATCCTCCCGGCGCGGTTACCCCATAATAGTGGTATGGAAAGGCGGAGTACCATGATGACCTGGACTTTAGGATTTCTGATTAGGTTGGTAGGGTCTAGACCACGTCCATGCTGGGGAATTTAATAATGGTTAAGGCGCATTACGGTCAGTCCTCGTCCTCCTCAGGCCCATCCCTGTTTCCACCCCGATCTGCCGTCGGCTTGGGGGGTTCCCCCGAGAATGCCACGGTGGGTCAGAGATCCTGGTTTTATCATGTAGTCATGGCCTGTTTTCTAGGAGGACAGGTACTGGTCCGACTTTTGCAGGGCCGGGTCAATCGTCAGCGGGTCCTCGAGCAAATGGTCACCGCCGGACCTGGAGCCTTGGCGCCCGTACTCCTTACCAACCTGTTTGCCGGCATGATTTTTACTATCCAAACCGCCCGGGAGCTAGAACGCTTTGGGGCCACCTTCGCCATCGGCGGAGCCTTTGCCCTGGCCTTTTGCCGGGAGTTGGCGCCAATTTTAACGGCCGCAATTTTGACTGGCCAGGTTGGTAGTGCCTTTGCGGCTGAAATTGGCTGCATGAAGGTAACCGATCAGATCGACGCCCTTAAGGTGCTCCGTACTGATCCGGTGGAGTATCTGGTGGTGCCCCGGGTGCTAGCCTGTTGCGTGATGTTGCCAGTTTTGACCGTGCTCGGATTAGTACTGGGCATTAGCTCAGGAGCAATGGTGGCCCACCTTCTCTACCAGGTACCCCTGGGGCAATTCCTCGACTCGGTGCGATCGCTGATGGTACTCAACGACCTAATCGCTGTGCTGCTTAAGTCCATGCTGTTTGGAGCCATGGTGGGGCTGGCGGGCTGTACCTGGGGCCTGACCACCACCTGTAGCCGTTCCGTGGGCCGCTCCGCTACCGCTGCCGTAGTCACCACCTGGGTGGGGCTATTCGTAGTAGATTTCTTTGTCTCCCTATTGCTATTTCACTCCACCGGGGTAGACTCGCTCTAGGTTAAGTCCATGCCCTAAACTATCGCCAGAACCCATCCCTGCGATGCACCAGCCCATTTGGACCCTGCCCATTGATCAGGTCTATCAATCTCTGACCACCTCTGTCCAGGGATTGACTGCCTCAGAGGCAGATATACGCCTGCACCAGTTTGGCCCTAACCAACTGCCCGAACCGGCCCATCGGCCCCTGTGGCTGCGCTTTACCGATCAGCTCACCCACTTTATGGCCCTGCTGCTCTGGGTGGCGGGCATCCTGGCCTTCATTTCCCACACCCCAGCCCTGGGCTGGGCGATCTGGTCTGTGATCTGGATTAATGCCATCTTCAGTTTCTGGCAGGAGTTTCGGGCGGAGCAGGCGCTGGCGGCCCTGAAAAATGTCCTACCCAACCAGGTGCGGGTCTATCGCCAGGGGGATCTGGTCCAGATCCCGGCGGCGGAATTGGTACGGGGGGATGTCATGCAACTGGAGGAGGGCGATCGCATCTCCGCCGATGCCCGCCTGGTCAGCGCCGAGAGTCTTTACCTGGACCTATCGGTGTTAACCGGCGAGTCCCTGCCGGTAGCCCGCAACCCCCACCCGGTTAGACCCCGGGAAACCCTGGCCCTGCGCAGTGGTAAACCCCTGGACTACCAGGGCGAACAACCCCTACAGGAAACCCTCCATCCAGCGGAGGTGAGTAATCTGGTGCTGGCGGGGGCCACCGTATCCTCCGGGCGCGGTACGGCGGTGGTCTATGCCACCGGCACCCAGACGGAATTTGGTCAGGTGGCCCGCCTGACCACCGGGGTGAAGCGAGAACCCAGCACCCTGGAGGTGGAGGTCAGCCATATCGTCCGGGTGATTACGGCGATCGCCGTCACCATGGGGGGGGTGGTTTTTATTCTCACCTCCCTGCTGGTGGGCATGGAGTTAAAGGAAAGCTTTATTTTTGCCATTGGTATCATTGTCGCCCTGGTGCCGGAGGGCCTACTGCCCACGGTGACCCTATCCCTGGCCATCGGGGTACAGCGCATGGCCAAGCGCAATGCCCTGGTCAGACGCCTATCGGCGGTGGAGACCCTGAGTGCAGTAACGGTGATCTGCACCGACAAAACCGGCACCCTGACCAAAAATGAAATGACGGTGCGCCATCTCTGGTTACCGCCCATGGCGGGGGAAACCCCCAGGGATAACCCGGACAGCACTGACCTACTACCGGGGCAGATTCGAGTCACTGGTTCGGGCTACGACCCCACCGCTGGCCAGATCCACCTGCCCCCCCATTCTCCCCTGGCCTGGAAAGCCAACTTGCTGCTCACCGGAGCGGCCCTCTGCTCCAATGCCCGGCTGATTCACCTGACCGCCCCCAGCCGCTGGCAGGAAATGGGGGATCCCACGGAAGCCGCCCTGATCGTGGCGGCGGCGAAGGCGGGCCTTAACCTGGAGCAGCTGCAACAGCGATACCCCCGGCAACGGGAAATCCCCTTTGATTCTCGCCGCCGCATGATGACCGTGGTGCTGAGCTGGCCCGGCTATGACTGTCCCTCTCCCCTGTTTCAGGGCGAGTCCCTGGTGGTTTTCACCAAGGGGGCCCCCCTGGAGGTGGTACGCCACTGCCAGACCCTACTGCGCGATGGGGTGGTGGGGGATCTGAGCCCTCAGGCCTGGCAGGAGGTGGTGAATGCCAATGACGTCCTATCCCGCCAGGGCTTCCGGGTGCTGGGCCTGGCCGCCCGTAGTGGTGGGGAAGACCTGAGGGACATGAAAGCCCAGGACTTAGAACAGGGCCTCACCTTTATCGGTCTGGTGGCCATGTTCGACCCGCCCCGCCCCGAGGTTCCTGAAGCTATTGCCCAATGCCATCAGGCGGGCATTCGGGTGACCATGGTCACCGGAGATTACGGCCTGACGGCGGAGGCGATCGCCACTCAAATTGGCTTGCTGACCAGCCAACTAGAGAGTCACGAGCCGGCCCGGGTGATTACGGGAGACAGCATGGGCCACCTCTCTGACGCCCAATTACAACAAATGGTCAAGTACCGATCGCGGCTGGTGTTCGCCCGCATGTCCCCGGAGCACAAGCTACGGCTGGTGGAGGCCTACAAGGCGACTGGGGCGGTGGTGGCGGTCACCGGCGATGGGGTCAACGACGCCCCCGCCCTGCGATCGGCCCACATCGGCATTGCCATGGGGTTAAATGGCACCGATGTGGCCCGGGAGGCCAGCGATATTGTGCTCACCGACGATAACTTTGCCACCATTGTGGTGGCGATCGAGCAGGGCCGCACGGTTTACCGCAACATTCGCAAGTTCATCACCTATATCCTGGCCTCCAACGTGGCAGAGCTGGTGCCCTTCCTGGCCATGGTGGTCCTGAAAATTCCCCCCGCCCTGGTGATCATGCAGGTGCTGGCGATAGACCTGGGGACGGACATGGTACCGGCCCTGGCCCTGGGGGCGGAAGCCGCTGAAGTGGGGATTATGGAGCAGCCCCCCCGGGTCAAAACCCAAACCCTGCTGGACCGCAGCCTGGTACTCAGGGCCTACTGCTGGTTGGGGCTAATCGAAGCCAGTCTGGGTATGGCCGCCTTCTTTTGGGTCTGGCATAATCATGGCTACGATCTGGCTGCCCTCCAGGCCGTCAGCCCCAGTTTGTTATCCCGTTCTGCCCCGGCGGCGGTGGTGGCGATCTACGCCCAGGCCACTACTTTCACCCTGGCGGCGATCGTTGCCAGCCAGGACGGCAATGTATTGGCCTGCCGTTCAGAAACAACCTCCATCTGGCGGTTGGGTCTGTTCTCCAATCCCCTGATCTGGGCAGGCATTCTATTCGAGTGGATTTTAATCGCGGCTATTGTTAGCCTACCTGCTCTGCAGAGCATTTTTTCTACGGCGCCTCTTAATCCTGGGCAATGGGCTATCCTATTGCTCTGTCCTCCCATCTTGTTGGGATTGGAAGAGGGACGTAAGGCGATCGCTCGATTCCTTGCCTTCAGGCATCTTCCTAAGTCATTGAAATCAATTTATAGCGGTTTTCGATAGAGTGAGACACCCAATTGCTCAGTCCTACCCCCCAGCGCCTGGCTGTTAGAGTTTCACGCTGTACCCCGTAGCCTTGGCAAGGGGGGGTGATCACCCCGCACTTCGCCCAAGTGAGATCCGCTATGGGGATGTCCTTAGCTGCTGTAATCTGGTCAAATCAGTTTCAGCAGCAGGCCAGCTAACCCACCCAAAATTAACCCCAACCCTAATACAGAGGTCAACAGGGCACGGGTTTGGTCATCACTGAAGCGAATCCGCAAACGATCCGCCAGAAGCACCGTCAGCCGGTTACAGAGCACCGCTAGCATCAGCCCCAGACCACTGCAGGCTAAGATTTGGAGAATCAAGCCTAAAAAACCGACATTATCAATCTGAGCATTGCCCAGGTAATTCAGGCCCGCGGCTAAGGCTACCGTCAGCAGACCTGTCCCTAATTGGTCTAGGAAAATCCCTTGAAATTTAGAGGGGGAGGGTCGAGTGAGGCCCCAAACCTGTAACCAGGCAGCCAGCAACCCTAGGGGCCACAGACCAAGCCAGGCCAGGTAAGGGAGGCGGGTCAGTAGTAAGCCTGCCAAACCATAGCAAATGCCACAGATTAGGGCGAGTCCCGCAGTGGACTGAAGTTTGAAATGGTCTAGCCGTTGGCGTTGACGATCTCGATGACGTTTAGATGAACGGGTCATAGAAAAAGACTAATGGCTGACTAGTCGGGATACCAAAACATCCCCTTAATGCCTTCTGGGTCAGGCATAAACCCTAGCCCCTTGTAAAATTCCACCACTTGGGGATCGGCAAACAAGGTAACGTTACTGATGTCTTGATTACGCAGCGTCTTAATCATCTGTTGCATGAGTTCCTTGCCCAGGCCCCGGCCTTGGAAGCTGGGATGCACCACCACATCCCAGATGGTGGCATTAAAGGCATGGTCAGAGGTAGCCCGGGAAAAGCCAATCAGTCGCCGTCGGTTACCTCGCTGTTCCCACATGGTGATCACCAGGTAACTATGCTCAATAGCCTTACGCACCTTACGAATCGGCCGCCGGGCCCAGCCCACCGCATTGCACAGTTCTTCTAGCTCGTAAAGGTCGAGGTCTCGATCCGTACTGAGGATGATAGAAGCACCCGACTGGGAATCTGGGATGGCCTCAAGCACCCCACCAGCTGAGGCCAGGTTAGCTGGTGGAGCACTCTCGGACCCGATAAATAGGTTTTTCCAAAATCCCATGCAGGCGCTGCCATCTTACCTAAAGGAATATTGTTTAATTCTAGACTATAGGGCTATCTGGGGCAAAATCATGGCTACAGCCCCAGGACCGAAGCCTGGATCCCGACTCAGGCGATCCTCTGCCAGAGAAAGCCTCCCCCCTGCTGTATGGCTAGGTTCCTGTAGCCAAACCATCCATGGCTATGGTTCTAGCAGGTTTTACCTAGGGCGGTGTGATTGTCAGCACTGGAAGACCGAAAATAGTCAAATTCGCTAATCTTTAAGTCGGTTAAAGCCAACTATCACAGACTCCCCTATGATTATTTTTTAATAGGAAGATGAGCTCCTACACAGACCTGATGTGATTACTTTATCCCTGCTACACCCACTCCACAAAACTCCTGTACAGAGTTGGTCCTTTGATCAGGAACCTGTGATCCGCATTGGCCGTGCTACCGATAGCCATGTCATTCTTTATAGCGCTGTGGTTTCGCGACATCATGCGGAGCTCTACCGTACTACGGCAGGTTGGGTGATCAAAAGCCTGGGCACCAACGGCACCTACCTGGACGGTCGTCGCATCCAGGATATGGCAGTTGATAATGGGGTGGTGATTCGGCTGGCCCGTTCCGGGCCTAATATCCAGATTCACATTAGTGAAAACTCTGGTGAACCGGCCCCAAGCCCGCCAGCCAATCCAGAATTGCTAGATAACAGTAGGGATAGGGTTGACCCCCTTGACCAGGGCTAGGGTCATAACCCTCGAGCACTAAATAGCCCTAGGCCGCCAGCAACTGCCTCAGGACGTAGGGCAAGATTCCGCCATGGCGGAAGTACTCAACTTCATCCAGGGTGTCAATGCGGCAGATCAGGGGAACATCGGTGAAATCAAGCTCTCCACTGGGGCGGTGAATCCGCAGGGTAAGGGACATGCCCGGCTGAATACCATCACTTAAACCCAATAGGTCGAAGTATTCTGCGCCATCGAGCCCTAACAGGTGACGATGGTGACCAGGGAAAAATTGCAGAGGCAGTACCCCCATGCCCACCAGATTAGAACGGTGGATGCGCTCAAAACTTTCCGCCACTACCGCTCTCACCCCCAGGAGCCGGGTTCCCTTAGCGGCCCAGTCACGGGAGGAACCCGTGCCGTATTCCTTGCCGGCAATAACTACCAGGGGAGTACCTTGCGCTTGATAGCGCATGGCGGCATCGTAGATCGAGAGGGTTTCCCCGGAGGGCATATGCCTGGTGACGCCACCGGAGGATCCAGGCACCATTTCGTTTTTCAGTCGGATATTGGCAAAGGTGCCCCGCATCATCACTTCGTGATTACCGCGCCGGGCACCGTAGGAGTTAAAATCCGCCACCTCGACTTGATGGTCGATCAGATAATGGCCCGCAGGGCCCTCAGACTTAATGGATCCAGCCGGGGAGATATGATCGGTGGTGATGCTATCTCCCAGAATTGCCAGGGGGCGAGCGCCAACTATGTTGCTAAAGGCCTGACCGTTGACCCCGGCTGGCATGCCCATAAAGTAGGGAGGATTTTGCACGTAGGTGCTCTCAGCCTGCCAGGGGTAGGTTTTACTGGCCATGGGGGTGATTTGCTGCCAGCGATCGGTGCCGGTGAATACGTTGCTATAGCGAGTTTGGAACATTTCTGGGGTGAGGGCCTCCGCCATCACCGACTGAATCTCCCGGGTGCTGGGCCAGATGTCCCGGAGGTAAATGGGATGGCCAGATCCATCCTGGCCGATCGGATCACTTTTCAAGTCGACGGCTAAGCTGCCGGCCAGGGCGTAGGCCACCACCAGGGGTGGGGAGGCTAGGTAGTTGGCCTTGGTGTAGGGACTGACTCGACCCTCAAAGTTGCGATTGCCGGACAGAACCGCCCCTACCACCAGATCCTCAGCCTCAATGGCGGTGGCGATCGCCTCCGGCAAGGGCCCGGAATTGCCAATGCAGGTGGTACAGCCGTAACCCACCAGGTTAAAGCCCAGGGCATCCAGGTCTGCCTGCAGCCCCGCCCTGGCCAGGTAATCAGAAACCACCTGACTACCAGGGGCCAGGGAGGTTTTCACCCAGGGTTTACAGATTAAGCCCTGCTGTCGAGCTTTGCGAGCCAGCAGACCGGCGGCGATCATGACCGCTGGATTAGAGGTGTTGGTGCAGCTGGTAATGGCGGCAATCACCACATCTCCATCGGTGAGCTGATAATCATGACCGGTAACCCCCACCGATCGCTTCTGGCTATAGTCGCGACCGCTAAAGGCAGGAAAGTCGCTATTGCGGAACTGACTGGCCAGGTCTTTCAGACAGACCCGGTCTTGGGGGCGCTTAGGCCCCGCCAGGGAGGGCTCAACGGTGCCCAGGTCTAGAGCCAGACTGTCGGTAAAGATCGGCTCAGGGGCATGGCTATCGCGCCATAGGCCCTGGGCCTTAGCGTAGGCTTCTACCAGGGCAATACGTTCGGGATCGCGGCCGGAAAACCGTAGGTAGGCCAGGGTTTCCCCATCGATGGGGAAAAAGCCGCAGGTAGCGCCGTACTCAGGGGCCATATTAGCGATGGTGGCGCGATCGGCCAGGCTAAGGTGATCTAAGCCTTCCCCATAGAACTCGACAAATTTACCCACTACCCCCTTTTGCCGCAACATCTGAACGATGGTGAGCACCAGGTCAGTGGCGGTAGCCCCCTCCGGTAACTGGCCGGTCAGCTTAAAGCCGACCACCTCAGGAATGAGCATGGAGATGGGCTGGCCCAGCATGGCAGCTTCTGCCTCGATCCCCCCGACCCCCCAACCCAACACCGAGAGCCCGTTAATCATGGTGGTGTGGCTATCGGTGCCCACCAGGGTATCGGGATAGGCCAGGGTTTCGCCATCCACGGCTTTGGTCCAGACCACCTGGGCCAGATACTCTAAATTAACCTGGTGACAAATACCGGTGCCTGGGGGGACCACTCGGAAGTTGTCAAAGGCAGCCTGACCCCAGCGCAGAAAGGCGTAACGCTCATGGTTCCGCTCAAATTCCTTTTCAACGTTTTCGTGGAAAGCCTCGGTGGTGCCAAAGGCATCGACCATGACCGAGTGGTCAATCACCAGGTCCACCGGCGATAGGGGATTAATCCGATCGGGATTACCACCCAGGGTCACCATGGCATCCCGCATAGCCGCCAAATCAACTACCGCGGGTACTCCGGTAAAGTCCTGCATCAGCACCCGAGCGGGTCGATAGGCAATTTCCCGGTTAGAGGTCTGGGTTTTGAGCCAATTGGCTATCGCCTGCACGTCAGCGGCGGTAACCGACCGGCCATCTTCATGGCGCAACAAATTCTCCAGCAATACCTTCAAGCTAAAGGGCAGTCGGCTTAGATCTCCTAACGTTTTAGCCGCCTCCGGCAAGCTATAAATCACGTAGGTTTGATCCGCCAGGGTTAGATGGGTTTTTGCACTAAAACTGTTCACAGGGGTTCTCTCTCCGATGGATACAAAATAACCAAATTGGGTGCCTGTAGCGCAGCACCACAGATCCAAACGATGAGATTTTACCCTGTTCCCTAGGAATTACTGTAAACCCTATGGCTAAATAGGGTCACAGGTTAAAGGTGTGACTCCGGGTAAAGGGGGCAGATCTCGGCAGCAGCCCAGTTTGGCTAAGGCTATAAGTTTGATTCTGTTTTATCGCATTGTCTGAGTATCATTAATATAAGAGATAATTCCCAGCCCATCGTAAAGCGACGCCCAGAGCGGCTCGGGAGCCAGGCTGGTGATGTCATCAAAGCTCTCCTAGGGCTTTCAACCCTCCAACCCATCGGCTCCATCCTGCTCAGTTGTCGATCTCAGAGGTCTCACACCATCCGGCGTGGGTGGGGGGAGGGTGGTTTTTCCCCGGTGGCTATTGATGCATTGTCCATTTTGCCAACATCCCAATAATCGAGTGCTAGAGTCACGCGCCGCAGAGTCGGGGCGCAGCATTCGGCGGCGGCGAGAATGTCTAAACTGTGAACGACGGTTCACCACCTACGAACGCATTGAGTACGTACCCGTGACGGTAATTAAGCGCAACAACGAACAGGAACTATTTAACCGCTCTAAACTTCTACGGGGGATCGCCATAGCCTGTGAAAAAACCAACATGCCCTCCACGCTCATGGAGGCAGTGGTGGACGATATTGAAGCTGAACTACAACAGCGCCATAGTCGTGAAGTGACCAGTGCAGAAATTGGTGAGATGGTTCTGGCTAAGCTAGAACCCATTAATGAGGTTGCCTTTGTCCGTTTTGCTTCTGTTTATAGACAGTTTCAGGGTGTACGAGATTTTGTTGACACCCTGGCAAAACTCCAGCACGGCGACGGAGACTTTACCCAGCAGAAGCATAACCTGGAGGTGATGGACAGCAATGGCTATACTAGCGTGCATCCCCATCTTCCCCAGAACCGTGGAGACGGCTAGACGTGGCGCTCTACCAGATTCTCTCCTCCCTGATCAATTAAGTCACTATAAACCTTCCCTGATCCGCTATAATTTGACTCTGTGGGTTTAGTCGGTGGGTCTGTTCACAGTTTGCTGTGGAATTTTTGAGGTCCCTGCTGGAATTGTTCTGTTTACACAAGCCAACCGCAGTATTACGGAGAAAATCATAGGGAAACACTAGCATGCTCAATCAGGACGTAAAGGACACTGGAATCGGGTTTACACACGAAGACTTTGCCGCCCTTCTGGATAAGTACGACTATCACTTCAATCCAGGGGATACGGTCACGGGCACCGTGTTTAGCCTTGAACCCAGGGGTGCTCTGATCGACATCGGTGCTAAAACTGCCGCCTATCTGCCCATTCAAGAAATGTCCATCAATCGGGTAGATCATCCGGAAGAAGTATTGCGCTCTAACGAAACTCGAGACTTCTTCATTCTGACAGACGAAAACGAGGATGGTCAGTTGACCCTATCGATTCGTCGAATTGAGTATATGCGGGCCTGGGAACGGGTCCGACAGCTACAACAGGAGGACGCGACGGTGCGTTCTGGTGTCTTTGCCACCAACCGAGGTGGAGCCCTGGTGCGGATTGAAGGGCTACGTGGTTTTATTCCGGGCTCCCACATCAGCACCCGCAAAGCCAAGGAGGATCTGGTTGGCGAGGATCTGCCCCTCAAGTTCCTTGAGGTTGACGAAGAGCGCAACCGCCTGGTGTTAAGTCATCGACGCGCCCTTGTGGAGCGTAAAATGAATGGTTTACAGGTGGGTGAGGTAGTTCTGGGAACCGTACGGGGTCTCAAACCCTACGGTGCCTTTATTGATATTGGCGGTGTCAGTGGTCTGTTGCACATTTCCGAAATCTCCCACGATCACATTGATACTCCCCATAGTGTGCTGAACGTTAATGACGAGATCAAGGTCATGATTATTGACCTTGATGCTGAGCGGGGTCGGATCTCCCTATCCACTAAACAACTAGAACCCGAACCTGGGGATATGGTGAATAATCCTGACCTGGTGTTTGAAAAAGCAGAGGAGATGGCGGCTAAGTACCGCGAACAGCTCCGTAAGCAGATGGCGGAAAAGGAAGGCCTAGTGGTAGAAACGACGGAAGAGGATAATCAGATCTACGGGGAGGTTGCCCCTGAGGAAGTTGCCCTAGCCGTTGACTAAGCTTTACCTCCGGGGACATCCGCTTTCAGCCCAGGCCATCGTGTTTGATAAGGATGGCACCCTAGCCGATTCCCACGCTTTTCTATGGCAATTGGCCTGTTTGCGGATAGATCTATGTGCCAATTTACTGCGATCGCAGGGCACCGAACTCACTACTGATCAGGTTCAAACCCTCCGCTCCAGCTTAGGGGTGGGTGCGTCCAAGCTAGACCCAGAGGGACTGATGGCTACCGCCCCTCGTCTGGCTAATCAGCAAGCCGTGGTGAATTGGCTCTTGGAGGCTGCCTATCCTGAAGAGGGGGTGGTGGATCGGGTGGCGGAGTGCTTCCAGAGGGCTGAGCGTCAGCTCTGGCCCAAGGCCCACTACACCCCGCCCTTTCCCGGTACCCCTGCTCTGCTAGAGCATTTAGCTCAGGGGGGAGTGCCCGTTGGGGTGTTATCCTCCGATAGCCAGGCCAACGTGGAGGCGTTTTTGACCCACTACCGCATGGGGGGGTATGTCCAGGCCTGGCGGGGAACCGAAGGGGGTGAACGACCCAAACCTAGCCCCAGTCTTTTTTACCAACTCTGTCACCAGCTTGGGGTAGAGCCTTGCCACACTCTAGTGGTGGGGGACAGTAGGGTAGATTACGATATGGCCCAGCAGGGAGGGGCAGCGGGGTTTATTTCCGTCTCCTCAGCCTGGGGGCGACCTGCAGTGGTGGGGGCGGAGTGGGTCGTCTATGCCTGGCAGGATCTGCAGGTGAAGCCTTAGCTCCTCAGGTTGCCCAGGTATAATTTTGCGCAGAAGGCTTTTACCGAACTAGGGCTCCAGGCCTTAGAGAGTCTCCAGCACCGCCAGCAGGATTTCAGGATCCGCGTTATGGTGCAAGAAGGAAAACAGATGGGCGTAGCGCAACCGCCCTTGGACGTCCAGGACAAACTGGGCAGGTAGGGGCGCCCCCAAGGCCTGACCCGTATAGTAGGATTGAAAGCCCTGCCCTCTTTCATCGCTGAGCAGGGGCAGGGTGAGTTGCAGATCCTCCACCACCCCTTGACTTTGGCGGCGGTGGGTACTGGTGATTAAAAACACCTCCGCACCCGCCCGGCGGAAGCGATCGTAGGCCCCATTCATGGCCATGATGTGGGGATAGCAGAAGGGACAGTAGACCCCCTCTGCAAAAATCCGCGTAAAAGCCAACACCAGAGGTCGCTTACCACGCCAGTTAGCCAACCGCACTGTCCGGCGGTGAGTTACATCCCAAAGGGCAAAGTCAGGGGCCAACTCCCCCAGGGCAAGCCCCAGGGCAGCGGGTCGGGGCCATAGGTAACGGGGATTACCTGGGGATAAACCGGTAACCATCCTGAACCTACACCGCCGCGAAGAATTCCTTAGCCTTAATCGGATCGGGGATCATGGTTTTATCACCAGGTTGCCAGTCTACCGGGCAAACCTCGTCGGGGTTAGCCTGCACGTGTTGAATAGCCTGCAAAACCCGCAGGGTTTCTTCCACATTTCGGCCAAAGGAAAGATTGTTGATGGTGGCGTGCTGTAGAACCCCTTCGCGATCAATGATAAATAAACCGCGAAGAGCAATGCCGACATCGGGATCGAGGACATTGTAGGCGGCGCTAATTTCTTTTCTCAGGTCAGAAACGAGGGGATAGTTGAGGTCGCCCAAACCACCCTGGCTACGTTCGGTTTGCATCCAGGCCAGGTGAGAAAACTCACTGTCAACGGAAACGGCCAGTATTTCAGCGTTGAGAGCCTGGAACTCGCTGTGGCGATCGCTGAAGGCAGTAATTTCCGTTGGACAGACAAAGGTAAAGTCTAGGGGATAGAAGAACAGCACCACGTATTGGCCCCGGTAATCAGAGAGCTTAATGGTCTTAAAGCCCTGATCCACGACTGCTGTGGCTAAAAAATCTGGCGCTAACTGACCTACCCTTAAAGAACTAGTCGTAATAGCATCCGTCACGGTAATATCCTCTTCTGGTCAACGCTAATCACTCTTATTCTAGGCTATTCGCTCTAATTACTACAGCGGTTTTCGATAGAGTGAGAGACCTAATTGCCCAGCCCTACCCCCCAGTGCCATGGCCAATAGTCAATAGCGAGGCTACTTATCGGTAAACTGGAGAAATCAAATGGGTAAAACGATATCGAAAAGCTGCTTACTTTGAACATTTCGCCATCCATCTCCTAGGTAAGATGCTACGAGGCTTTAGTAGGGGGAAGTAAACCCGTAAAAGTCGCCATAGTATCGACCTGTTACCCGCTGTAGTTGAGGATTGAGCGTGATTGAGGGCTTAATAAGTGGCCTCTTTGACGGCATTAGTATTAGTGCTGTTCTATTAATTGTAGCCCTGGGCTTAGCCATTGTCTTTGGATTAATGGGCGTGATTAACCTCGCCCACGGTGAGCTGATGATGTTAGGTGCTTACACCACCTACGTCGTTCAAAACGGGGCTAAGGCCCTGGGTGACTGGGCTCTAGAGAGTTATATTTTCGCAGCCTTACCCCTGGCGTTTTTGGTGGCAGCCCTGGTGGGATTGCTGATGGAGCGGAGTGTCATTCGCTATCTCTACGGTCGCCCCCTGGAGACCTTGCTGGCCACCTGGGGTGTAAGTTTGATTTTGCGCCAGTTTGTTCGCAGTGTAAATTGGCCCATGGCGATTGCTTTGGCAGTTTTTGGGCTTTTGTTTGGGGTGGTGAGCCAGATCCTAGACCGCTACACCGATTGGCGACGTTTGGGCAGTTGGGTGAGTTCCCTGTGGCTACTGCTCTCAGCTAGCATCGCCGCCCTGGTGGGGTTCTTGCTTCAAAATAATGGCACTGCAAAGTTCACTCGAGCCTGGTTTAGCGCTCGTAATGTCGATGTTACCCCGCCATCCTGGTTACGGAGCGGTTTGTCCGTGGGCAATGTCCTCCAGTTTCCCTACGCCCGTCTTTTTATCATTGTCCTGACAGTGCTTTGTTTGATTGCGGTGTATTGGTTTCTCAATCGTACGGCCTGGGGCCTACGAATTCGCTCCGTCACCCAGAACCGCAGTATGAGCGCCTGTTTGGGCATTCCTACCGAACGGGTGGATGCCCTTACCTTTGCCCTGGGCTCTGGGCTGGCAGGGATTGCTGGTTGTGCCGTTACCCTGTTGGGCTCGGTGGGGCCAAACCTGGGTGGCAATTACATTGTGGATGCCTTCATGGTGGTGGTGGTAGGGGGTGTCGGCAAATTGGTGGGCAGTATTGTTGCCGCCCTGGTGATTGGCGTGGCTACCTACTTGATTGGCTCCGGTAGTCTGGTCCTACTGATACCACCCGGAGATTTATTTAAGCCCCTGGTAGATTTCTTTACCTTCTTCGCCACTACCAGCATGGCCAAGGTGATGGTTTTTGCCCTGATTATTGCCTTCCTGCAGGTGCGGCCAGCTGGCATGTTCCCGCAGAAAGGTCGTTCGGTAGAGGTATAGAGGATGGCTGTGGATATACCCGTACAACCCCGCCGGCTCGCGCAGGCCTTGGGTAGGCGAAAGTTAATGTTAGAGATTCTGGCGGTGGTGGCGATCGCCCTCTTTCTAGTACTGATCCTGCCGCTGCTGGTATCGGAGTTTCGGCTGGGCTTGGTGGGTCGTTTTCTCTCCCTGGCTATTGTGGCCCTGGGCATTGATTTGATTTGGGGCTTCACGGGTCTCCTCAGTCTGGGCCATGGCATTTTCTTCGCTCTGGGGGGCTATGCCTTTGCCATGTACCTATCCCTGGTATCCTTGCCGGCAGGGGAGTTGCCAGAATTTTTCAGCCTCTACGGAGTATCCTCACTGCCCTGGTTTTGGAAACCGTTCTACAACTTGCCTTTTACCCTAATTGCCATCGTTACAATTCCAGCCCTGGTGGCGGGGTTATTTGGTTATCTGGTGTTCCGCAATCGCATTCGCGGGGTTTACTTCTCGATCTTGACCCAGGCTGCCCTGGTGGTCTTTTTTAACTTTTTCAATGGTCAACAAAAGTTAATCAATGGTACCAACGGTCTCAAGACCTCAACCTCGGTATTTTTGGGTCAACAGGTGGGAGGGGCTGAGATGCAGTTTTTCTTCTACGTTGTCACCGTTCTCAGCGTAGTCGCGGTTTATGCCCTCTGCCGATGGCTCACCAGCGGTCGATTTGGCCGGATGCTGGTGGCCATCCGCGACGATGAAAACCGGGTCCGATTTACAGGTTATAACCCCGCCAGCTTTAAGGTTTTGGTGTTTGCCGTGTCTGGGGCGATCGCCGGTATTGCTGGGGCCCTATACACCGTCCAATCTGGGATTATTTCTCCCCAGGCGATGGACATCGCCTTTTCCATCGAGATGGTGATCTGGGTAGCGGTGGGGGGTCGAGCTACCCTGGTGGGCGCTATTTTAGGAGCAGTGTTGGTCAACATGGCTCGTAGCTTACTGAGCGAACGATTTCCCAACGTCTGGCTATTTTTCCAGGGGGCACTCTTCCTGCTGGTGGTTACCGCTCTGCCCGATGGTTTGATCGGTTGGGGACAACGCCAATTTGGTGCCGCCGTCGGTCAAGCCCTGGGCCTTGGCCCAGGGCCAGTGGTCTACGGTGAGGCTGAGGTCGAAGGCAATAGCCTGGCTGAAAAGGAGATTTAATGGTGGTTAAGCCAAAAATTCTTGATATTCAAGACGTTACCGTTAGTTTTGATGGGTTTAAAGCCCTCAATCATCTCAATTTCGCCATGGAAGAGGG
This sequence comes from Leptolyngbya sp., assembly GCA_040381765.1. Lineage (GTDB taxonomy): Bacteria > Cyanobacteriota > Cyanobacteriia > Phormidesmidales > Phormidesmidaceae > Nodosilinea. The sequence goes on from JBEIGU010000014.1 coordinate 30,996, forward strand.
GGAATTGAGGGTGATTATCGGCCCTAACGGGGCTGGTAAAACCACCTTTTTGGATGTGATTACCGGTAAGGTCCAACCCACTGAGGGTATCGCCTACTTTAAGGGAGAAAATCTGGCCAAACGTAAGGAACATGAGATTGCCCGCCTGGGGATTGGCCGTAAGTTCCAAACCCCGCGGGTTTACCTCAATCTTACCCCCCGGGAAAATCTGGAACTATCCTGTAACCGCCATAAAAATGTCTTTTCTACCCTCTTTAGCCAAACTCCCAAGGCCGAGAAGCGTACTGTTGGGGGGTTATTAGAAACCATTGGCCTAGACTATAAGGCTGATGTTCCTGCTGCCCTGCTCTCCCACGGGGAGAAGCAATGGCTGGAAATTGGTATGCTGGTAGCCCAATCTCCTGACCTGTTACTGGTAGATGAGCCGGTGGCGGGGCTAACTGATGAGGAAACCGAAAAGACTGGGCAACTGCTGATGTCCTTGGCGGAAAGCCACTCCATTGTGGTAATTGAGCACGACATGGAATTTGTCCGTCAAATTGCTCGGCAGGTCACTGTTTTGCACGAGGGCACCGTGCTCTGTGAGGGCACTATGAACCAGGTGCAAAATGACCCCCGGGTCATCGAGGTATATCTGGGCCAGGAAACCCAGCTCAGCGTCGAACAAATGCTATTATTGCGGATCGCCGCCACCATGGCCTGGGCTGATCATCGGCTAGAGGCCAGCCAACAGCAGTTGATTTTGGATCGCCTCAGCCAACAATTTGCCCATAGCCCTGAGGATCGGGGGGCCATCCGGCGCCAGCTGGAGGATCTACTGGCCAAGGCCATCACCTTAGATGAGTTGGTACCCCAGTTACAAACCGAGAGCCAGCGAGAGCAGGCCTTAATGCTCAGTTATGAGGTGATTTGCGTCAACCGCATCAATCAAAGTGAGGCTATTGTTTACCAAAAACTGCTGCAACTGCTGGACCTGCCTACAGAAACCGTAGGCCGTCTCCAGGCCCTGGCCCTAGATAATCTCGACCAAAGACCTTAGCACCACCATGACCAGCACTCTGCCCCTGCCCAGCTACCAAGATCCCCTCACGGCTCCCATGTTAAGCATCACCGGGCTCAACTTTTATTACGGGGAAAGTCATATTTTGCGGGATGTGGACCTGACCGTACCCCGGGGTCAGATGGTTTGCCTGATTGGTCGTAACGGGGTTGGCAAAACCACCTTGCTAAAAAACATCCTGGGGCTTTTACGATCGCGGCGTGGAGAGATCCGCTACGCCGGCCAGGTGATCGATCCCCTTTCCCCCGATCGCCGCGCCCGCCTGGGTATCGGCTATGTTCCCCAGGGTCGGGAAATCATTCCCCGGCTAACGGTGCGGGAGAACCTGATCATCGGCCAGGAGGCTCTGGGTAAGCGGGGTAAGACCAGCCAGGAGATTCCCGAGTCTATTTTTGAGCTATTTCCCGTGCTGAAAACCATGCTGGGCCGCATGGGGGGGGATCTGAGCGGCGGGCAGCAGCAGCAACTCGCGATCGCCCGGGCCATTATGGGTCAGCCCCAACTACTGGTACTCGATGAACCCACCGAAGGTATTCAGCCCTCAATTATTTTGGATATTGAAGCAGCGGTTCGTCAGATTATTGCCACCAGGGGTATTTCGGTTTTATTGGTCGAGCAGCACCTACACTTTGTGCGTCAGGCTGACTATTACTATGCCATGCAAAAGGGCGGCATTGTTGCCTCCGGTCCTACCCATGAGCTCAGCAACGATGTTGTTCAAGAGTTCCTGGCTGTTTGATCAAACATGGACAAATTCCGTGTCGTGCTCAGTTACCACAATGGAGTGGCTTATGGACGCACCATAACCGAGACCAGCGAGGGTTTTAGATTAATTGTCATAGGATTTATCGACGAATCCTATGCTCAGGGTTCTGATCAAAGTTACAGCTAGGATTCCCCGGCTAACGGAGCAAACCTTTTACTATTGGTAGATTTTATAGGGGAATTATGACTAATCCTGTGGCTAACCCCATAATAAACTTTTGGATTTCCGCTAAGTTAAAATGTAAGTCTTGGTAGGTTCGGTTCTGCTATGGCCTTTCTCCTAATTCTTGGTCTCGCCGTTGGCATTTTCACTGTCCTGACCCTGGTACTAGTGGGCTTGGTAGAAATGCCTTGGCCTGTGCTACTGGTTGGCTTGATAGGGGTAATCTATGGTTTCCAGCGTTTGATGGCTGCCCAAGTCCAAGGCTGGCAGACCGACAATTGGCTGACTACGACTACTCCATCCCAGCCTGCGGAGCCAAAAGTTAACCCTAAGGTTAATCAGACTGTCTACCGAGGGGTAAGAACCAACCCTGGCCCCGCTTCCCAGGTGCCTTCCCCAGAGATCGCCGGTTCTTCTACTGATCCCGCTTCTGGGTCTGTTTCTTCTCCCCAGACCACGCACACAGAAACCAATTTAAAGGCCAAGGAAATTGTCTACCGAGGGGTAAAGATCACCTCCAGTAAACCTCCCCAGGTTCCAGGCCCTGCTGCCAAGGGCCCTGACCAAGATATGGTGTATCGGGGTATCCGTTACGGTGACAAGGGTGACTCTTCGGGCCGAGTTGACTACCCCGATGCTAAATCCTAGGAAATCGCCTATCCCATGGCTGGGTATCCATCCATGTATGCCTTAACCCATTGCACCCTCTATACCGGCTATCAACAGCTTCAACACCATGCCCTGGTTGTCAAGGGCGATAGGATTGTCGACCTGATTCCAGAAGCTCAGCTACCCTCCCAGATCGACCGGATGGATGGCCAGGGTTTGGCCGCAGCGCCCGGGTTTATTGATCTGCAATTGAATGGTTGCGGTGGGGTGATGTTTAACGATGCCATCACTCCAGCCACCCTGGACACCATGCACGACACTAACTTGAAAAGTGGTACCACCAGCTTTCTACCCACCCTGATTACCACCAATGATGCCGCCATGGAGTCCGCCATGGCGGTGGTTCAAGATTACCGCCAGGTCTATCCTGACCGAGTGCTCGGCTTGCATTTAGAGGGGCCTTATCTCAACCCCCAGCGACGGGGTATCCACGACCCTACCCATATTCGCCCTGCCGAGACCACCATGGTGGAGCACATCGTGGCAATGGGGCCTGGGGTGGTGAGGCTGGTGACCCTGGCTCCTGAGATGGTTGAGGAGAAGGTGGTTAAACAGCTATCAGAAGCAGGCATTGTGGTTTCCGCTGGCCATAGCGACGCCAGCTTTGAGCAGGCCCTGGCCGGGTTTGATCGGGGCGTAACCATGGTGACTCATCTGTTTAACGCCATGTCTCCCTGGCTAGGACGTAGTCCAGGATTGGTGGGGGCGACATTCAGTCGACCGGAGGTCTATGCTGGCATTATTGCCGACGGTCACCATGTTCACTACGGCTCCCTGCGTCTGGCCAAGGCCATCAAAGGTAATCGATTGATTTTAGTCAGTGATGCTACACCACCGGTAGGTACAACCCTGTCCTCCTTTATGATTGGTGGGCAGCAAGTGTTTTACCAAAATGGTCGCTGCGTCTCCGCTGATGGCACCCTGGGCGGGTCGGCACTAACTCTGATGGAGGCAGTGCAAAACTGTGTGGTCTATGGCGGTTTAGACTTGGCTGAAGCCTTGAGAATGGCCGGCCTTTACGCTGCTCAAGCCCTGGGGCTAGATCACAGCCTAGGGCTCCTGCAGCCAGGCTATCGAGCTAATATAGTCCTGTTCAATGCCCAAAATTTTAGGGTTGAGGGAATAATTGACCATGGACAATGTTGTTTGTTTAACAGCTAGTCCCCGATCCTTAGTTTGTCTAGCGGTAGCAGAGGCTACTAAAGATTTGAGAATATCCAGGCTAAGGGGTTTTACTAAAAACCCATCCACATCGGGCATGTCCTCACTGTAGTGCCACTCAGGGCTGGTGGCGTCGGTTAAGGCCACAATAGTCATTGCCCTGGCGGCGGTGATCTGGCGTAGTTGCTCAATAAAAGACCACAGCCACTCCTGGCCATTATCCATGATTAAAATGACCAGGCAGGGAAAACCTTGGTCTAAGCGCCCCATCGCCTGTTCCGTAGAGTTGACCACGAACACAGGGTACTCCAAATCGAGAAGCTTAGGGGGAAACGTCGGCATTTCGCGACGTTGCGGATCAACCACAAGAATATAACCACTATCGATAGCAACCATAGCTTGACCAGCCGTACCAGGATGAGAGTTGGTACCTCATATCTATAGGTGGTACCTATAGATATAGTACTGAGCCCGATTAGGCATAACTCCTCTGAGTAAACCCTGGATAGTCCATTTATAAAGGCTTTGGGACTGACCACCAGGGAATAGACTCCCGATGAACTTCCACTTTTTTTAGCCTATATAAATGATTGCCAAAGTTTTTGTTGTAAATCCTGTCTAACTTAAAACCCTGGTTGACTGACAAAACATTGCCTCACAGCGGTTTAAACCGCTGCTATACAGACGAAGTCGGCCTGCGCCGACTGATCCATAACCCGCGTAGGCGGGTTTTGCCTGTCTAGGCGCGGCTTCTAGCCGCCAGCGTTGAGAGTTTTGTCAGTCAACCAACTTAAAACCTGGAGTTTGCCACCCTTAGATCAATGCTATGTCTTGTAATTGACAGGCTTGTGCCATGTTAAGAGACATGAGAAAGCTTACGGGGCAGCGTTCTGGCTCGCCTCCGCACCCTTGCAGGTGGCCACAGCTATATATCTGAGAAGGTAAGAAGTATAAAAAACCATGCTAACGGCGGCGTTCCTGCAGTTTTCGGTAAACCGCCTGCAGGTCCACCTGGTGATGGGCCAGGGCCACCAGGGTATGATAAAACAGGTCCGCCACCTCCCCAGCGATCGCCCAGGGGTCGTCGTCCTTGCAGGCCATCACCACCTCCGCCGCCTCTTCACCAATTTTCTTGAGGATTTTGTTATCGCCCCCCGCCAGCAGTTTACAGGTGTAGGAGTTGGGGTCGGGGTGCTGCTGGCGATCGCAAATCACCCCAAATACCTGGGAAAGGGTATCGGCGGGGGGCGGCACCCTGGCATCGGCGGTCTGGTGAAAACAACTGCGCTCACCGGTGTGACAGGCCACATCCCCCACCTGCTCCACCGTCACCAGCAGGGCATCGCTGTCGCAATCGTAACGGATCGCCCGCAGGCGCTGGGTGTGGCCGGAGGTGGCCCCCTTATGCCAGAGGGCCTGGCGGGAACGGCTCCAAAACCAGGTTTCCCCAGTCTCGAGGGTTTTCTGTAAAGACTCCCGATTCATCCAGGCCAGCATCAGTACGGTGCCATCCAGGTAGTCCTGCACAATGGCCGGCACCAGCCCCTGATCGTTGTAGCGCAGCTGATCGAGGGGGACGGCGGCGGTGAAGGAAGCCATGGAGGAAGACCCTTGGTGATCGCAGAAATTCCACCCAAACCCTAAACTAAAGCGAGTTAGAAAGTCAACGTAAAATGCTGTATCCCGCTTTTAGTAATAGGTTTGGCTGATTTCGCTATAGCGGTTTTCACTCGGGTGAAGTGCGATGTGAACACCCCCCCTTACCAAGCCTACGGTGTACACACAAGTGATCAAATCTAACCCAATCAGCGACAAACTGCCCCCCAGCCCCCAATTCCGGGGGAGCCGAACCCTTCAAAATCCACCAGAATTGGGGGATTTTGGGGACGCAAAGGACTCAAACGAAGTCAGACCCGACTTATGTGTACACGGCAGTTGATCAAGGGGGGGGTACAGCGTCAAACTCCAACGGCCAGGGGCTGGGGGGTAGGACTGAGCAATTGGGTGTCTCACTTTATCGAAAACCGTTCTATCAGGTCTAGGGTATTTACCCAAGCCCGGGCGGGTTAAGGTTAATAGGTAAACAGCTCAGAACCCAGTCAACAGGACTGGCACTGGGCTACTGGGTTCTGAACCCTGGGGCTAGGCCGTTGTAAACCCAGGGTTTTATCAAGACTGATCAGGTAAGGCCGGCGGCGATCGCCGAAACCACTTGCGATAGATCCGTTCGTAGGAGCCATCAGCGAACATGGCCTCCAGGGCTTGATCAATAAACACCTTATTAGGAGACCCTGGGGGCAGGCCGATGCCGTAGTACTCCTCCGTTAGCAACTCTGGCAGCAGGCGAATATTTTTTAAGCCCACCATTTCAATCATGCCGCGGGCAGTGGGTTCATCCTTAATGACGGCATCGACGTTACCCTTGTCTAAATCCAGCAGGGCCTTTTCGGCGGAGTCAAAGGTCACCAACCGGGTATTGGGCACCTGAGACGCCAGATCGGCCCCCGTAGTGCCCAGTTTAACGGCAATTTTCTTGTCCCCCAGGTCCTGGAGAGAGTTGATTCGGGTGTCGTCAGCGCGCACCGCAATAGCCAGACCTGATTTAAAGTAGGGTCGGGAAAAGTCAATCGCCTCATCCCGTTGGGCCGTAATAGTGATGGAACTGATGGCGGCATCGGCGGTTTCCGCCTCTAGGGTAGCAAACAACCCATCAAAGGGAATGTAGGCAAAATCCACCTGCAGATTCAGGCGCCGGGCAATTTCCTGGATCAGCTCCACATCAAACCCCACCAGCTTGCCTTCACTATTGAGGTAAACAAAGGGAGGAAAGTTTGGTTCAGTGGTCACCACCAGGGTCTCAGGGTCCTTGACGTAGCCCCTGGCCTGGTTTGACCCCAGGGTTAGGGGCGAGCGGATGCAGGCCACTGCGGTAAAGCCAACCACCGCCGCCAGTAACCACCGTCTCATGGTTGCTGATTTGGCAGCGGCAGCTGGGTTATAGAGGCGGTGCTCTCGGCTAACCCCGAGTCTGGTCTTAGCTCCTGGCTAACCGGCCCTCCCATCGGCTCAGGGGACACGGGGGTAGCGGGCACCTGATCTGCCCAGGTTTTGACTCCGCCCTGGGGGGAAAGGGAACTATCCCTGACCGGGTCAGAACCAGGGCTGGACTTGCCCCAATTAGCCTTGGGCTGCAGGGATTGATCCGAAACGCCGGAGCGGTTTTGGGGAATGGGTTGGAACTGCTGCTGTTGGGGGGAAACCTTCGGCCCCCACTCCTGGAGCTGATCGGTCATCTGTTTCTGTAGATCGCCGCCAGGTAGGGGCCGATCAGGATTGGTTTTCCCTGGCTGGGGTTGATCGGGCTCCATCGGGGGAGAGGCAGGCTCTATGGAGGGTTTCAGGTCAGGGGTGGTGGACTCCACCGGTAGGAGGGCGGGGGTTCCTGGGGTGACGAAGGGGCTGGTGGGGTCCAGGGCTTCCGTGGGGGTTTTAGCTGGATTTTGTAAATCCAGCACCATGGAGGCCTTTAAGGGCTGATCAAACTGGGCGGAGGCCACCTGTAGACGTTGCAGCACCACTTCCCGTTCTGGACCGGTCAGGCTTTTAGGACGGGAGTTACGCAACTGAACCGGGACAAACTCCACCTGCATCTGGTCGTTTCGGAGAGACACCTTGAGCATGGCAGAGTCTTGATCGGCGAGGGATTGGCCCTCCTTAAAGACAAAGTCCCCCAGGGAGTAGGCAATCGGTCGCCCCTTATAAACCTCTCCCCCCTGGATCACCGTGGGGTGATAGCCCACCACCACATCTGCTCCCTGGTCTATGGCTAGACGGGCCAGGTTGGTTTGGACAAAGTTAGGCTCGGCCTGGAGATGATCGACCCAACGGAAGTTAACGATAATCCAGTCCACCTGGTCGCGCAGGGCCTGGAGGTCGGCGACGATCTCCGGCATGCCCTGGGCATTAAACCCGGCCCGGTCTCCAAAGGCCGTACTCTTCTTAAAGTTTTCTAGCTCCTTAACAACGGTGGCATCCTTAGCCCCGGCCCGTTCCTTTAGAGCCTGGGTATCCATGGCGGCATTGTTGCCCCCCATGGCGTAGCTCAGGTAGGCAATGCGTTTACCCTTGACATCTAAAATTTCAGGGCGCCGGGCTTCCATGGCATTACGCCCCGCCCCCACCCGGTACAGCCCCTTACTATCCAGGGCGGTGAGGGTTTGGGCCAGGCCCTCCGCGCCGTAGTCCATCAGGGTGCTATGGGTGAGGTTAACCAGATCAACACCGCTATCTGCCAATAGATTGACGGCATCGAGGCGGGTCCTGTGGTGCAACTCCTCATCTAAGCTAGTGGCGGCGGTGGCCAGGGGAGTGGCCAGATTGACCATGGAGACATCGGTCTGGCCGTAATCCTCTACCTCAGCAAAAAAGTCTTCCTTACCCTCAAGCTGGGGGTCATCCAGGGCATCCAGAGAAATGTCGCCCCCAAAGAGCAGGGTGACCTGGTCAGCCGGCCCCTCGCCAGCCTTGGGGTAGGGAATCACCCCAACCGGTTCCAGAGCCGTATCAATGACCTTGGGTCGGGGGGTGTCAGCGGTGGCGATCGCCGCTTCGGAGGCCCTATCACCGGTCCCAACGCGACTGGCCTGGGCTGGGGAACCCGCTTCAGGGGGTTCGAGGGAGCCGGTTGAACTGGGAGAGGAGAGGGTGGGCTGACCCTTGGCCCTGATTTCCGGCAGGCTAGGGGAGGGGCTGGTGAGCACCTCTAACCAGCAACCCAGGATAAAGGCCGCTACCGCTGACCCGCTCAGCATCAACGCCCGAATCATCTTAAACCTGGGCCGTTGACTAGCGCGAGGGGTGGAGGTCAGGCGAGGGGGTAGGGGCGATCGCCCGGCCATCGATTGACTCAATTGGGCCGCCGCCTGCCGTCGCTTTAGGGCAGGGGTAACAATCTTCACCCGCTGTTGCCACAGGGGCCGCTGCCAGCCAATGGGGCGCACCAGGATGTAAACGCCTTCGATCAGTTCAGAGTTTAACTGGCAGAGGCGGTGGCAGAGAAACCGCACCAGCCGATCCTTGAGGGGGGAACGCTGAAACTCCACAATCAGTTTTAGACAACCGGGTCGATCGGGCTGGACCTGGACAAAAATACCCTGGGGGGCTAGGGGCTGGTTTAGCCACAGGGCGATGGACCGAAAGTGTCCGGCGGCTGCCAGTTCCCGCAGGGAGGGGGGGGATGTCTCTGGCTCCGGCACCGGCGGCATCGGCTGGGGAGGAACAAGGGTGCTAAGCATGGTCAAACCCACTTATCGTTAACTAATGGCTGCTGGGGTAACCCGTGGTTATCAGGGTGCGCAGCCTTATAATTCGACATTGCCTACCTATACATTAGGTGGGCAAACCCTACTACTAAAGTCAATTTAAGAACTTCCATTTTATGCCAAGCCTCTAGTGTTGACATCATCCAATCTGTTAATGTCATGTTTTAGCTGTGAGGATGAACCTCCATGGCCTCCTTAAGCGGACGGGATCTGCTCAGTGTAAGCGACCTGACGGCGACAGAACTGCATGAATTGCTAACCTTTGCGGGCCATCTTAAGGCCGGCAAGAGCCAACCTGGCTTTCCCCAGAAGGTGCTGGGATTATTATTTCGAAAGGCCTCAACCCGTACCCGAGTCAGCTTTTCCGTGGCCATGTACCAACTGGGGGGTCAGGTGTTGGACCTCCATTCAGGGGTCACCCAGGTAAGCCGCGGAGAACCCACCAGTGATACAGCCCGGGTTCTAGACCGCTACCTGGATGTGGTGGCCATCCGCACCTTTGACCAGGCTGAGGTGCAAGAGTTTGCCGACTACGCCGACATGCCGGTGATTAACGCCCTGACGGACCTGGAGCACCCCTGCCAGATCCTGGCGGACCTGCTGACCATTCAGGAGGAGTTTAAGGGTCTGGCGGGCCTCACCCTGGCCTATCTGGGGGATGGCAATAATGTGGCCCATTCCCTGCTGCTGGGCTGTGCCCTGGTGGGCATGAACGTGCGCATCGCTTCCCCCTCCGGCTATGCCCCCGATCCGGCCATTGTGGCTCAAGCTCAACAACTGATGGGAGATCGGGGGGAGGTGGTGATCGGCTCAGACCCGATCGCCGCCGTCGATCAGGCCCAGGTGATTTACACCGATGTGTGGGCTAGCATGGGCCAGGAATCCATGGCGGATCAGCGCATCCCCCTATTCCAGCCCTACCAGGTTAATCAACGGTTGCTGCAGCAGGCCAGCCCCGAGGTGATCGTCCTCCACTGCCTGCCCGCCCACCGCGGCGAAGAAATCACCGCCGAGGTGATGGAGGGGACCGCCTCCCGGGTATGGGACCAGGCGGAAAATCGGATGCATGCCCAGAAAGCTCTGCTGGCTAGTGTTCTGGCCTAAATCGATTAGGATGGTTACTCGAGACCTGGGGGAAATCAGGTCGACTCTAGAGGGATCCATGGGATATCGAATTTCACAACTGATTAGCTGGATACTGGTGGCCGACCTGGCCCTGGTGCTGGCCTGTTTCGCCTGGTTCTTGCTGGCGGTGTTGGGCCAGAGCATGAATCTGAACCTGGGGCTGGAACGCTGGTATTCCCTCTGGAACCCCCTGATTTTACCCGCCCTGAGCCTGCTGATGGCGGGGGCGATCGCCAGCGGCGTGGTGGGTTGGGTCAACCGCAAACTGACCCAAGACCCCTCCTGATTAGGGCCAGAGTTTCTGGGTGCCGGAGTACCAGCGGAGTAAGACCTTAGCCAGGTTTTGAGGATGGTGGCGCACCGAAAGGTTTTCCCGCTCCTCCATGATGTTAGCGGCAATAATTCGACGCCCGGAAGCGATAATCGCCTCCCGATCCAACACCACGGGTTTGGCCTGCTGGCTGGCGTAGTGATTGATCACCGCCGGGGAAGGGGGTTTTCTCTGCACCAGAACAGCGTCAAATAGATAATGTCCCGCTGCTGCATCCAGGGCTCGAATGTGGTCTGAAACCGCAAAGTCATCGGTCTCCCCAGGTTCGGTCATGATGTTGCAGACGTAAATACGGGGGACCTGGCGAGCGGCGATCGCCTGCACCAAATCAGGCACCAGGAGATTCGGAATAATACTGGTGTAGAGGCTACCAGGGCCAATAATGATATAGTCCGCCTCCTGAATGGCTCGAATCGCCCTGGGTAGGGCCGGTGGGTTAGGGGGTAAGCAGCCAATCTGAACAATGCGGCGACGGGCTTCGGTAATCTTTGACTCACCCACAATCCGCTGGCCGTTATCCAGCTCCGCCCAAAGTTGCACATCGCTCAGGGTGGAGGGCAGTACCTGGCCCCGTACCGCCAACACCTTAGAACTGGCGGCAATGGCCTGCTCCAGGTCACCGGTAATCTCCGCCATGGCGGTCAGGAACAAATTCCCAAAGCTGTGGCCCACCAGGCCACTACCGGACTCAAACCGGTAGTTAAATAACTCGGTCAAGAGCTTTTCCTCGTCGGCCAGGGCTGACAAACAGTTGCGAATATCCCCGGGGGGGAGAACGCCAATTTCCCGGCGTAATCGCCCTGAGGAACCGCCATCGTCCGCCACGGTGACAATGGCGGTGATGTTAGCGCTGTAGTGCTTTAGGCCCCGTAACAGGTTGGAAAGCCCCGTCCCTCCACCCACCACGACAATTTTCGGTCCCCGCGAGAGGCGCCGTTGGGTGATCAGGGCATCCAGCAGGTCCTCCTCCTGCCCGGGGAGTAAGACGTCAGTGATCACGCCGACGGTACGGGTTTGCCCCCAGAGAATCAGGGCTAGCCCCAGTAAAATACCCAGGGGGCCGCTAATATAGCTGGGGACGTAGGTGGTAAACATCCGCAGGGCCGCCCCCAGTAACTGCCCGGTGTAAAACACGGGGGTTAACTTGAGCCAGATCATGATGCCGATCCCCAGCAGCACGACCCCCACCACGCTGAGAAACAGCCAGCGCTTGACCAGCAGCCCCGGCGTTAACCACCATACCCACCGGTTGACTCGCCGGGCCGCTGGAGATCGACGGGCCTGGCCCGGTGCTAGCCCGGTTTGAAGGGCCTGAATGAGCCGTTGTACAGGTTTTAGCCACATGGCAAAGGGGAGGTGAAGGAGTACCCTGAAACCAGGCGAGACCTACTCTACAGCAATCCAGGCCTGGGAAAAGAAAGCATGAACTCGGTAAATAACAGCCAGAGATAGTGTAGCTTCTATAACTAGGGGCTAACGACTTTGATTTTAGCGACTATAGCTCTAACCTCGGGTAACGGGGCGAGGGCAGGCCAAAATACCTGACCAGAATCTGCTTTTTATGTTTCGTGTTACAAGATAAACTTGTCTATTACGAGACATAAGGTTGACCGGTCAGCAGTTTCCTAAGCGTTTTGGCCATGGCTTTGGTAGTCAGCTCAGCTCACTTTAACTCTAAACTCCAGCTAATCTATAACGATGGCAGTACGTGCCCCTTACTCTGCTGGCAATACCATGGACAAGCTCCGGCCCCTAGGGGATGACATCAGTGATGGCGCGGTCTATGCCCAGCCCGATCACATCACCCCTAACCTGGTGACGGGGGACCTGGGCCATCAGCAACCTGGCCTTGCCCAGCATCAAGCTCTGTTAGAACTGCAGCAGATTTCCAAGCGGTTTGGGTCTAACCAGGTGCTGGACCAAATTGATTTGACCGTTTATCCTGGTGAGGCGGTGGCTATCATCGGCCCCTCAGGCACAGGTAAGTCAACCATTTTGCGTATTATCGCCGGGCTGCTGGCCGCCGATAGTGGTGAGGTTTATGTCGCAGGCAAGAAACGTCAGGGTTTAATTGAGGATGCTCCAGACCCCCTGGGAATTGGCATGGTGTTTCAACAGCCTGCCCTGTTTGACTCCCTAACCGTAGAGGAGAACGTTGGGTTCCTGCTATACCAGCACTCCCACCTGCCTGCTCGACAAATCCAGCAGCTGGTAGATGAGGTGCTAGATATGGTCGGTCTACCCGGCATTGGCAGCCGCTATCCAGCGGAATTATCTGGGGGCATGCGCAAACGGGTCAGCTTCGCCCGTGCCATTATTGCTAATCCAGAAAATCCCCAGGATCGGCCGGCTCTCCTGCTTTATGATGAGCCCACCGCCGGCCTTGATCCCATCGCCTCCACCGTGATCGAGGATTTAATCCGCAACATTCAACGCAGCGGTGGCTGTCGGGCCTACCTGATTGTTACCCATCAAGACAGCACCATTCGCCGCACGGCGGATCGAATTATTTTCCTACACCGCGGCAAGATTCAATGGAATGGACCAGTCAGTGAGATTGATCGGACCGATAATCCCTACGTGCGGCAGTTCTTTAGGGGTGATGTGGAAGGACCGATCCAAATGGTCACCTAGGATGGGGGATGGGGGCGGCAGGCCCGGGGGTGAGTCAGGCCGGTGGGATCGCCTTTGGGTAAGGGCGGGTTCGATCAGTAGCACAGGTAGCAAGGAGACAGAATGCGGGAACGCGCCATACGAGAGGGATCGGTTGGTCTACTCATTTTGTCCGCGATCGGGCTCTTTGCTGGCTTGGTATTGTGGCTCAAGGGCTTGACGCCAGGCCGTCAAAGCTACCGCGTCAAATTTGTCTTCGAAAATACCCTGGGGATGCAGGAGGGGACTGCCGTCACCTTTCGGGGGGTACGGGTGGGGCGGGTACTGAGCATTGAGCCGGAGTCAAACCAGGTGACGGTGACGGTGGAAATTGTCCAGCCCGACCTGAAAATACCCAGCGATTCCAGGATTGAGGTGAACCAATCGGGGTTGATTGGTGATACTACCCTGGACATTACGCCGGTGCGATCGCTCTCCGCTCCAGAGCTGGCCCTCACCCCCTTTCGGCCCGATTGCCAGAGCCAGATGATTATTTGCGACGGCGATCAATTGTCGGGTCAGGTGGGGGCCAGCTTTGGCTCCCTGATCCAGTCAACCCAGGGGTTGGCCAGTGCCTTTGCTGACCCCAGCATTATGGGGGGGATTAAAACCACCCTGAGCAACGCCACCCAGCTCACCGAAAACGGCAAACTATTAACCGAGGGCCTGACTAGCCTCTCCCAACAGGTCCAGGCCGATATTGGGCCCCTCCTAGCCTCCGTGAACCGCACCTCGGAGAAAATTGGTAACGCCGCCAGTGCCTTTGAGCTCACCGGCACCGAGGTGAATGGCTTGATTGCAGCTAACCGCAGCAACCTGATCAGCAGCCTGGAACATGTCAACCGCAGCACCGCTAACCTGGAGGTGATTATGGCCACCCTTGCCCCGGCCATTCAAAACAGCCAGTTTCTGGATAACCTGGATGCCCTATCCGCCGACGCCACCGTCGCCATGGCGGATATTCGGGCGATCACCTCCACCGTCAACACCCCTGCCAACTTGGTCACCCTGCAACAAACCCTTGACTCCGCCCGCACGGTTTTTCAAGGCGCCCATAAGGTGCTAGCAGATGTGGATGAGCTCACCGGCGACCCCCAACTCCGTCGCCATATTCGAGATTTAATCAACGGCCTATCGACCCTGGTGTCTGCCACTGAGCAACTAGAGCAGGAGGGTCAGCTAGCCCAGGCCCTCACCTTACCCCAAGGAGCCTCCATCGGTCGGATTACCCTCACCCCTGAGGTGCTCTCCAGATCCCCTGGCCCCGGTCCCGACGGGGGGCAGCCCCTGCTTATCACCCACAACGGTCAACCCTACTACCTGACGGTTCACCCTAAGCCGCTCCGTCCTGGGCCTTGGTTAGCACCTTCGACTTGGCAAAGGCACGATCGCACGCCACAATGAAATATTGTCCTTTCCAACTCTCGGCTGTGAACAATCCACCTGTACGCACGGTTTCTGATGCCAAACGGGACTTTTATACTTACCACACCCGTCCCATCAATTCTATTTACCGGCGAGTCGTAGATGAATTGCTGGTGGAAATGCACCTGCTGTCGGTCAACGATGACTTTGCCTACGATCCGATCTACGCTCTGGGTATCGTTACCAGCTTTGACCGGTTTATGGTCGGCTATCAGCCTGATCAGGATAGGGACTCTATTTTTAGCGCCCTCTGCCGGTCAGTACAATCTTCCCCTGCTCAATATCGGGGCGATGCGGCGGCGATGAAGGCCGCCGTGGCCGGCATGACTCTGGAGGCATTTAAAGCCCAGTTTGATCAGTTGCTGGAGGCTCCCCCCAATGGTGGGCTAAGGAGCACCCTCAGTCAGGTGGCTAACCGAGAGCAGTTTAAGTACAGTCGAGCCTTTGGCATCGGCCTTTATACCCTGTTGGAGGCGGTAGTGGACGACACCCTGCTGGGCAGCAAGGATAGCCTAGCGGAGCTGATTAAAATCCTGGCAGGGAAGCTCAATTTGTCGATTGACAAATTGACTAAGGACTTAGAGCTGTATCGCAGCAACCTAGAGAAGTTTGCCCAGGCCCAGGAGGTAATTAAGGATATGCTGGCCGCGGAACGGAAGAAACGGGAAGAACGCCAACAAGTCGCCCCTGTCACCTCTGAAACCGGTCCTGGGGCGGAGGCTGGAGATGGTAATGGCTAGCGGGGCAGTTTAGCTACAGGCAAGGGGAACTCAAGCTTAAAGAGGAGATTCGGCCCTTTGGCCGAATCTCCCAGTTCCAGGGATGTCTCAATTTTTCACCTGGGCAAATTAATTTAACGGGACTACTGATACCCCCCGGGCCATGGTCGGCGATCGTTACCGTCTATGCCTGGGGGCTTTTTTTTTGCTCCTCAGGGAATGGCACCAGACCCAGTAGATTGACCAAGGAGCTAAGGGACTCTAGTTTGGACTAACTGTTATCCAGCGTTGCCCAACTGGATAGCATGAAAAACTTGCTCAACCCCTCATCGGGGTTGAACCAAAGGGATTGGCTGTAAATATCCTCGAACCTAAGCTGCCGTTGGATTCGAGTGAC
>JBEIGU010000015.1:0-46331 GCA_040381765.1 Leptolyngbya sp.
CCAACGGCAGCTTAGGTTCGAGGATATTTACAGCCAATCCCTTTGGTTTAACCCCGATGAGGGGTTGAGCAAGTTTTTCATGCTATCCAGTTGGGCAACGCTGGATAACAGTTAGTCCAAACTAGAGAACCCTGGACCGTAGCTGACCCGTTGGGCCCTGTCCTTCTGGCTAAAGCCATGCTAATCCTGCCGGTATCTCACGGTTACCTGTCCCTTTTTCAGGGCTAGGATTTCACCCCCCAGGGCCTGAATTCGTTCAATCGCTCGCTGTTGAACCCGTTCATCCACCGCCAGGTTAAGGACTTGGACCCAGGCGCTGATCTGGGCCGCATTGCTGGCGGGATTGTGGGCTAGGAAATTAGCGGTTTGCCGAGAGGCCTGAGCCACGGCCGCGGCTTCCGGCTCAGGGGATTGGTCAGCCCATCGGGCGGCGGTCAAAAAGGATTGCCGCGCCGCCTGGCCCTGACCCAGGAACAACAATTGATCAATGCCCAGGTAGCGCCAGAGACGATAGCCGCCAGGGGGTAGGGTGGGAGTCATGGCCTGGCTACCCTGGATCATCAGGGCCACGGAGCGCTCTGGCTGCCCGGCAAATAGGGAGATGCTGGTGGAAAGAAACAGATAGGAATGAATAAATAGGGGATCCCGGGCAACAATGATCTCAAAGAACTCTGGACTCAGGCCGTAGCCCACCTGCTGACGGGCCTCGACGTCGCCAAAGTATTGCAAAAAGGTCAAAAAGGCCCAACCGGCCACCAGATTGTCGTAGCCGAGGGTAGGCATTCGTTTGATTAACTGTAGCTGGCTGCGGACCCGTTGTTCTGCTTGACGTCGTTGCAGCAGGCTATGATGCGGTGGCGATCGCCACTGTTCCAGGCGATGGGCCTGGAGCTGGGTTACCGCCGTTCCCAGGCCAAGCACCAGGGCGGCGGTCGCGAGCCACCCTACCCAAGGGGTCGACAACGCTGGGCGAGCCATGGCGACAAGGGAGAGATGACGGTCACGGCAGGATTACCCCGCCTCCGACTGGTCGTCCTCGGCGCTAACCTCTGGAATAAAGTCGGGCTTTTGCTTATCTTCCCAACCAGGGGGGCGCTTGGAGTTGTACCAGGCGATGGAGCCAATGGTGACGGCAGCAATGAACCCCACCGCGTATACCGCCAGGAAGGAAACGGGTAACCCACTACTGGCCGCCGCACCGAAGGAAAATACCATAGGAAATGACCACTACGAAACAATTGATTGCCCTGGCTTCATTATAGGAGACCGGGCCCTGCCTGGGCTCAGAGGAATAGCCCGATCTCGGTGTTACTCCAGCAGACCCGGTGGGGGGGTGATTTCCAGGTAGCCTTGGGGAAGTTTAACCTCCGGTACAATGGCGGGCACAAAGGGAATCAGCACCCGCCGGGGAGGATCACTGGGGGGCTGCAGGGTGACCTCTAGCAGGTCATTACCGGCACTGTAAACATCGGTGACCGCACCAATGGTCTCCCCGGTGGCCTGGAGCCTCACCCCCAGACCAATCAGGTCAGCCACATAGAACTCATCCGCCTCCAGGGTGGGGCGATCGCTGGCCGGCACCAGCAGGCTGCATCCCCGTAGAGCCTCCGCCTGCTGGCGATCGCCAATGCCCTCCAACCGCATCACGTAGAGGCCCCGCCCGGCGATCAAACGACCCTGGAGCAGCTCTATCGGTTCCGGCGGCTGGGCCTGGGGCCGGTTGGGGTAGCGTAACCAGCGTCGACCCGGGGTGAGAAAGCGCTCCGGGAAGTCACTGGTGGGGTAGACCCGCACCTCCCCCTTCAGCCCCTGGGGCGCGACAATGCGGCCAATTTCAGTCCAGTCGGCGTTAGTCATGGGGGACGTTTTCTCTCTCTGGGGGGCTAAGGCGATACAACTCCTCCACCAGGCTAGCCAGCCGCTGGATGGCGGTCTCGATCTCGGCCGGCTGGGCGGTGAGGCTGAGGCGCAGACACTGCCGGGTATGGGGCCAGGCCTCCCGAAGCCCCGGGAAGAAGGGGTGCCCGGGCACCACAATCACCCCCCGTTGTTTCAACCCCTGGTAAAGCTGATCATCGGTGACCGGCAGCTGATCAAACCAGAGCCAGGCAAAGATCGCCCCCTCCCCCCGATGCAGGTACCAGGGCAGGGCCTGGGGCATGTAGCGGTCCAGGGCGGCCTCCAGCACCGCCAGGCGCTCTTGGTAGTAGGGCCGAATCACCTGCTCCGCCAGGCGGGGGAGTTCCCCGGAGGTGATCGCCCGGGCCGCGATCGCCTGGCCATAGCGGGAGGAATGGATGCATAAATTGGTCTGGAAGGCCTCCAGCACCTGGATCAGGGCCGGATCCCCAATGGCTATGCCCAGCCGTTCCCCCGGCAACCCCGCCTTCGATAGGCTGATGCCGTGGATCAGGTTGGAGCCAAACAGGGGGGTCATGGGGGTAAAGTTGAGGGCAGGGAAGGGGGGAGCGTAGGCGGAATCTACCAAAACTGGCACCTGGTGGGCCGCCGCCAGGTGGGCAATGTGCTGGGCCTCGCGATCGCTGATCACATTACCGCTGGGGTTACAGGGGCGGGAAAACAGCACAAACCCCGTATCTTCCCCAATCTGAAGCTGGTCCAGGTCGGGGCGGTACTTAAAGCGATGGTGCTGGCCATCCACCTCCAGGGCGGGGCGGTAGGCCCGCACCGCCTCCGGCACCAGGGAAATGCCGCCATAGCCGGTGTAGTCTGGGCTGAGGGGCAGCACAATGGACTTGATTTGACCCGCTTGGGTGTAGCCCGCCAGGGCATTGGCCGCCAGGAAATAGAGGGCCTGGCTACCGGGGGTAATCAGGATATGGCGATGGGTGAGATTAAGCCCATAGCGCTGGTTAAAGTCGCTACAGACCGCCTCAATCAGGGGCTCATAGCCCTGGCTGGCGCCATAGCGGCAGACAACCTCCCCATACTCCCCGCTAGCTAGCAAAGCCTGGGTGCAGTCACGCCAGAGCTGCTCCACCGCCGGTAAAATCACCGGGTTGCCGGCGCTCAGGTTAATAAACCCCTGCCCCTGGCCCGCCCTCAGGGTTTCGATGATGTCCTTCATGATCGCCCTTACCCCAGTCAGGTAGGACATTTGTTCGCCAAATTGGGTTAACCGGGGGGACATGGAAAAATCTCACGGAAGGGGGAATAGGACAGGGCCCCGACGGACCTCGGTCAGCCGGTAGGGACCGACTGGGACGGCTCAGAGTAGGGATATTACCAGATTAAATGGGGAATTCTCCGCCCGGGGAGCGCGCTAGGATCAAATTAGGCCCATATTCCTTTTATCTATTTACCGTTTGGGTCGGGAGGTTGCGATGACCAAGGTCAATTCTATCCCCCAGGGTGGGGCGAAGGGCACCACCGACAGCCCATCCAGGGCGAGTACCCCCCCTAACCCAGAGGGGCCTACCTATGTCGATCAACGGCAGAGCATGGTGCAACACCAGCTGCTCAGCCGGGGGATCACCGATGCCAGGGTGCTTAATGCCATGCTCACCGTGCCCCGCCATTGTTTCGTGCCGGCCAGTGAGGTCACCTGCGCCTATCAGGATGAGCCCCTACCCACCAGCCATGGCCAAACCATTTCCCAGCCCTATATAGTGGCCTTTATGACCAACGCGGCCGCCATTCCTGCCCATGGGCGGGTGCTGGAGGTGGGCACCGGTTCCGGTTACCAGGCGGCGGTGCTGGCCCAGCTAGCCAGCCAGGTTTACTCCGTAGAAATTATCGAACCCCTGGCCCAACGGGCCAGCCAGACCCTGCAGCGGCTGGGCTACACCAATGTCCATGTGAAGCAGGGTAATGGTTACGAAGGCTGGCCAGAACAGGCCCCCTACGACGCCATCCTGGTGACGGCGGCCCCCACTCGAGTCCCCTCCGCCCTGGTGGATCAACTGGCCATGGGGGGAAAGCTGGTGGTACCGGTGGGTTACTCTAGCCAGACCATCCTGGTGATTACCCGCCACCTCACCGGCCTGTCAACGGAGTACACCATTCCGGTGCGGTTTGTGCCGATGGTGGGGGAAGAAGCCTAAAGTAGGGATATCTCCCCTTGGCCTTACCTCAGCCTAGCCCTTACCCTCATATCTATGGGCGAGTTGAGGCGAGTAACGACCAGGTCATGGGATTTTTTGATTCCGAAATTATACAACAAGAGGCGATGAAACTGTTTCAGGACTACCAGTCCTTGATGCAGTTGGGCGGTAACTACGGCAAGTTTGACCGCGAAGGTAAGAAGATGTTCATCGACCAGATGGAGTCGATGATGGAGCGATACCATATCTTCATGAAACGGTTTGAGCTCTCCGAAGACTTCATGGCCAAGATGACCGTCGAGCAGTTAAAAACCCAACTGGGACAATTTGGCATGACCCCAGACGCCATGTTTCAGCAGATGCAGCAAACCCTGGAGCGGATGAAGGCGGACATCGAGCCCTAGCTCTGATCGGCTACCTGGTGCAGAATGGTCATCGGCCCCAGCTGCTTAACCAGGGTTAACTGGTCCTCATCCTTTACCAGTAGGGACCCGGCAAAGCCCAGGGAATTCACTGGAATGGATTGATAGCGGTCCTGGCGGCGACGGATTCCCACCATCCACTGACGAGTCACGAGCAAGTTATAGGCAAAGGATTGCGGCGGTGCGGACAGATCGGCGCCCAGGTGGGTTAGGAGATGGCGGTAGTGTTGCTCTAGCTGGCTACCCGCTGCCGGGTCTGTCCACCACCCGGCTGGCAGGGGCAGGATACTGTGGTGAAAATCAAACAGGGGACTTCGGTAATAGCCCGGACCGGCCTCCGGCGGGGTTACCCCAGGGGGGTCCCCGCCCATCTCCAGATCGGCAATCACTTGAGCTAGGGGCAACGGCCCTCCCTCTGGCCCCAGGGGTGGCGGTATCACCTGCAGATGTTTATGGCGCTGGCTGGCCCCGGCCCGTCGCCCTCCATTGAAAAAACCCAGCCCATCGATGCCCCCTAAACAGTCGGCCAGGGCGGCCAGGTCAGCCCCGGTTAACCAGCTGTCCTGTTCTTCAAAGGCGCGGGTGACAATTAAAATATGATCCTCCACTACGTTGTACTTATTTAGCAGACACAGGTGGGTTCCGGACAGATCGGTGACAAACAGGTCTGGATCGTAGGGCAGAAATGGGTTCACCTCCTGCCCCGCCTGCCGTTGCCGTTCCTGGTTGCGATCGGACTGCTCCTTACGGGCCAGATTCGCCACCACCCGCACCACAAACTCCATACCGCCCTGGGCCACAAATTCGTAGCGGGTTTGAATCGGTTGTAGGGCGCCACAATCGAGGGCATGCTGACTACGCTGGTGAATCATCGACCGCAGGTCGGCCGCATCCCAGCTGGGGGAGGGGTTAACCATAGTTAAAACCAAGAATTGGACAGGAGCAGTAACTAAGGTTCACCCGGGGATCCCTGGGGATGCCCGTGGCTGGGGCAGGGCGGGGCGGTCAAGGTCCGGTTTAACCAACCGGCGGCCTGTTCTACCCGCAGCAGCGCTTCCTCCGGTTGATCCTTCAGTAAAAAAACCAGGGCCGCCGCCAGTTGTTCCTGGGCCCGGAGGCGCCGGTTGCGATTTAGCTGGTGCCACTGTTCTGATTTGATCGCCAGACGACTGGCCAGGGCCTGGGCCAGCTCTAGATCAGAGAGCTGGGGCTGCGGCTGATCGGCCTGTACCCAGGGTGAGGAGGAGAAGTGCGTAGCCATGGGAATAGGGAGGGATAGAATGAACTTAAATCAAGCCTATTTTATTGTGCACGATGGCGCCCACTCCTGAACCCTCCACCTCCTTGCTTGCCGACCTGCTGCACCAGGTGGAGGCGCTGGAGATTCGTCTGCAGCATCTCAGGGTGGGGCTGGATAATCTGATCCAGCTGGAGCAGTTCGACAGGGAACATCCAGGGAGCAGAAGCGATCGCCAGACCTCGGGTGGCGAACTCCAATCCCTGGAGCAGGCGGTTGATCGCCTGGAGGCAGAGCTGGTCAGCCACCTGATCAGCTGGCAGCACCTGCAGCAACCCTTCTGGCAGGCGGTGCGCTACGGGGGGTTGGGCCTCCTGCTGGGCTGGGGGTTAGCCTGGCTAGCCCAGCGTCCCTAAGGGTTGGGGCTCACCCCAGGGGCCTAACGCAGCAGCTCAAACAGCCCCTCCTCAATGTCGTAACCCAGCATCTTCGCCATTAACTTCAGTTTGCCGGTGGTGCCCTGGCCCTGGGCCTGCAGCCAGGCGCTAATCACAAAAATTTTCTGCATAATGAAAATTTCCAGGGCCTCGGGATTGTAGCGAATCCCCTCGCTGGGGCTAAACTGGTGGGGCACCAGCATGGCCGCATAGCGAGCCAGCTCCCCCGCTTCCCAATCCAACACCAGGGGTAGCCAGGGGTAGTGACCATCGAGGCGGATAAACCACAGCCGCACCTCCGGAATTTCCGACAGTTCCCTGGGGTCGCTGGGGTCCCGGTCGAGTTGGATGTCAAAACGCAGGCCCAGATCCGGCCCCCCCAGCAGCCCTGGGAGGTCCTCCAGTGACTCCAGCAGCGACCGGGCTGGGCTCAGATCCAGGGTTTGCAGGTGGGCAGCGGTTAGGGTAATGGTTTGGGCCATGGCACAGCACTGATCAGTGAAAAACTCAACCCTTCCTATTGTGGCAGAGGGGATGGGCCATGCCATGATGATTATCGATTTATTCCCTTAGCGAGCCCTGACCGATGTCTGCCCTTCCCCTATCCGTGTGCATCATTCTTGGCACCCGCCCGGAGGCGATTAAGCTGGCCCCTGTGATTGCCCTGTTTCAGCGTGACCCCGCCCTCAACACCCGGGTGGTGCTAACCGGCCAGCACCGGGAAATGGTGGACCAGGTGATGGGCCTATTTGGTCTGCAGGCTGACACCGATCTGGCGATTATGCAGCCCCAGCAAAGCCTTACCGACATTACCTGCCGTAGCCTGGCGGGGTTGGCCGCCGACTTTCAACACCACTCACCCCAGTTGGTGATCGTCCAGGGGGATACCACCACCGCCTTTGCCGCCGCCCTGGCGGCCTTTTACCAGCAAGTGCCGGTGGGCCATGTGGAGGCCGGTTTACGCACCGATAACCTCTACAGTCCCTTCCCTGAGGAGGCCAACCGTCGCCTGATTTCCCAGCTCAGCACCCTGCACTTTGCCCCCACCAGCGCCGCCGTTGAACACCTGCGGCGATCCGGTGTGGTGGGGGAAATTCACCATACCGGCAACACGGTGATTGATGCCCTGCTGACCGTGGCGGCACAGCAACCCGACTGCCCGATCGCCGGCCTCGACTGGGATCGCTACCGGGTGCTACTGGCCACGGTGCACCGGCGGGAAAACTGGGGGGAGGCCCTCCAGGCGATCGCCGATGGTTTTCTGGCGGTGCTCGAACAACACCCCGACACCGCCCTGCTGCTGCCCCTGCATCGTAACCCCCTGGTGCGAGAACCTCTGACTGATCGGCTGGGGCATCATCCCCGGGTCTTTCTCACCGAACCCCTCGACTATCACCAACTGGTGGGGGCAATGCAGCGTTGCTACCTCCTACTCACCGATTCCGGTGGTCTGCAGGAGGAGGCACCGGGGCTGGGTAAGCCGGTGCTGGTGCTACGGGACACCACGGAACGGCCAGAGGCGATCCAGGCGGGGACGGCCCGGTTAATTGGCACCCAGGCCCAGGCGATCGTAGACCACACCCTGGAACTGCTGCGGGATCCCAGCGCCTACCAGGCCATGGCCAGGGCCACCAACCCCTTCGGCGATGGCCAAGCGGCCCCCCGCATTCTAGCGGCGGTGAAGCAGTACTTTAAGCTATAACGAAGGCGTTGATGGTAATTTGCCAGGGACCCTGCCGTGCCCTCCTTTCCCTTTAGCGAAGAGACCCTGCTGTTTAGCCCCGCCCGCCCCCTGGCGACGGCCCTGCCGGTGATCTTTGCCTTTCCTAACCAGTACAGCGTCGGGATTACCAGCCTGGGCTATCAGGTGGTGTGGGCCACCCTGGCCCAACGACAGGATGTGGCGGTGGCCCGGCTATTTACAGACCACCAGGAACCCCTGCCCCCCCAACCAGAGTTGCTAGGGTTTTCCCTCTCCTGGGAGCTGGATTACGGCCATATCCTGGCCCTGTTGGAGCAGTTAGGCATTCCCCTCTACGCCGCCGATCGGGAGTCCCATCACCCCCTGGTGTTTGGCGGTGGGCCGGTGTTGACCGCTAACCCCGAACCCTTTGCCGACTTTTTTGATCTGATCCTGCTGGGGGATGGGGAAACCCTGGTGGATGGCTTTATTGACCGGGCGATCGCGGTGCGCCAGGCCGATCGGCCAACCCAACTCCACCACCTGGCCCAGGTGCCGGGGATCTACGTGCCCAGCCTCTACCAGGTCACCTACATGGGCCCCGAGGCGGGGGTTGCCGCCATCACCCCGGGGCAGGCCGAGGTGCCCGCCACCGTCACTAAACAAACCTACCGCGGGGACGTGCTGTCCGCCTCCACCGTGGTCACCCCCCAGGCCGCCTGGGAGAATATTTTCATGGTGGAAACCGTGCGTAGCTGCCCGGAGATGTGCCGTTTCTGCCTGGCCAGTTACCTCACCCTGCCCTTCCGTACCGCCCCCCTGGAGGCGGGGTTGATGCCGGCCATTGAGCGGGGGCTGGCGGTCACCAACCGCCTGGGCCTGCTGGGGGCCTCTGTCACCCAACACCCGGAATTTGATCACCTGATTGCCTACCTGAACCAACCCCGGTTTGACTCGGTGCGCCTCAGCCTGGCCTCTGTGCGCACCAATACGGTCACCCCCGCCCTGGCCCAAACCCTCAGCCGCCATGGTAGTCGCTCCATCACCATTGCGGTGGAAAGCGGGTCAGAACGGGTGCGGGCGATCGTCAATAAAAAGCTGGCAACCGAGGAGATTGTCGAGGCCGCCATCCATGCCCGGGCGGGGGGGCTGCAGGGCATGAAGCTCTACGCCATGGTGGGGGTGCCGGGGGAAACCCCGGAGGATGTGGAGGCCACTTCAGCCCTGCTGCTGCAACTGAAACGGGCGGCCCCGGGGCTGCGCCTCACCCTCGGCTGTAGCACCTTTGTGCCCAAGGCCCATACCCCCTTCCAGTGGCTGGGGGTAAATCCCCAGGCCCGCCAGCGGCTGACCCGTCTGCAGCGCCAGTTGGGCAAACAGGGGATGGAGTTTCGCCCCGAGAGCTACAACTGGTCGGTGATTCAGGCCCTGATCGCCCGGGGCGATCGCCGCCTCGCCCCGATCCTGGTGCAGGTCCGCCACTATGGCGATTCCCTGGGCAGCTACAAACGGGCCTTCAAGGATAGGGCCGGCCAACTCCCCCCCATGGACTTCTATGTCCACCAGACCTGGGGGGCGGATCAACCCCTCCCCTGGGATCATCTGCAGGGGCCCCTTCCCAAGGCCACCCTGCAAAAGCACCTGCAGAGCAGTCAGGGGATCATCACAGGCCCCTAGGCTAGACCTCCCTCGTCTCCTCCGCCAGTCATGGGATTGACAGGGTGATGTGCAAATAGGCCACCTGTGATCGCCAGGTTACCGTCTGCCCCACCAACTCAGCCAGGGTGGCGGCCTGAATCTGGGCCAGGTCCTGGGGGGATAGGTGGCGGGCCAGGCCATCTCCGTAGCTGGGCTGGTGGGGGCCGGGGCTAAACCAGCGCTGCCCCAGGGCGGTGGTGATATACAGGGGGCTCTCCACCGGGTCGGTCTGGCACTGCACCCTAAGGCCGGCGGCCTCCAGCCACTGCACCAGGGTTTGGGCTTGCCAATTAAAGCGGGGATCCTCGGGGTCCGCCAGGAAACGGGCCTCGGCGGCTTGCCAGGCCTGTCGCAGGGTGGGGCTGAGGGCGGTGGCGGTGACCAGCTCAGAGATCCGCTGGCTTTCCCGGGGGATGGTTTCCGTCAGCAGCGCCACCCCCCCCTCCCCCAGCCGGGACCCTAGGTTGCTGGCGAAACTGGATCGCTGGGCCAGGTGGCCAAAGACGTTGTACCCCACCAGCCGATCAAAGGGGAGGTCGGCGATCGCCGCCGGCGGATCGGTGAGGCTGCCTAGCAGTAGGGTAGGGCGGTGCAGTTCCGGTAGGGCGCTCACCTGTTGCTCCAGGGCCGCCAGCTCCTGGGGGTCCGCCACCAGGGCGTAGACTCCCCCCTCCGGGGTCCGCCGCAGGGCCTCCCAGGTGAGCAGGCCGGTGCGGGCGTTGAGGTCGAGGATGCGGTGGTGACGCTGGGGTGGGGCCAGGGCAAACAGGCGATCGCGGCGGGCCGCCAGGTCTGCCCCCGCCTGGCTGAGGCTGCGCTGCAGCCAGCGATCGCGTTGCAGATCGGGGGGACCGGCGGTGAGGGCCTCGACAAAGGGGCGATCGGTTTCCGCCAGGGCGGCCAATTGGGCTTCGCGGCGTTGGGCCACCGGAGTTTGAATCTGGGCTTCGTAACCCTGGTTGGAGGGTTGGTAAAACATCTGGCCCTGCAGGCTGGTGGGTAGGTACTGCTGCTCCACCCAGTGGTCCCGGTAGGCGTGGGGGTAGCGATAACCCTGGCCATGCCCCAGGCTGGCCTGGTCGCGGCTGGCATCCCGCAGGGGGGCCGGCACCTCCCCCTCTCGCTGCTGTTCCACCGCCGCCAGGGCGTCAAAGAACCCCAGGGTGCTGTTGGACTTGGAGGCGGTGGCCAGGTAGAGGGTGGCCTGGGCCAGGGGATAGCACCCCTCCGGCAGGCCCACCCGGTCAAAGGCATTGGCACAGCTGGTGACCAGGGTGATCGCCTGGGGATCGGCCAGGCCAATGTCTTCGCTGGCTAAAATCACCAGCCGTCGGAAAATAAACCGGGGGTCTTCGCCGGCGTAAATCATGCGGGCCAGCCAGTAGAGGGCGGCATCGGGGTCGGACCCCCGCACACTTTTGATGAAGGCGCTGATGGTGTCGAAGTGGGCATCCCCCTCCTTGTCGTAGAGCACCGCCCGCCGTTGGATGGACTCCTCCGCCACCGCCAGGGTGAGAACCAGGCGGCCGTCGGGGCCGGGGGGGGTGGTTTCCACCGCCAGTTCCAGGGCGTTGAGCAGGGCCCGGGCATCGCCATTGGCGACGTTGACCAGGTGTTCCAGGGCGGCGGGCTCCACCTGGAGGGGGCGATCGCCGTAGCCCCGTTCCCGATCGGCCAGGGCCTGCTGGGCGATACGGCGCAGATCCGCCGGCTCCAGGGGCTTAAGCTGGAACAGGCGGGAGCGGCTGACCAGGGCCTTGTTCACCTCAAAGTAGGGGTTTTCGGTGGTGGCCCCAATCAAAATCACCGTGCCATTTTCCACCCAGGGCAGCAGGGCATCCTGCTGGGCCTTATTAAAGCGATGCACCTCGTCAATAAACAAAATCGTGCGCCGGCCCTGCTGGCCGCGCTGCTCCTGGGCACTGGCGATCGCCTGGCGCAGCTCCTTCACCCCCGCCAGCACCGCATTCAGGGCGATGAAGTGGGCCCGGGTGGTGTTGGCGATAATCTGGGCCAGGGTGGTTTTGCCCGTGCCCGGGGGGCCGTAGAAAATCAGGGAGGAGAGCTGATCCGCCTGGATCGCCCGCCGCAGTAAGCGGCCTGGCCCCACCACCCGGTCTTGACCGATGAACTCCGCCAGGGTGCGGGGCCGCAGGCGGGAGGCCAGGGGGGCTTCCTGGTCGATCTGGCGCTGGCGGTGGTGGTCAAACAAATCCATCGGTTTAGTTAAGGACGGTGCCAGGGGCATGGCCCCTTGGTAGACTGGTAAAGCTTTCCACCGCCAGCCCAATTGGGGCGGCGGCTTACCCACGGTTGATCCCTCCCCTTCCTATTGTATGGCGACATTTTTACTCGAAGTCGGCAGCGAGGAACTGCCCGCCAGTTTTGTGCCCCAGGCCCTGGCCCAGTGGCAAAGCCGGGTGCTGGCGGATCTGCAGGACCAGGCCCTCACCCCCAGCGCCCTGCACCTCTACGGCACCCCCCGGCGCCTGGCCCTGCTGTTGGAGGGGTTGCCCGATCGCCAGCCCGATCGCACCGAGGCGGTGAAGGGCCCCCCGGCCCAGGCCGCCTTTAAGGAGGGCCAGCCCACCGCCGCCGCCAGCGGCTTTGCCCGCTCCCGGGGGGTGGCAGTGGAGGCCCTGGAGATCCGCGACACCGACAAGGGGGCCTTTGTCTTCGTCACCCAAACCCTGCCGGGCTGGGCCCTGGCCCAGGTGTTAACGGAGCTGGTGCCAGGGTGGATCACCGGCCTGGAGGGGAAACGGTTTATGCGCTGGGGGGATGGGGACCTGCGCTTTCCCCGCCCGATTCGCTGGCTAGTGGCCCTGCTGGAGGACCAGGTGCTGCCCCTAGAGCTGGAGAATGGTTCGGAAACCTGCCACAGCGATCGCACCTCCCAGGGCCACCGGGTACTCTCGCCGGGCCCCCTGCCCCTGGCCCGCGCCCAGGACTACGCCGAGACCCTGCGGGCCGCCCAGGTGGAGGTGGACCCTAACCGGCGGCGCCAGACCATCGCCCACCAGGTAGAGACCGCCGCCCACCAGCTGGGGGGCGAGGCCCTGATCCCCACCGATCTGCTGGAGGAGGTGACCCACCTGGTGGAGTGGCCCACCGCCGTGGTGGGGCAGTTTGAGGCCAGCTTTCTGGAGCTGCCGCCGGAGGTGGCAATCATGGAAATGCAGAGCCACCAGCGCTATTTTCCGGTGCGGCAGCCGGGGTCAGATCTGGCCCTGATGCCCTACTTTATTACCATCGCCAATGGCGACCCGGCCAAGAGCGCCCTAATCGCCGAGGGCAATGCCCGGGTGATTAGGGCCCGCCTCGCCGATGGCAAGTTTTTCTTTGATGCCGATCGCCGCCAATCCCTGGAGGCCCTGGGGGCCCGGCTGGCCACCGTCACCTTTGAGGAGCGGCTGGGGTCGATGGCGGCCAAGGTGGGGCGAATTGGGGCGATCGCCGCCCAGATCGCCGGGCAACTCCAGCTCGCCCCCCCCCAGCAGGCCCTGGTGCAACGGGCCGCCCAACTGTGCAAGGCGGACCTGGTCTCCCAGATGGTGGGGGAATTCCCAGAGCTGCAGGGGGTGATGGGGCAACACTACGCCCGCCACAGCGGCGAACCGGAGGCGGTGGCGGTGGCGATCGCCGAGCACTACCTGCCCCGGGGGGCCCAGGATGCCCTGCCCCAGACCCTGGTGGGTCAGGTGGTGGGGCTGGCGGACCGCCTCGATACCCTGGTGGGGATTTTTAGCCTGGGGGAACTGCCCAGCGGCTCCTCCGACCCCTTTGCCCTGCGCCGGGCCGCCAATGCGGTGGTCAGCATCATCTGGGCGGCGCACCTACCCCTGCAGCTGCATTCCCTGATCGCCGGGGCGGTGGCCCACCTGGGTGAGGATGCCGCCCTGACGGTGCCCGATCCCTCCCGGCTGATCCAGCAACTGCAGGACTTCTTTCGCCAGCGGGTGCAAACCCTGCTGCAGGAGGAGGGGCTGGACTACGACCTGGTGAATGGGATCCTGGGGGAGGCCGATAGCCCCTACGGCCAGCGGGTTTTGACCGACCTGCTGGAGGCCCGCACCCGGGCCCGGTTCCTCCAGGAGATCCGCCGGGATGGCCGGCTGCAGGCAGTCTACGAAACCGTCAACCGGGCCACCCGCCTGGCGGCCCAGGGCGATCTGCCCACGGACTTGCTGGTAGCGGCGGGCCTGGTGGACCCTGACCAGTTTGAATCTCCTGCGGAGGCGGCCTTGCTGGCGGCCCTGACCAGCCTCCTGCCCCAAACCCAGGCCGCCCTGGCCCAGGGGAATTATCAGCAGTTGGTGGCGGGGTTAACCCAGGTCACCCCGGTGGTCAGCAATTTCTTTGATGGCCCCGACAGTGTGCTGGTGATGGCCGCCGACCCCCAGGTGCGCCGCAACCGCCTCAACCTGCTGGGGCTGCTGCGCAACCATGCCCTGGTGCTGGCGGACTTTGGTGCCATCGTTAAGGAGTAGGCCCGCCATGCCCCAGGCCCATGTGATTGGTTTAGGTAAGTCCGGTGCGGCGGCGGCTCGCCTGTTGCGCCAGCGGGGCTGGGCCGTGGTGCTCAGCGATCGCAACCCCACTCCCCCCACCGCCGATCTGGTGGACCTCCTGGTGGCGGCGGGGGTGGATCTGCAACTGGGCCATGGCTTTACTGGACAGGAAGGGGCCGATCTGGTGGTGGTCAGCCCCGGCGTCCCCTGGGACCTGCCCGCCCTGGTGGCGGCCCGGGCCGCTGGCCAAACGGTGATCGGCGAGATGGAACTGGCCTGGCGACTACTACCCCCCCGCCCCTGGGTGGGGATTACCGGCACCAACGGTAAAACCACCACCACCGCCCTGACCGCCGCCATTCTCCAGGCGGCGGGTCTCCAGGCCCCGGCCTGCGGCAACATTGGCTATGCCGCCTGCGAACTGGGCCTGGCGGAGACCAGCCCGGATTGGGTGGTGGCGGAGTTGAGTAGCTACCAGATTGAGGCGGCCCCCAGCCTTAGCCCCCGCATTGGCCTCTGGACCACCCTCACCCCCGACCACCTGCACCGCCACAAAACCCTGGAAAACTACGCGCAGATTAAGGCCAGTCTGCTGCTGCGATCGCAGCTGGCGGTGTTGAATGGTGATGATCCCTACCTGCGGCAGCACCTGGCCCAGGCCTTTCCCCTGGCCCATTGGACCAGCATCGGCGGGCCGGCGGCGATCGCCCCTTTGCAGCCCACCACCTACCTGGAGGGGGGCTGGGTGACCTTCCGGGGGGAGGCGATTTTACCCGCCAGTGATTTAGCCATGGGGGGGGAGCATAACCAGCAAAATCTGCTGATGGCGGTGACCGCCGCCTGCCTGGCGGGGATTGACCGGCGGGCGATCGCTGAGGGAGTGGCCAATTTCCCCGGCGTTCCCCATCGCCTGGAACGGATCGGTACCTGGAGGGGCATCGACTTTATCAACGACTCCAAGGCCACTAACTACGACGCCGCCGAGGTGGGGTTGCGATCGGTTGCAGCCCCTGCCATTCTGATCGCCGGCGGTGAACCCAAGCCCGGGGAGGATGGCCCCTGGCTGGAACGCATCCAGGAAAGGGCCGCCACCGTCCTGCTGATCGGCCAGGCCGCCCCCCAATTTGCCGAGCGCCTAGCCAGGGTTGGCTACAACGCCGTAGAACAGGTGGAAACCCTGGAGCGGGCGGTGAGTCGAGCCAGGCAACTGGCCCCCTCCCTGGGGGCCCGGGTGGTGCTGCTTTCCCCCGCCTGCGCCAGCTTTGACCAGTACCCCAACTTCGAAGCCCGGGGGGATCACTTTCGCCAGCTCTGCCAGGACTTAGGAGAATAGCGGTAGGGGAGCCATAGCTGGACCGGCCTAGAGCCCTTGATGGTTGACTTCCAGCCCTTTACGCCTGATCCACCGGCCACTCCCTACCCCCAGTCAAAAGGATACCTGCTTAAGGCCCTTAATCAGGGGAAATACTGTCGCGATGCCCTCCGGTTCACCCCACATCCAGGGGACTACGCACTCCCCGCACCCTCCGCTGCACTGCCGCCACCCCATGGCGGTGGCGGCAGTGCAGCATGTGTAAGTTCAGGGTAGTTGCACCCCAAACCCTTTCTGGGCCTGGGGTGACTCACTTCCAGCCGGCCCGGTCGGTAATCCGCAGGGCTTCGGGGTTATTGCGGCCAAACACGGCGGCGTTGAGGGGATCGGCCTTGAACTGACCAAAACCCGCCACCACGGAATCTAGGGCCACCCCCTCCACCACCGGATACTCGTTATTGCTCTGGGCAAAAATCTCCTGGGCGGCAGGGCTGGCCAGGTACTCCAGGAACTGAATGGCGGCCTCCCGGTGGGGGGCGGTCTTCACCACCCCGGCACCACTGATATTGACATGGGTGCCCCGATCGCCCTGATTGGGAAAAAACACCCCCATGGTCTCCGCCACCTGGCGGTCCTCCCGTTTGTCGGACTTAATCAGGCGGGCCAGGTAGTAGGTATTGGCGATGGCAATGTCCCCCAGGCCGGCGGCGGCCGCCTTGATCTGGTCCGTGTCGCCTCCCTCCGGGTTGCGAGCAAAGTTGGCTACCAACCCCCGGGCCCAGGTCTCGGTCTGGGCAGCGCCGTGGGCGGCAATCAGGGAGCCCACCAGGGACTGGTTATAGATATTGGTGGAACTGCGCACCAGAATGCGCCCCCGCCATTTGAGGTCCACCAGGTTTTCGTAGGTGGACAGATCCCGGGGATTGACCACGGTCTTGTTGTACATAATCACCCGGGCCCGCTTGGTCAGGCCAAACCAGAGCCCATCGGGATGGCGCAGGGAGGCGGGGATGGCATTGGTCAGGGTAGCGGAGGTAACCGGTTGAAACAGGCCCTCCTGCTCCGCCCGCCAGAGGCGCCCCGCATCCACGGTCATGAGCAGATCCGCTGGACTATTCTGGCCTTCGCTTTTAATCCGCTCGATCAACTGGTCGGCCTCCGCCTCCACCACGTTGACCCGAATCCCCGTGGCCTGGCGAAAGCCCTCATAGATCTGGTCATCGGTGTCGTAGTGACGGGAGGAGTAAAGATTCAGCCGGGGCCGCCGCCGCCAGCCAAACTGGGCCTGGGCGGAGGACTGGCGGCATTGCCCCAGGGCCACGGCACTGGCGGCCGCCCCTGTGGCCAAAAATGCACGTCTACCAAGTTTCATCGGGTACTACCTCAAATAATCAGGTTATGACGCCCAGGCATGGGGATCCTGGACGGTTAGGTCAGTCTGCATTGTAGCGTCTGTTGACATCATTTCTCGATAAGCCTGATTTTAAACTTCTCCAGGTGGGGGAAAATTGCAACTGAAAATGGCGACCTCCCTGCTATAATTAAGATGCTATCTTTGAATTAGTAAGGGTTTTGCGGGTTTTTCCCATCCGTTTCCCCCTTGCCAAACGTAAATCTCTCCCGTTAACCTTCCAAGATTGCTGCCAAAATATTTTGATAATGACCCCTAGATCCCAGGCCCTCCCCTTCCTGTCCCCCCTGCCGTCATCCTGCCGTCGTTTTAGGCTGGGGCCAGAGTTACTCAGTCGGCTTTCCCTGGGCGGGGCGGGGTTAGGTCTGTCCGTGGTGGCCCACGCCCTAATCCTGGGGCTGCCCCTTCAAACCGCTGGCGAGAAGGCTCCCTTGCCCCCTATCCCGGTGGACTCCGCCGCAGTGGAGAGGGTCAGCCTCAGGGTGTTGCCATCGGTGCCAATACCTCCACCGGTAATCTCCCCGGGGCCAGCCCCGCCCCTGGCGACCCCAAGCCCTGCCCCAGAACCCGCCCCTGCCGAGCCCCAGGCTCTAGCCCCTGAGCCCCTACCTTCCCCTGCACCGGTGGCACCACCCCAAACGGATCCCCAGGAGCCCCAACCCTACAGCGACTTCCCCCACCTGGAGGGGGCCCAGGCCAGCTGTGGCGATCGGCCTGACTGCTGGCAGGTGCCGGTGGCCAGCTGGCGATTGGGGGCACAGGATCTGTGCGATCGTCTGGAGGCCGAGGGCTACAGCCTCAGCAACGTCACCGGCGAGGTGCTGGGGGTGGACACGGGGGTGCGGGTTTACGCGGTCAGCAAAGGCGACGCCCATCCCTACTATCTAAATCTGGTGTCCTCTGGCGCCGGTCTGCTCTACACCATGACTGAGCAGCCGATTAGCGAGGCGGAGGTCTTGGCCCTGCAGGCCCTTGAGTCCCCCCTGGATAGGACTTCAATAGGCGCCCTTACCCCGCAGTAAAATCCCCAGGGTGGCGGTGAGAATTTCCAGGTCCAGGTTGAGGGACCAGTGGTCGATGTAGTGTAGGTCCAGGTGGGCCACATGGTCAAAGCAATCGATCTGCGATCGCCCGGAGATTTGCCAGAGACCGGTGATGCCCGGCAATACCTGGTGGCGGATGTGGTGCCAGGCCTGGAACCGGGTCACATCCCGCACCGGCAGCGGCCGGGGCCCCACCAGGCTCATTTCCCCCCGCAGCACATTGATCAACTGGGGCAGTTCATCCAGGCTGGTACGGCGCAGCCAGGCCCCCACCCGGGTCACCCGGGGGTCCCGTTTGAGTTTAAACAAAATGCCGTCGGTGTTGGTATTGGCGGCCTCCAGGTCAGCCTGCTGCTGGGGGGCATCAACCCCCATGGTGCGAAACTTCCAGACCCAAAAGGGCCGCCCCTGTAGCCCCACCCGTTGCTGACGAAACCACACCGGACCGGGGGAATCCAGGCGGATGGCCAGGGCAATGGCCAGCAGTAGGGGGGCGAGGCCCACCAGGCCCAGGGTCGCCCCCAGGTAGTCGATCGCCCGTTTTAAGCGGTAATCCCAGCCCCCCATGGGGGCAGCATCCAGGCGCAGGCTGGGCAGGCCCGCGATGGTTTCCGGCAGGCCCCGCCAGTAGAGCATGTCGCGGCTGCTGGGCAGCAACTGCAGGGGAATGCCGGCCCGTCGCAGTTGCCAGTAGAGGGCGGAGGTGAGGTGGACGGCGGGGATTCCCTCCGCCAGCACCAGGCTGGGTCGACAGCGGAGAATGGCCCGGTAGGTGGGGGAGGAGTGGGCGGTACTGGCCAGGGCGGCCCCCACCACTGGTAGCTGGGCCCGTTGCCAGAGCACCGTCGCCAGAGGTTTGAGGCGGTGGGCCGGGGCGATCAGAAAAACCCGACCGGGCAGCCGACGGCGGTCCAGGGGGCGCACAAGCAGGGTAAGCACCCCCAGGCGACAGACCACTATCAGCACCGCACTACTGAGCCAGGCGGAGAAAAACAGCGATCGCGGCAAATCCAACTTGGGGTCGTAGATGTACATGCCCACCAGGGCCGCCAGGTAGACCAGGCTGACCAGCTCACCGGCCCGCAGGTAGTTGCGGGTGCGGTCATCGCCGCGGTAGAAGCCCACCGTCGCCAGCAGGCTCAGGGTTATGGCCAGGAATAACCAGAAGGGGCTGGGCAACCCCAGCCAGTGCCACCACACCAACTGGGGGGGAATGGGGGAGAAAAACTGATTCAAGAATCGGGCCAGATGCCAGGACAACCCCAGCGCCACCCCATCGCTGAGCAACAGGAGTAAACTGCGCTGGCTGGTCCAGCTGATCAGATCTTGCCAGCCCAAGCGGCGGGGGGCCCGGATGTCGGTGGCGCCAGTGGCGGTGCCTTTCCCCCCAGTATCGAGGCGAGCCCCCGCCCTCGGGGGCCGATGGGATGGCACTGGCCTCACATCGGCAAATCCTGATGGGTGAAGGGTTTGGCCTGGGCCCCGCTGTAGGTGGCCACCACCTGGCCCTGGCCCACCAACTGGTACTTGTAGGT
Organism: Leptolyngbya sp.; assembly: GCA_040381765.1. Lineage (GTDB taxonomy): Bacteria > Cyanobacteriota > Cyanobacteriia > Phormidesmidales > Phormidesmidaceae > Nodosilinea. Next base: position 19,352 of record JBEIGU010000015.1, read on the forward strand.
GACCAGCCCCTCCAGCCCCACCGGCCCCCGGGGGGGCATCTTCTGGGTGCTAATGCCGACTTCGGCCCCAAAGCCGTAGCGAAAGCCGTCGGCAAAGCGAGTGGAGCAGTTATGGTAAACCCCCGCCGCATCCACCTGATCCATAAATTGGGCCGCGGCGGCGCTGTCTTCGGTGACAATGGCCTCGGTGTGGCGGGAGCCGTAGGTGTTGATGTGGGCGATCGCCGCCGCCAGGCCGTCCACCACCTTCACCGCCAAAATCAGATCGCTGTACTCCGTCCCCCAGTCGGCCTCGGTGGCGGGCACCAGCTCAGGGATAATCTGGCGGGCCGCCCCATCCCCCCGCAGCTCGACCCCCGCCTGCCCTAGGGCGGTCGCCAGGGGGGGTAGGGCGGTGTCGGCAATGGCGGCATCCACCAGCAGGGTTTCAATGGCATTGCAGGCGGAGGGGTAGCCCGCCTTAGCATCCACGGCGATGGGGATGGCCTTGGCCAGGTCCGCCTGGCGGTCCAGGTAAAGGTGGCAAATGCCATCGGCGTGACCTAACACGGGAATGCGGCTATGGTTTTGGACAAACTGGACAAAACTGTTGGACCCCCGGGGAATGATCAGGTCAAGGTACTGATCCAGGGCCAGCAGGGCCTGGGTTTCCTCCCGGGTGGTGAGCAGCTGCACCACCGCCGGATCCAGACCGGTGCTGGCCAGGCCCTGCTTAATGGCGGTCACCAGGGCGCTGCAGGATTGCACCGCCTCCCGACCCCCCTTCAGGATCACCCCGTTGCCGGACTTGATCGCCAGGGCGGAGATCTGCATCACCGCGTCGGGACGGGATTCAAAGATCACCCCTAGCACCCCCAGGGGGCAGGTCACCCGTTTTAACACCAGCCCCTCATCTAGCTGGCGATGGAGCTGCACCGTACCCACCGGGTCGGGCAGACGCACCACGTCCCGCAGACCGGCGATCGCCCCCTGCAGCTTTAACCGGTCTAGCTTCAGGCGCTGGTAGAGGGGGGTAGCCAGGCGATCAGCCTGGGCGGCCTGGCAATCCGCCTGGTTCGCCGCCAGAATGTCCTCCTGCCGATCCTCCAGGGCCTGGGCCATGGCCTCCAGGGCCTGATTTTTAGTGGCGGTCGAGGCGCTGGCCAGACCCTGGGCGGCTTGTCGAGTGGCCTGGGCCAAATCCACCAGGGATAGGGGGGAGGAGGAAACGGTCATAGGGGCTGGAGGGGTGAAGGAGATCCAAATTACCTCCATTTTATCGTGATCCACTGACCTGGTGATCGGGCGTGGCAAGGGAGGAACCCACTAGCCATGCCTGGGGTCAGGTATCCTGGGCTATGGCAGTGCTGAGCCCTTGTAATTGATCCACTACCCTACCCCATGCTAATCCAACTCCTGGCCATGATCCTGATGGTGGGGGTGGGTTTTGGCCTGCGGCGGGTCGGCTTTCTGGGTCCCCAGGACCAGCAAACCCTGGGCAAACTCCTCACCCATCTGGCTATCCCGGCGGTGATCATTAAGGCCCTGGCCACCGCCACCATCACCGCCGATCTGATCGCCCTACCCCTCTCCGCCCTGGGGGTAGTGCTAGGGCTAACCCTGATCGCTGGCCTGGGGGTGACCCTGCTCGGTTGGGAACGCCCCCGGGCTGGGGCCTTGATCGCCAGTTTTGCTTCCTTTGAGGGGGGTGCGATCGGTTATCCCCTGATGCTGATGGCCACGGGGGAGGCGGGGCTGAGTCGGTTTGTGCTGTTTGACCTGGCCCAGGCCGTCTACCTGCTGACGGTGATCTACGCCCTCTCCGCCTGGTTTGGTCAGGGGCAAATCACCCCCCGCCGTCTGGCCCAGAACCTGATCCAAACCCCTTTCTTCTGGGCGATCATGGCGGGTCTGGCCCTCAACCTACTGGGGGAGCGATCGCTGCTGCTACTGCCACTGCTGCAGATTCCGGCGGCGGGGTTCCTGCTGCTGGTGTTGCTGCTGCTGGGGATGACCTTTAGGGTAGATTGCTCCGGCCTGCCCCTCTACGGTGGCCTGGCCCTGGCTAAAATCACCTGTGGGTTAGGGCTGGGCTGGCTGGCCAGTCGTCTGTTGGGCCTGCAGGGTCTGGAACAAACCGTGGTTTTGCTGGGGGCAGCCCTGCCCCCCAGTCTGTTGACAATTCTTTTCTGTCAGGAGCATCATCTGGATACCCGCTTCACCGTAGGATTCATCTCCATGGCGGTGCCCCTTTATCTGACGATGATCACGCTGTATGCGGTGCTCTAGCCGTAGTTACCTACGGGGGCGGAGGCGAGCCAGCACCGGATCACCTAGATATTTCCCCTTGCCTGATACCGATCTAGGGCCAGGGAAACCCCTCCCAAGCTCACCAGGATTACCCCCACCCACTGGATAAATTGCAACATCGACGGGCTTCCAGGAAAGAGACCATAGCTAAGTACAGCGGTGACCAGGGGAAGGGTGGCCGCCAGCACCGGTAGGCGGTTTCGCTGGCTAAACCCTTGGCTATAGTGGTTAGCCAGGTAAGCGATCAGGGTGAGGAGCCCCAGCCCCAGGCCCGCCCCGTAGAGCCCGGTGGGCTGATTGGCTAGGGTGGGGCCCAGCCCCACCAGGGAGGTGAGTATCAGTACCAAACTGGCGAGCCCGAACATCGTGGAAAATTGCACCAGGGTAGTAGGCACCAGGGGCAACCGCTGCAGGCTGAGCTGCAGGAACAGCCAGTGGAGACCAAAGGCCGCTGCCGCCAACAGGGCGGTGGCCAGCGCCCAGGCGGAGCCCCCCCGGCTGGTCAAGCCCAGCAGATCGGGCAGGGTGGCAAACACCAGGCCCATGGCCAGGGCCAGCAGGGCCACCAGTCGTAGGGGGCTAGCCCCTTGCCCTTGGCCCCACCAGGAGAGGGGGAGGGCCACCAGGGGGTAGGTAAATAGCAGGGTAACCGCCAGGCCCGGCCCCAGGTCAGCGATCGCTCGATAGAGCAACACCTGGGATAGGCCCAGGAACACGGCCCCGGCCAGCACCCGACCCAGGGTGGGGGAGGGTTTGGTGAATAGGGCACTGAGGTCGGCACTGAGGCTGGGCTGCAGCCGGGGGGCCAGCAGGGCCAGCAGGGGCAGCGCTACCAGCAGGCGGAGCCATAGCAGCAACACCGCATTACTGAGGGTAAGGGGTAAAACTGGCGGTAGGGGCACCCGGCCCAACCCCTGGCCACCGTTGGCCACCCACCCCACCAGTAGATGCTGGCTGGCGAGGGCGAGGAGGGCGATCACCCCTAGCCCCAGGAAGAACCAGGGGGGGGCCAAGCGACGGTCAGGCCCCTGGGGGATGGCGGGGGTGGAGCCAGGTGCCCTGGGATCCGGTGGTGGCGGTAGGGGCTCTGGGGGCAAGGGTCGCAATAGCTGGCTCTGCAGCTCCTGACTGAGGCGGCCCACCAGAGCCTCTAGGATCGCCTCCCCCTGCTGCTCCAGGCTATGCATGCGGCTCACCTGCTGGGAGAGGCTGCTCTGGTAGCTGAATAAATCCTGTTGTAGGGTTTGCAGGCTGCGGTGCAGGGCCCCATCTAGATCCGCCAGGCCCTGACTGGCCGCCCTCAGGGTCTCGGCAGCCTGAGCCGTTGAGCCCTCCTGCTGAGCCTCCCCCTGATTAGGGGCGGCCCCACCCCGGTAGGCCTGCAAATGGCTTTGCAGGTGAGTGGCCAGGGCCAGGGCCAGGTGGCGGGCCCAGGCCTCCTGCTGAGCCTGCTGTTGCTGGCTGAGGCCCTGGGTCTGTCGGGCCTGGAGTTGGCTGAGCTGGCCCTCCACCTCCTCCACCTCCCGCCTGAGGGCCTGCCGGTGGCGCTGCAGGGTTTCAATTTCCTGGGTCAGATCGGTGATCAGCCCCTGGCGGAGGCTATCCAGGGCCTGGGTCAACCCCTGCAGGGCCACCTCGGCGGGCCGGGCGCCGGGGGCTGAAGAGCTGGCATGGGCGGCGGGATCGGTGGGCCCCATGGTGATGATTAATTAAAAGGAGTCGAGATCCAGGGCCTTAGATCCGCCCTCTTCAATCAGGGTGAGGATCCTGCCCAGTTGGGACCAGATCAGCAGGCCACTCAACAGAGTGAGGGGGGCCCCCATGGCGTAGGCGGCCTTGGTGGGGAAACCAAACAACTCAATGCCGGAGGCCAGAAACACGCAGACCCCGGCACAAATACCAAAAAAGGGCACCTGCAACCGTGGCCCCCGCAAGCTAGCCAAAATCCGGGTAGAGCGTTTTTGTTGCCACTCCTGCACCGATTGTTGCAGGGAGGTACTGAAGGCGTAGCCGGAACTAACGGCGGCCAAAAAGCCAGCTAAAAGGAGAACGTAGGGCGGTTGGGGGTACACGGTGGGCCACACAGATGGAGGACGATCAAAACAGGCAAACCCTCACGATTATAGCGGTAGCCCGGGAAGGGCGCTATAACCCCTCCAACCAGCGCTGTTCCTCCACCGTTGCTGGCCGCCACTGCCCCGGCTCTAGGGCACCTAACTGCAGTCGGGCGATCGCCTGGCGCACCAATCGCAGGGTGGGATAGCCCACCGCCGCCGTCATCCGCCGCACCTGGCGATTTTTACCCTCCTCCAGGGTGAGGCTCAGCCAGCTGGTGGGAATCCGCTGCCGCACCCGAATCGGCGGCACCCGGGGGGGCAAAGCGGGCGCCTCGGACAGCAGGGTGACCCGGCAGGGGCGGGTGCGGTAGCCCTGAATGGTCACCCCCCGAGCCAGCTGCTCCAGGGCAGCGGGCTCAGGAATACCCTCCACCTGCACCCAGTAGGTGCGCTCATGACCATAGCGAGGATGGCTGAGGCGGTGCTGCAGCGGGCCATTGTCGGTTAACAGCATCAGCCCCTCACTGTCGCGATCTAAACGCCCCACCGGGTAAACCCCCGGCATCGGGATAAAGTCCTTCAGGGTCAAGCCCCCGGGGCCGCCATCCCCCGGGGTGAACTGGCTGAGGACGTTGTAGGGCTTGTGGAAGAGGAGGTAGTGGTGGCGGGGCATGGGGGGGAGGGGGGCGCAGGGCGACAGGCGCAGGGCCCAGGGCGACGGACGAAAGGGGGGAATTAGGGGGTGGGGGGGTGATTGAGGTAGGCTTGCAGACGGAGCAGGGTGAGGCTTTGGCCGAGGTTGAGGGGTAGCAGGGAGACCCCCTCCAGGCGGGACTGTACCCAGTTATCTCCCCAGTACCACTGGTGAAACCCATCCACCGCCCCGGACAGCATCAGCACCAGATGATCCTCCCCCACCTCGGTGACCTGGTGATGGAGGGATAGGGGCCCCAGGTGACCGGTGAAGCCTTGCCCCAGGCTCAGAGACTCCGGCAGACCCTGATCAAAGTGCTGGGGCCATAGCCACTGACTAAAACACTCGGGCTTTAACAGACTCTGGCCCAGGGTCTCCTGGGAGGCCTTCACCGCAATCCGCAGACAGCTTTGCTGAAAGATACCTAACATAGGGCACAACCACAGAAACACCTTCCAGTATGCCAAAACTTTCCCCTCTCCCCTGATTCCCCCATCCCCCTTTGGCCCTGCGCCTGTCACCCGTTGCCCTACGCCCGTTGCCTTGCGCCCTACGCCTGTCGCCTGTCGCCCGTTGCCTTGCGCCCGCTATACTAAGAATCATTAAGGAGTCAGAAATCGCTATGGCAGATCAACTAATGCGGGCCACCGCCGCAGATGGGGGTATTCGGGTGGTGGGGGTGGTCAGCACCCGCCTAACCGAGGAGGCCCGGCAGCGCCATGGGCTTTCTGCTGTGGCCACGGCGGCTCTGGGGCGCACCATGGCGGGGGGGTTGTTGCTGGCCTCTAGCATGAAGCGATCGCAGTCCCGGGTGAACCTGCGGGTGCGGGGGGATGGGCCCCTGGGGGGGATTTTGGTAGACGCTGGCCTGGATGGCACGGTGCGGGGCTACGTGGATAACCCCGCCGTAGAGCTACCCCCCAATGTCCAGGGAAAGTTGGATGTGGGCCGGGCGGTGGGGCCCCAGGGCTACCTCTACGTGGTGCGGGATGTGGGCTACGGCTACCCCTACTCCAGCACGGTGCAACTAGTGTCGGGGGAAATTGGTGACGACCTCACCCACTACCTGGCCTCCTCAGAGCAGACCCCCTCCTCCCTGATGTTGGGGGTGTTCGTCAGCTCCCGGGGGGTGGAGGCGGCGGGGGGGCTGCTGCTGCAGATCCTCCCCCGGGCCGCCCAGGACCCGGCCATGGTTAGCCTGCTGGAGCAGCGCCTGGGGGCCCTCACCGGCTTTACCCCCCTGCTGCGGGCCCAGAAAACCCTGCCCCAGATCTTCCAGGGCCTGGTGGGGGACATGGGCCTGGAGATTTTGCCGGAAACCCAGCTGGTGCAATTCTACTGTCCCTGTTCCCCCGATCGCATGCTGGGGGCCCTGAAAATCCTCGGGGAGGCGGAGCTGCAGGACATGATCGAGAAAGATAACGGGGCGGAGGACACCTGCCACTTTTGCAACCAGGTCTACTACACTGATGGGGATCAACTGGCCCAGCTGATTACGGAACTGCAGCGCGATCGCTCCGCCGCTAATCCCTAATCCTCTCCCTATCTCCCTATCTCCCTATCTCCCCTACTGGTTAGGGCGATGGCGGGCGGTAAACACTGACTTATCGCCAATGTCGGGCACCAGGGGCTGCCCCAGCTTGCCACCGACGAATAACAGAAATAACCCGGCCCACAGGGTGAGCAGCCCCTGCTCCACCGGGGCCGGCAGCAGGCCCCAGAGATGGCCCAGCAACAGCAGGGGTACCAGGGGGGTGAGCAGCTTGCTGGTGAAGAGATCGAAGCAAAAGGCCTCCTTCAGGTAGATACCGGTCAGGGCGGCGAAGCTGAAGCCCACTCCCCAGAGGGCCTGGGGGTGATCCACCACGGTTTGGGCCAGGGGGCCCGGCCCGGTGTAGGCCAGGGCCAGGGAGGCCACCCCCCCCACCAACCAAAACCCCTGCAGCAGCCGGTGCAGACTCACCATGTAGATGTGGATGGTGGCCAGGCTGAGGCCCAGGGCCAGCCAACCCAGGCCGTAGCACAGGTCAATGGCCGCCAGGTGCGCCGGGCTGGGGGCAAAGCTGAGGCCGGTGGCGATGGCCAGGGCCAGGGCCGCCAGCCCCAACCCCAGGCGGTAGAGCCTTACCCCCTGGAGATCCTGGGGGGTGAGGCTGTAGGGTCCAAATTGGCCCATAAAGGGGCCCAGGTGGGGTTCAGGGACGGTGGTCATCGGTGATCGACTCTCCTGGCAAATGACGTCAGCGGTAGTCTACCTCCATCCTACCCGGCCAGGGCCAGCTGGGTGGGCAGGGTGACAGTAAAGCAGGTCACCTGGCGATCGCTGGCCACCTCAATGGTGCCCCCCATGTGGGTTACCAACCGCCGCACCAGTGCCAGCCCCAGACCGGTGCCCCCCTGTTGCCAGGGATCGGCCTGGGGGACCCGGTAGAACTTATCAAAGATACGGGGGATTTCCTGGGCGGGAATGGTCACCCCGGTGTTGCGAATCACAAACTGTACCTGGCTGGCGCCCCGGTCCCCCAGGGGATGGACCTGGAGGCTAATCTGCTCACCGGGGGGGGTGTACTTGCAGGCGTTGTTGAGCAGCTCTGCCAACACCCGTTCCAGGTTGGGGCGATCGGTGTGGACCACCGGCAGGGCCGGGTCTGTGAACAGATCCAGGCTTTGCTGGCGGCTCTTGGCTCGGGTGACAAAGCTATCGATCCAGCCCAGCAGCCAGGTCTTCACCACCAGGGGTTCCATCTGCAGGGGTTGGTTGCCGATGTCGAGCCGTTGCAGGTCCAGCAGGTCGTTAATCAAACTAATTTCCCGCTCGCACTCCTCCTGCAAAATATAGAAGTAGCGCGCCACCCGATGCTGGTCTGCCTTAGGCTTGTGGATATCGGCGTTGATATTAAACTCCTGGTTGAGGGTTACCCCTAACAACTGCAGGGCCACCCGCATGGTGGTGACGGGGGTGCGGAGCTCGTGGGAGACGGTGCTGAGGAAGTCATCCTTGAGGGTGTTGAGGCGCTCCAACTCCTTCACCTGGGACTGGGCCGCTTCGTAGAGCCGGGCCTGGCGAATGGCGATGGCACACTGGTTAGCCACCTGCTGGGCCAGCCGAATCTCGATGTCGTTAAAGCCGTAGTCACAGCCGTTGATCAGCCACAGATCCCCCAGCACCCCCCGGTCGTCGACGATGGGGCAGGCCAGCATGGCCACGTAGCCCCGATCGGGGTTGGGGATCATAGAACAAAACTGAAAGTACTGGCCCCTCAGTAATTGGTTATAGACCTCAGGGAAGGCATCCATCTGGGAAACCCGGCCCTGGTAGGCGGGAATGGCGCTATTGGAGCTGTTGTACTCGTAGTAAATGGTGGAGGTGCGCTGTTCCAGATTATAAAGGGCCGTATTCGACCCCTTGGCCCCCAGGGCCTCGGTTAATTCCTGCACCGCCGTCAGCATAATCTGGTTAACATCCAGACTATCCCGCACCCGGTCGGTAATCCGTTTCAGGCTGGCCTCCACCTCCAGGGCGGTTTGCAGCTCTTCGGTGCGTTCCACCACCTGCCGTTCCAGGTCGCTGTTGAGCTGCTGCACCTGGTTGTAGAGGCGTTCCCGCTCCTGCTGTTGCTTCAGGGTTTGCTCCACCTGCCACTGGGGGGTGATGTCCTGGAGGGTAACCATCACCAGGGGGTCGGGGCCGTCCTGGTCGATCAGGCTGGTGGTGGCCATTAGGATGCGGTCCCCCAGGGTGACCTGGTGCTGATGGGCCTGCCCCTGGCTCAACACCTCCAGGGTGGCCTGCCGGAAGGCATCCGCCACCGCCGGCGGAAAGATGGCAGCCTCCTCCTGCCCCAGCAGCTCCGCCAGGGGGTAGCCCAGCAGGTCTGCGTAGGCCGGGTTGAGGAATTGCCAGCGGTGCTGTCGATCCTTCAGACAGGTGGGTAGGGCGATCGCAGCTAACACCTGGGCCAACCCGCGGGAAACCCGGCCCTGGTCAGGGGCAACATCGGCAGCCATGGCCGCAGCAGCAGAATGGTTAGGTGCCATAGGGTAGAACTTGAGGGCGGCTAGACCCGGGGGTGGCCCGGCCCTAGCCCATCAGGATGACGGTGTCCAATACATGAATAATACCGTTATCCGCCTCAATGTCCGCCGCCAGCACCGTGGCATTTTTAACCTCAAACCCCTCCGTGCCGTGGATAGGAATGGGGGCCCCCTCCAGGGAGGTGACCTGCCCCAGTTGGATCAACTCCGCCTGGGTGTAGTGGCCGGCCACCACGTGGAACTTCAAAATGCGAGCCAGCTGGGGAGGATTTTGCACCAGGGTTTGCACGGTGCCGGCGGGCAGCTTGGCAAAGGCCTCGTCGTTGGGGGCAAACACCGTAAAGGGGCCGGGCCCCTGCAGGGCCTCTACCAGACTAGCCGCCTGGACGGCGGCCACCAGGGTGGAGAAGCCGGGGGTATTGACGGCGATATCAACAATGGTGGGCATGGCGGGTAAAACAAGCAATGATGTTTTATCCACTATAGGGCCCCACCGCCCTCCCCTGTCCAGGGAAACTGGGGGGTCTAGTCAATGTAACTCTGCAACAGCCGGATCATCGCCGCCACGGCGGTGAGGGAGGCGGTTTCGTTGGGGGTGTGGTACTCGGTGGTGGGCAGCTGTAGGGTGGTGCCGCTAATCGCCCCGGCGGTGGCGGCGGTCAGGTGGCCCATTTCGGTGCGCCCCAGGGAGTAGGGCTTGGGGCGGGTGCGGTTTTGCTCCTCGATGTAGTCGTCCTTGTAGCTGTAGGGAATGGCTAGCTGCTGACAGCGGTCCGCCAGTTCCTGGGTGATGGCGGTGGCAAAGGGGGCACTGGCATCCTTGCGGCGCAGGGTGATCCACTGCTGATCGGCGGCCTCCCGGTTGTGGTAGGGGCTGGTATCCAGGGCCACTACCCGCTGGGTGGTGATCTGCTGGCGCTGGAACCAGGAGAGGGCATAGCGCCAACTGCGCCCCGACTCCTCCTGGGCGGTAAACAGGGCGGTGCCTTGAAAGCCACAGCGGAAGAGGTAGATAATCATGGCGGCGCTGACCACATTGTCCAGCTGGGCAGAGACGTAGCCATCCTTAAACTGCAGCCGGTCTAGAAAGGCGATGGGGGTGCCGGGCTGGAGGTATTCCAGGCCATCTACCTCGAAGATCAGGTTGCGACGCTCTGGGCAGATGTAGGAACGGGTAATCTGCCCCTGCCCCAGGTAGGTGCCGGTGTAGGGCAAATGGGCCTGCACCCGCTGCCCTTGAAAGCGGTTTTCGATGGTGTGCAGCATCTGCTCAGACACCGAGTCGCCGGTGAGCTCGCTCTGATTGCCAGCGATGAAGGCGGCGTACTGAAATTCGTTGGGGCCGGTGCAGAGCAGGCCGTGGCGATCGATGTGGGCAGATAGGATCAGGTCCTGGGGGCGATCGCCCTGGGCCACCAACACCCCGTGGTAGTAGGTGATGTTCAGGCCAATCTCCTCCAGCTCCCGCCGCAACACCCGAAAAAAGGAGTCTTCGCTGCCCACCACCGAGGGCTCACGAATCAATAGCTGGAGAATCTCCAGAAACTCCCCCAGATCAGCGTAGGGGGCTGACTGACTATTTTCCGACACCAACGGATCCACCAGCAAACCCAGGGCAGCCATAGATAATTAGGAGGTTAATAGGTTAACAGTTACTTAACCTTACCTCGAGGCCCGATCAGATTTGGTTGAATGCACTACCGTTTGGGCCAAAATCCCGATCCAATGCGGTTGCCCTGGATTAATCCTGCAAACCCCAGTGGAGAAGCGGGGTATACTAGGGTGATTGTGCCAATCATCCCTTCAAATCCAGGTTGCCGCCCCGTGGACTTGTCTTCTAAATCCGAGTATGCCCTGCTGGCCCTGCTGGAACTGAGCGCCGGTTACGGTGGTGGGGAACCGCTGCAAATTCGCCAAATCTCCGCCCATCAAAACATTCCCGATCGCTACCTAGAGCAACTCCTGGCCCACCTGCGGCGGGCCGGTCTGGTAAAAAGTCAGCGGGGGGCTCGGGGGGGCTACATTTTAGCCCGAGCCCCCTGGTTAATCACCCTCTATGAAGTGATTAGCTGCATCGAGGGTCTGGAGGCCCAGGGGGAAATCACCAAAATCCCCGAAACCGCCGAGGCGTCGGTAATCCAGGAGGTGTGGAGCGAGGTGCACCAGGCAACGGTCCGGGTGCTGCAGGGGTACACCTTAAAAGACCTTTTAGAGCGACGCAATGCCAAACAGCAGCTTGATATTATGTACTATATCTAATGCCCTAAGGCCATGCGGATTGCAGAAAACATTACCCAACTGATCGGCAGCACCCCCCTGGTGCAGCTCAATCGTATTCCCCAGGCGGAGGGCTGCGGGGCCCGGCTGGTGCTGAAGTTGGAGGGCATGAACCCCTCCGCCTCCGTGAAGGACCGGATTGGCATCAACATGATTGAGGCGGCGGAGGCAGCGGGGCTGATTACCCCCGGCCAGACTACCCTGGTGGAGCCCACCTCGGGCAACACCGGCATTGCCCTGGCCATGGCCGCCGCCGCCAAGGGTTACCACCTGATCCTGACCATGCCGGAAACCATGAGCTCGGAACGGCGAGCCATGCTGCGGGCCTACGGGGCAGATCTGGAGCTCACCCCCGGGGTGGCGGGTATGGCGGGCTGTATTCAACGGGCCCAGGAAATCCTCGACACCCTGCCCCACGCCTACATGCTGCAGCAGTTTCGCAACCCGGCCAACCCTGAAATTCACCGCCGCACCACCGCCGAGGAGATCTGGGCCGACACCGATGGCCAGGTGGATATGCTGGTGGCCGGGGTGGGCACCGGTGGCACCATTACCGGGGTGGCGGAGGTTTTAAAGCAGCGCAAGGCTAGCTTTCGGGCGATCGCCGTGGAGCCGGTAAACAGCCCGGTGCTCTCCGGCGGTCGGCCCGGTTCCCACAAAATCCAGGGGATTGGGGCGGGGTTCATTCCCGAGGTGCTCAACCTCAGCCTGGTGGATGAGGTGGTGCAGGTGACCGATGCCGATGCCATCACCTACGGCCGCCGTCTGGCCCGGGAGGAAGGTTTGCTGTCGGGCATCTCCAGCGGCGCCGCCGTCAAGGCGGCGGTGGAGGTGGGGAAGCGCCCAGAGAACCAGGGCAAGCTGATCGTGGTGATTCAGCCCAGCTTTGGGGAGCGCTACCTCAGTACCCCCCTGTTTCAAGAGGCCGAGTTGCTCATGCCCCTGGCGCGGGGGTGAGGCCTGGGGGGCGGTTGGCTGGAGGAGCGGCCAGACGGGGAGGGAGTGGTTAAGATAGATATGAGTGTATGACCTTGCCGCCGGATTGAGACCCTATGCCCCTGCTTGCCCCCCTGCCGACGCCCCTGGTGGCGCCTAAGATTTACCGATTACCCAGCGGTCTGACCGTGATTGCCGAGCAAATGCCCCTGGAGGTGGTCAACCTGAGCCTGTGGCTGCGGGTGGGGTCGGCGGTGGAAAGTGATGCCATCAATGGTATGGCCCACTTCCTGGAGCATATGATCTTCAAGGGCACGGCGGAGCTCCGCTGTGGTGAGTTTGAACGCCGCATCGAGGAGCGGGGGGCCCTGACTAACGCCTCCACCAGCCAGGATTACACCCAGTATTACATCACCACCGCCCCCCAGGACTTTGCCACCCTGGCCCCCTTGCAAATTCAGCTGGTCATTAACCCCCGCCTCAGCGACCAGGACTTTGAGCGGGAGCGGCCAGTCATCCTGGAGGAAATCCGCCGGGCGGAGGATAACCCCCAACGGCGCACCTACGCCCGATCTATGGAGCTGGGCTTTGAGCGATTGCCCTACCGCCGCCCAGTGTTGGGCCCCTCTACCGTAATTCAGCAGCTCACCCCCGACCAAATGCGGGAGTTTCACCATACCTGGTACCGGCCCCAGTGCATCACCGCCGTGGCGGTGGGCAACCTGCCGGTGGAGCAACTGGTGGCCACGGTGGCGCAGGGCTTTGAGCAGGCCATGGCCCCCCCAGCCTTCCAGGCTCCGGCTTCCCTGCCCTCCTTTCAACCTGGCTATGGCTACGACCCGGAGGCCCCCTTCCAAACCATCCAACGGCTGGTGCACCCCGATCCCAGCCTTAGCCAGACCCGGCTGATGATCACCTGGCGGGTGCCGGGGGTGCTGGATTTGCCCGATACCTACGCCCTGGATATCCTGGCCTCGATCCTGGGGCGGGGCCGTACCTCCCGCCTAGTGCGGGACCTGAGGGAGGAACGCCACCTGGTCACCAGTGTGGGCTGTAGCAACATGACCCTGGCCCGCCAGGGGTTGTTTATGGTGTCGGCCAAGCTGGCCGCCGCCGATCTGGAGGCGGTGGAGGCGGCCATCGCCGATCACCTGCAGCAACTGCGCACCACCCCGGTCAGTCCGGCGGAGCTGCAACGGGTGCAAACCCAGGTGGCTAATCGCTTTATCTTTGCCAACGAAAGCCCCAGCGATCGGGCCGGCCTCTACGGCTATTACCACACCCTCACCGGCGACATTGCCGATGGGCTACAGTACCCCCACCGTCTCCAGGAGATTAGGGTGGAGGACCTGCAGGCGGCGGCCCAGCGCTACCTGCGCCCCGATGCCTACGGGGTGGTGGTGCTGACACCAGCATCCCCCCAGGCCCGGTAAGGGCCCATGTGGACCGCCCTTAGCCAACGGATCAGCACCCAAACTGGCCGGCCCTTCTCGATCCAGGAGCGGCGATCGGTGGCGGGGGGCTGCATTAACCAGGCCTATCGCCTCAGCGATGGCCAGCGGACCTTCTTTGTGAAGGTGAACCAGGCCAGCCGGGTAGCCATGTTCGCAGCCGAGGCCCTGGGGCTGGCCGAGATCCAACGCAGCCAGACCATCCGGGTGCCCCGGCCAATTTGCTGGGGCACCGAGGCAGACCAGGCCTACCTGGTGCTGGAGTGGTTGGATCTGGGTACCCAGCAGGGGGAGTCGGCCTGGCGATCCATGGGGGAAGGGTTAGCGGCCCTGCACCGGGTAGAGAGCGATCAGGGGTTTGGCTGGCCCCAGGCCAACACCATCGGCGCCACCCCCCAGCCCAACCCCTGGACCTCGAGTTGGCTGGAGTTTTATCGGGAGCAGCGGCTGCGCCACCAGTTTCGCCTGGCGGGCCGACGGGGGGGGCATTTCCCCCGGCAGCATGAGTTGTTCATCGCCCTGCCGGAGCTGCTGGCGGGCCATCACCCCTCCCCCGCCCTGGTGCACGGCGATCTGTGGTCCGGCAACGCCGCCGTCACCGTCAGCGGCGAACCGGTGATCCTCGACCCAGCCCCCTACTACGGCGATCGGGAGGTGGACCTGGCCATGACCGAATTGTTTGGTGGCTTTCCCGCCCCCTTCTACGAGGGCTATAGGGCCACCTACCCCCTACCGGAGGGCTATGGCCGGCGCAAAACCCTCTACAACCTTTACCACATCCTCAACCACTTCAACCTGTTCGGCGGTAGCTACCAGGCCCAGGCCAACCGCATGGTTGATCAACTGCTGCGGGGGGTTTAGCCCCGGCCCTAGGCGGTGCCCCTGATCGGGTAGTTGCGGGGTTGATTGGTTTCCACACCGCCATTGACCGCCCGCCGGTAGGTATCGACAATGTGGTTGGGCAGGATATCTCCCCCCTGGCTGACGAAGGACCACTCCTCCCCGACGTGGACAAACTCGGCCCGCAGCTTGGTGGGCACCAGGTCCGCCAGGTTGGTAATCCGGTAGGTGTTGGGTAGAATTTTGGCGTACTGGCGGACGAATTCCGGGTTCCCCACCCGGGGGCTGGCGTAGACGTAGACCTGCAACTTCGGCTGTAGGGCCGGCACCTTCAGGGCGATGTCCAGGGCCAGCAGGGTGGCCAGGGCCGCCCCCAGGCTATGACCCGAGACGTAGCAGGGCTTATTGGGGTTGATTTGTTTCACCGCCTCCACCGCCAGGGGGTCAATGATGCTGTCGGCGATGCGGCGGAAGCCCTCGTGGATTAGGCCCAACTCCGCCCCGCTGTTGGGGTCCAGGTAGGGACGTTGCACCGCGTAGACATTGCCCAGCCATTCCGCCGTCCGCTGGGTGCCCCGAAACACCAGGATGCTATCCTCCGGGGACTCCAGCAGGAAACCATAGAATACGGCGATTTTCCGCCCCACCTTGACCGCCGCCGTCACCCCAGTGCGGATGGCATCCTCCGCCTCTAAAAAGTTATCCTCCAGGGCGGTGGGGTTATCCAGCAGGGTGGGGTCGTCGATCACCTGTTGGGGCACCTGGATTTCAATGTCGTCGTTGACCTGGCGCTCCTGACCCCGGAAATTAGCCACCAGGCGGTACTTGTCCAGGCTGGGGTCGTAGTCCAGCAGTTGCTGCAAATTACCGTCGTACTTGGGGTCGTTGCGGCCGGTAATATACTGTTGGGTGGCCAGGCGGCTGAGCAGAATCAACCGTTTTGACATTTGCCGGTCGTAGGCCAGGGGCGGGGCCGGGAAGGGGGCGCTGGCCTGGATTGCCTTTAGTTCCTCCACCATGCGGGTATCGCCGGTGATGGCGGCTTGGATAATGTCGTCGGGATCGTAGAACTGGGTGGCGTAGGTGTCGATCGCCGCCTGCCGGGCCGCCGCCCGCTGTCGCCGCACCTGTTCACTACCCAGGGTGAGGGCGCTGCCCGCCGCCACACCGCCGAGCAGGAACTGACGCCGTTTGTAGCTATCCATGGCAAAACTCCGGTGGAAATGACCTAGACACCATCAGGGCTCCCCCATCAGGTCGGGGAAGGCCCGTCGCAGGGCCCTGACATCGGGGCGCTTTTGACTGGTGTAAAACTGGTTGATGGATTGGCCCGCCACCCAGAGGCCGGTGGCAAACCCGGCCGCCTTGGCAAAGGCGCCGATAAAGGGGACCACTACCCCCAAAGCCACCAGACTGGCCCAGGCCAGCAGCCCGGCGATCACCGCCAGCAAAAAGCCAAAGCCGTTGCCAATCACCGCCAGGGGATCCCTTTGCTGGGGTCGGCCCCAGGCGTTGCGAATGTCCCAGGCCATCTTCAGCAGCAGTCCCAGGATCACCAGGATCTTAATCTCCAGGGTGCCCCCTCCCCGCAGGGGAATCAGGCCGACGATCGCCCCCCCCAGGGCGTAGTCAAAAATCAGCCGACGCACCTCCCCCTCCCGACCGATCAGGGAGGCCATGCCCCCCAGGGCGGAGTTGATCAGGCCGGCGGAGTGGGCCACAGGTTGGCGGGCCAGGGCCGCCGCCAGGGCTGGGGAAAGGCCGAAGCGATCGCACAACTGGGCCAGCAGGGCAGATTCCTGGGGGTTGATGCCCTTACTTTTGAGGATGGCATGGGCGCCCCGATAGACCTGCTGCTGCAGATCGGGGCTGGTGATCTGGGGCAGCCACTGATCCAGGGGGGTGGGGTCCTGGAGCAGTTGCTCCGGGGTACAGTCTAGGGGTAGGGGCTGGAAGCCGCGCAGTGCGGTCAAAAAGGCCTCAAACTCCAGGGGGGTGGGGTCCCCCTTAGCCCGGGAGATCGCCCCTAAACTTTTTACACAGGCCAGCCGTTCCTGCTCTAGCTGACTGAGGCAGCCTGGCGATGGAAAATCTCCAACCATTCTTTCACCACAAAGGGAGCGACGATCACCTCCACGGTTTGACCCCCCTGGAGGGGCACCCCCAGGGTCAACACCGTCGGGCCAGCCAGCTGGCCTAAAAGGTCTTCGACATCGTATTGTGCCACGTTTTCCGGCAGTTCTGACGACCCCCCCAGGGGGGAGGTAGGGGCCTGCCAGTGCCGGCTGGTACCGGTTTGAATGGTCAGGGGACGTTGCCGATCAATCTGCACCTGCCCCGGAAACCCCACCAGGCGCAGGTCGGTTTGGGGGCCGACCCTGCCCTCCTGGGCAGGGGAGTAGCGCCTAAATAGCACCGCCTGCCAGCTTAAACCCCGGCGATCGGGTAAGCTCTGAATTGATCGATGGGTGACCTGCCCTGGCTGTTCGTGGTAGGTGTGCAGACTGGCCAGGGCTGGGGCCGGACCCAGCAGTAAGGCCACCAAGCTAAGCCCCAGGACCACCCCGATCAGGATGAGGTGGATGCTCCGCCCCACCGTCCTACAGCCCTCGCATTTGATCCAGGGCCTGGCGGTAGCCCGCTCCGTTGCCCTGGCGCAGGTAGAGTTGCCCCGCCTGCTCAAAGTCGCGGCGAGCCCCCTGGTCATCCCCCAGGCGGGCCCGGATCAAGCCCCGATTGAAGAAAAGCTCGGCATCGGAGCTGGTAGGATTGGCCATGATCACCAGGGTTAGGTCATCGTAGGCCCGCTGCACCTGATCCACCCGCAGGTAGGCCTGGGCCCGGGCGGCGTAGGCCGCCCAGTCATCGGGCTGAATCGCCACCGCCTGGCTATAGTCATCGATAGCGCCAAAGCTATCACCACTGGCCATCCGAGCATCGCCCCGGGCTTTGTAGGCTGCTCCATAGTTTGGATCCAAAAGAATGGCCTGATTGTATCCAGCCATTGCCCCCCCAGGGTTATCCGCCTGGAGCATCAAATCTCCTTTTTGTTTGTAGGCCAGGGCCGATTCCGGCTGAAGCTGGGTGACCCGACTCAGGTCTTGAGTGGCCCCGGATAAATCCTGCTGCTGGCCCCGGATCAGCCCCCGACTTCGGTAGGCCTCCACCAATTCAGGATTGAGCTGGATGGCCCGGTTCAGGTCCGCCAGGGCTTGATCGGTGCGATTCTGGCGATACCAGACATAGCTACGATTCAGGTAGGCCGCCGCCAGGGTAGGGTCAATCTGGATCGCCCGGTTCAGGTCCGCCAGGGCCAGATCATCCAGGTTCACCTGGTAGTGGGCCACCCCCCGGCCCATGGAGGCCCGGGCCAACTCTGGGTCTAGGGCCAGGGCCTGGGTAAAGTCGGCGATCGCCTCTTGATGCCGGCCCATTTCCTCCAAAACAAAGCCTCGCAGCACGTAGGCCCGGGGGTTATCTGGGTTCAGCTCTAGGGCCCGGGAGAAGTCCTCCAGGGCTAGCTCCTGACGGCCAGCCTGGGCATCAATCAGGCCCCGGTAGAGGTAGGCATTGGCGCTATCAGGATCTAGTTCAATGGCCCGTTCAAAATCCGCCTGGGCCGCCGCCAAGTCCCCCTGACGGTAAAGGATAGCGCCCCGATTGAGGTAGGGGTTGGGGTTGTTCGCCGCCAACTCCACCGCCCGATTCAGGTCGATCAGGGCCTGGGCCTCATCCCCCTGCTGGGAGTAGACCAGGCCTCGATACAGGTAGGCATCCGCCAGGTTAGGGTTGATTTCCAGGGCCCGATTAAAATCTGTCAGAGCTCCTTCCCAGTCGCCATCATTGTAGCGATCGACCCCCTGGTTAAGTAATTCCAAGGCGGTCTGCCCCGTCGGTGTCGGAGTAGTGTCCGCCGCTGGTAGGGGAGGATTGGGCAGGGACTGGGCCCCACCGGGCGGAGCCACCAGCACCGCCAGGCCGATCCCCAGGAACATCAGAGGCAATAGTTTCATGGCGTTTGACTCTCCACCACAGGACAGGGGCATCGGCTCAGGCTGGACGGCTGGGGCGGGAGCTGAAGGATGCCTCGCCCTTCATCATAGGTCAGTTGGCTTGAGAATCCCACCCCATCAGGCGGGCACCACCACAGCCTCCGTGCCGGCCAGGGCAAAAGCGCTGTGCACCGCCTGCAGGGCCCTGACTCCATCGGCCTCCGCCACCACGCAACTGATTTTGATTTCCGAGGTGGCAATCATCTGCAGGTTAACGCCCTGGTCCGATAGGGCCTGAAACATGCGGGCCGCCACCCCGGGGTGATCGATCATGCCCATCCCCACTACGCTCACCTTGGCCACGGCCCGATCCACCACCACCTGGCCGCAGCCCAGGTGCTGGGCCAGGCCCTCCACCAGGGTTTGGGCCACCGGGGCATCCGCCAGACCAACGGTGAAGGCAATGTCGCGGGTGGGCTGGCCCTTAATCAGACGGCAGCGTTGGGATTGGATGATCATGTCCACACTGACTCCCTGGTCAGCCAACCCTTGGAAAATGCGGGCGGCCATGCCGGGCTGGTCGGGCACATGGCGAATGGCCACCTGGACCTGTTTAGTATCCAGGGCAACTCCGCGCACCAGGGCGGTGGGGGCTGACTCCAAGCTCACCGGGCTAGGGGTGAAGGGGGAGGAGGCTACTTCAAAGGCGGCACAGAGGGCGGCGATGGCCCGATCGCAGTCCATCGCATCAATGGTGCAGCTCACCTTCACCTCTGAGGTGGAAATCAACTGAAGGTTCACCCCCGCCGCCGCCAGGCAGGAGAACATTTTGGCCGCCACCCCCGGCCGCCCAATCATGCCCGCCCCGGCAATGCTAATTTTGGCGGTATGATCATCCACCATCACCTCCGCCTGGCTGGGGTCCGTGGGGTCGGTGCGCAGGGCCGGGGCGATGGCTGCCGCCACCGCCTCGGCTCGATGTAGGTTGGCCTTCAGCAGGGTAAAAGCAATGTCGTTGGTGTTGCCCTCGTGGATCGACTGGATGATCAGATCGACGTTGAGGGCCTGGTGGGCCAACTCCCCGAAGAGGCGGGCGGCAATGCCGGGGCGATCGGGAATGCGCAGCAGGGCCACCTTGGCCTGATCGGTGTCAAACTCCACCCCATCCACCGGCTGGGCTAGCTCTAGCCCCTCCAGGGGTCGGGGCCGGGGTTGGGGAGAAATCACCCGGGTGCCGGGCTGATCGGTCCAACTGGATCGCACCACCAGGGTGACCCCGTAGTTGCGGGCAATTTCCACCGCCCGGGGATGGAGCACCTTGGCCCCCAGGCTGGCCAGCTCCAGCATTTCATCGCTGGTGATCTCCGTCATTAACTGGGCCTCGGGCACCAGTCGGGGGTCGGTGGTGAGGATGCCGGGTACATCGGTGTAGATTTCGCAGAGGTCGGCCTTTAGGGCCGCCGCCAGGGCCACCGCCGAGGTGTCGGAGCCCCCCCGCCCCAGGGTGGTAATCTCCAGGTCAGCGGTTTCACTGATGCCCTGAAAGCCCGCCACCACGATCACCTTGCCCTCCCCCAGGTGACGCTGTAGGCGATCGGTTTTAATGGTGAGGATGCGGGCCCGGGTATGTTCCGCCTCGGTGATAATTCCCACCTGGGCGCCGGTCAGGGAAATCGCCTCCTGGCCCAGATCCTGTAGGGCCATGGTGAGCAGGGCAATGGAGACCTGCTCGCCGGTGGACAGCAGCATGTCCAGTTCTCGACGGCTGGGGCGATCGGTGATGTCGTTAGCTAGCTGCACCAGACCGTCGGTGGTTTTACCCATGGCGGAGACCACCACCACCACCCCATGGCCCTGACTGACTGTTGTCTGGACCCGTTGGGCGACGGCCTTAATGCGCTCCACGGTACCCACCGAGGTACCCCCATATTTCTGAACGATCAGCGCCATGGTACCGCCTTACTCTCCCTGCTGCCCTGGCAGCCTAGCCTGAAATCGAGACTAGGGTAACACGCTATTCCTGCTTAAAGTATTTGTCATAGAGCAGATTGTAGGTGCCGTCTTCCTTGAGTTTCAGCAAGGCCACATCAATGGCTTTCCCCAAGGGGTTACCGGGTGACACGGCAATTCCGTAGTTTTCCGGTTTAAATACCTCCCCCACTAATCTCACCAGGTTTTGCCCCTCGCGATTGGCGTAATAGGCCAGCACTCCAGAGTCAAACACCACCGCATCGGCCTCCCGATCCATCAGGGCGGCGTAGACCTCTTCCAGGCTATCTCGCTCTAGGAGCTTGATTTTCCGTTCCTGCAGGAATGTTGCCGCCGTGCTACCGGCGGTAGTAGCAACGGTATGACCAGGCAAATCCACCAGACCCTGAATACCCCCCTGAAGTTGCTGCACCGTTAGGGCGCTGGTGAAGGCGGCGGTAAAATAGGCCACAAACCCCACCGAGGCAAACATCCAAAATAGGGCAATCAACCTGGAGACCACCCCCCTCGGCATATCCCCGTACTCGCCGGCCAAGCCGGTGGCCGTCCACCAAAGGGCTTGAAAAATTCCCGGAAAATAGGCTGAGGAAATCATTGGGTCGTGGTGGTAGCGCTCAATTAGCCAGACGAGGTGGGCCATGGCCCCAATGATCAATAGGGCGAGGACCACCAGTTTGGGTAGGGCGCTAGTCGCTAAATTTCTAAGGAAGTTCTGATTTTGTCGGTCTAGTCGGGGATGGCGCACCATAATTTGCAGCCCGCTGGAGAAAATCGGTTGGGAAAAATCAACTCTCTGGGCTCGATCAGAGTTAATGGTAATGGCGGCGATCGCCACATCAACCTCCCGCGTCTCCACCGCCCTGAGCAGATCTTGAACGTTGGGGTACACCTTAAAGGTGGATTTCAGGTCAATTTCCCTCGCCAGACTCTGCCACAGCTCAATGCTGAACCCGGATAAATCCCCGGCCCCCTCCTGAGTGACAAAGGGCGGCAGGATTCTGGTGCCCACCTGTAGGGTGGGACTGAAGGCTGGATTGACAGGGGCCTGGGAGGTTTGGGCCTGGAGGGACGATCCGTGGCCAGAACAGATCAAGATAGCTAGGAGAATTCCTATCATCCCCCCTAATCGAAGCCCAAATCCCAATCGCCGCAGTAACCCTAAGCCGGCGTTCCCTCCCCATTTCCTGGCCAGGGAACCGTTCCTTAATCCCCATCGCTTCGGCAGAAAGCCCATAGTTTTCATCCCTTGAGTAGGCTTGACCAATCTCATCCTGGCGAAGTTCTCCCCTGGGGGATCCTAACCGATTCCGTCAGCCTAGCCGGCCCCCAGCGGATCAGGACTACATAGTTTAAGCAATATCCCAGGTTATCCCTATTCAAATCTTGCTTTTATCGCCGTAGCCCTCTGCAACAGGGGTGTAGGGGGCGGGGCCTTCACCATCGTGCTCCAACCAACCCTTGCCCCTTGATGGGCAGTATTGTAGTCAAAGGTAATCCCAGGTGCTGTAAACCGCAGCCTGACCGTAATCACCCCCCTGTCCATCCACCAGGTTCCAGACCGTCACATCCTTAATGCGAAACCGGCGGCCACGTTTGGTGATGCGAACCCCGCTGTAGTGTCGGATGTACCCCCGGCGAGTCACCTGGGCCAGCAGTTCAGCCCGCTCCGCCTGGTTGGGGGGTTCAGCGGATTGGCGAGAGGGCAGACGGGTAAACTCTGACCAGGACATTTCGAACAGGTCCAAGGCAGCCTGATTACCGTAGTTAAACATTGGGTCGGGCCCTACCCCGTGGGACACCACCACGTAGGCAGCCCTGTAGATCAGTAGGGCTGCCTCGACAGGGCTGAGGCGGGGGTCCACCAGGTCTTCCCCCAACAAGCTGCGAAAGCTACCGCGTAGGCAGTTGATGTGATCAACGCAATAACCATTCTCGGCGGCAGGTGGCGGCAGGTCCATGGGGCTGGACTAATCCAGGTAACCCATCAAGACCGCTGCCGGTGGATCGATGACATCGTTGGGAGCGATGGGGCGATCGCCAGGCAACACATGCAGGTCGGCAATGTGCAAGGTGCTGACAGCAATGGGACGGTGCCCGGGCAGGGTATCGGTATTAGCCACCTCAAAGGTGTTAGCGGCGATGGGGCGTTCCCCAGCTCGGTCAAGACTGCCCACCACCTGGAAGGTGCTCAGGGCAATGGGGCGGTGGTTGGGGAGGGTGTCACTTTCCACCAAGCGGGTGTTATCCTCCAGCACGATCACCACGCCGTGGTCCTCAGCCTTAACCAGACCGCCCCCAGCGCTAGCGGGTGATTTTGACCGCGAAGTGCGGCCGGGCCGACGACCACTAGTCTCCGGTTCAGAGGTAGCAGGGGTACCGTTATCGACGTCATTTGGTGTAGTCATGGTCAGGTTAGTCCTCATCACAAAAGACACGCTCCCAGAATGGAAAGTGCCAGGTTGGCTATCAAATCAGATTAAAAGTAAATTGTCATAATCCCGTGAGCAGTGGCCCTAAGGCCTTCACTACGGAACTAGCATCTCCTAGAAAAATTATACGGTGCTGGGGGTACCCCCAGGCTTCATAAAATGTGATGGGACTCATAAGCGGGGGCGATCGCCCCCTTGTAGCAAGTGCTCAACCACCCACAGGCGATCTTGCCAGACCTGTAGGCGATAGTTGGGCTGACTGACCGCCACTGTCACCTCCTGCCCGAGGGTATGGCGGAGGGCGGCCAGTTGCCGTTTTACCTGGGCTAGTTGCCTCTGGGAAGGCTGCTGGTCTAGCCCCTGGAGATCTAGCTCCAGCCGATTTACCGCCCCTACCCAGTCGGCCAGGCGATCGGGGGCCAGGGTCAGTCGCCCCGTCGCTAGCAACCAGTGCCATTCCCGCTGTAAGGCCTGGTAGCGTTGCAGCGCCAGTGCCCCCTGGGGAGGTTCTAGAGGTTGGCTGGGGGTTAGCTGGAGGGCCAGGTCCGGACGAAACTGGCTGGCGGCAAACAGGGCATAGCCTGGAGTGGGCCAATCGCGAGCCGTCTGGATTTGGTCCGCCAATGCCGAGGCGGACAGGTCTAGTAATCGAATGCCCGGTATGACCAGGGCGGATCCCAGGGAATCAACCCCCAACCAGGGATGGGCCAACCTCTGGAAGTCTGGGGTAGTTTCGGCGTAGCTCATTAGCACCACCCAATCCAGATTACCGGATCGGGCCCAGGTCTCCCAATCCTGTTGAATTCGTTCCCGGCGATCTGCGGTGGGCTGGGCAAAGACCGCCGCCGATAGCACCAGATCGGGCCGCTGACGCCGCAGGGTAGTGCTGACCTGGGCTACAAACTGCGTCACCTGCTGTTGGCGGAAGTCCGTCCAACGTTGCCACAGGACCTGCTCAGCCGCTACCTGACTGGGGGTAAGGGGGCGATGGGTAGAGGAACTGAGGGTGAGGGGGTCAACCCCGGTAAGGCGATGGAATTGCCAACGACTCACCTCTCCATAGCCATGGCTGCGATCGACCTGGGGATCTTGGAAGGGATACCGGATATAGTCCAGGTGTACGCCATCGATGGGATAATGGCTGGTGAGTTCCTTGAGAAGGTTGAGCAGATAGCGCCGCACCTCCGGATGAGCTGGATCGAGGAAAGGCTTATCCTGGCCCGGCAGAATCAGTCGCCCCTGGTTATCGTAGCTGGCCCAATCGGGATGACGAGTCAGAATCGGCCCGGGATAGTCTGGGGGAAGGTTGAGCAGGCGGTTATAGCTCTGGTTGCCGACGGCAAACACCCACACCCAGGCATGCAGAGTCATATTGCGGGCATGGGCCAGGCGGACAGCACTGGCCAGCGAATCCCAGCCTTTGATCTGGGGGTTAGGTTGGGGCGCCACCTGGCTGGAATAGAGGGGATAGCCAGCGTTCACCGCCTCAAAGAAGATCGTATTCACCCCAGCGGCGGCTAGGCGGTCAAAAAGCTTCTCCAGAGCTTGGTCCGATCCAGCCGCGATAATAGCGGCGCGGTCCAGCCAGAGGGCGCGAATCTCCGGCTGTGCCTGAAGCTGATGGAGGGGAAAGCCTTGCCATAGCCGCGATCTCACCTGTAACCAGCGGCTTTCCAAATCTGCCTGAGCCTTACTGGCCTCCAATTGGGGCCAGTCTGCAAGCAGCTGTTCGGCCTCCGCCAGGGCAGGATGGAGAGCCTGGAGAGGAAGGTTACTGCCTCGGTTCTGGGGGAGTGGCAGGGTTAATGGGCTGGCCATGGTCTGGGCCTGGACCAGGAGCAGAGCACTTTCCAACCGGCCCATCAGGGCCCTGATCTGCTCCCGTCGGTCTAAGCTTGATGGCGCCGCCCCCACGGGATCGCCGAAGGTGGAGGTCTCGCTTTGGGCCCAGGCTAAGGGGGTGGCGACAGGGGGTAAACCTAAACTCTGCACCGCTAACGCCACCGTCAGTAGCAGGGGTAGGGGTAGACTACCCCTACCCTGCTCTAACCGTTTCCAGCGATCGCCTGCGCCACCCATTGGTCACCCCCCTTAGAGATCGTTTGAAAAGCCAACGAGGGTCTCAAACCATACCTATGAAGTAGGATAGTCTCCTCAGACTTCAAGTTTTTCGCGACCTCTTGGCGGCGAACCATGCCTGGGACAACCGTTTTCAAACAACCCCTTAGCCAGGTTCAATAGTACCATCGACCAGGGTTGGTTAGAATGCAGGGAACAACACGTAAATCGCCTGTTTCAGTATTAGCCGACCTCCCTGGAAGCATCAGACTGTTGTTGACGTCGACGCCAGGTGGCTAAGCTGACGCCAATCAGACCGGGCAACAACGCCGGAGTGGGAATGGGCTGGACCTTGCGTAGGTCTGCGATCCAGGCTTCTGTTTGTCCGTTGGGGTTGCTGCCATATCCTACTACGGTATAGCCATCGGCAGATACCGCTGTGGCGTTGGTCAACCCCCACCCGGTCAGGTTACTAACCCCGGCGGCGATCAACACATCTGTTAGTGATTGCATACCCTGGCTATTACTCCAAAGAAAGGCCTCACCCCCAGACTGACCCACTATCAGAGAGCCGTCTGCGGATACCCCAGAGGCGGAACTGGAACTACTGCCTGGCAGAAGCCCTAGAAGCTCTAGGCCACCAGTCTGAGTCCAGCGAAAGGCATCCGAGCCGGTTTTGCCTACTACCACCGAACCATCTGCTGACACCCCCTTAGCGACGCTCGACAGAGGAGGAAAGCCTATCACCTGCGGGCTACCCCCCTCGGGCCAGATAATCGCCAGGTCACCAAACTTGGGTGGCGCGAACTGACCCACCACCAGAGAGCCATCGGCTGATACCCCGTTAGCACCGGAATTCAGGAAGGTCCCCCCCCCCACCAGGCTTTGCATGCCCCCTGCCTCAGTCCAGCGAAAGGCCTGCAAATAACTAACAAAGTAGGGTGGAACAGGAGGATAGGGGGCGACGCTTGCGCCCACCACCACGGAGCCATCTGCTGACACGCCGGCGGCGGAGCTGGAATTACCTCCCGGCAGAAAACCTAAGCCTACTAATCCATCGGACTGGCTCCAGCGAAAGGCTTGATTATCGGAGGAACCCACCACCACGGAGCCATCCGCTGACACGCCGGCGGCGGAGCTGGAAATACCTCCTGGCAAGAAGCCTAACCCAGTAAAGGAGGCGGCCTGGGCAGCGGAGTGACTAACAGCCAAACCCATGATCGTGCCCACCAGGGTGATCCAAGCACGATACTGCCCGGCGGCAAAACCGAAGGATGTTACAGAACTGGGGCTACAGGGTTGACCTGTACTGACGGACTGATTAGAAACAGTAGTCTTCTCACTGGTCAGAAAATTTAGCACGGTTAGAATCATACATATAAAATAAATGAAGACTCTTAAAAATCAGTTAGGTAAAGGAAACGCTTGCCTGGAGGCTGGAGAGAGAGTTTGAAAAGGCTAAAAACGAATGACTACCAGCGACAATCCAGGTGGAGCCTATTAACCCTTCGGTCCGATGGGACAATAGACATTATATCTACAGGAATAATTTTCAATGTAGCTGAATATACTTGATAATTTTCCGTATCCGCAATTGTGAGGGCCACAGCTTCATAGGCTTTTCACAACCCTTTAACGAAATTTGCAAAACTAAGGTTTCCAAGTTTGGCGAGGTGTAGAAAAGAACACCTGGTAGACTCTGGAATAAATCTACCTGCTACTAATTTTCGTCCCTACTAATTAGTTTAGTAGGGACGAAGTGTTAGGGAAAACGGCAAACCACCAGGGCCAGCAAATGGTCTTGGGGCACCAGGCCAAAGCTACGACTATCGGTACTGGCCTCGAGGTTAAGGCCCGCCAGAAAGTACCCCGCTCCTGCCTGGGCCTGGGGCTTAACCCCATACACCACCCACTTAATTAACCTGATCTGGGG
>JBEIGU010000016.1:0-46046 GCA_040381765.1 Leptolyngbya sp.
AAAGCCAAAGAGAGTCTCAAACTATACCTATGGAGTAGGATAATCACCGCAAAATTCAGTATTTTAGCTGCCCCCTGGCGGCGAACTATACCTGGCACAGCCCTTTTCAAACAACCTCTAAGCCAATGTTTTGTCAGTCAATCAGATGTCGGCCAGGAATCGGGCCGTGCAATAAATCTTAAAAAACTTTGAGTCAGCGGTGTTAACGCCCATAACCATGGATGAATAATAATTACAATATTGGTTTTCCCATGGCACTATAGGCTGTGGCCCCAGAACAACCGCAAACTTGTCCTGATTTCCGATGAGTAGTTGAGTATAAGTACAGGTCGATTCCGGTCAGGTATTCCTTTTCCTGCAAAAATTAAGTATTCAAGATTGCGATTGTTTATAAAATATGGCGTTATGTAGGGAGCCTTGAGAGCCTTGGAAAACAATAAAGAAAGAATTCTAGTCGTGGATGATGAGGCGAGTATTCGTCGCATCCTGGAAACCCGTCTGTCTATGATTGGCTACGATGTGGTCACTGCTGCCGATGGCGAAGAAGCCTTGGAAACCTTTCGCAACACCGATCCAGACCTGGTGGTGTTAGACGTGATGATGCCCAAGCTGGATGGTTATGGAGTTTGCCAGGAACTTCGCAAGGAGTCCGATATTCCCATCATCATGTTGACCGCCCTAGGGGATGTGGCAGATCGCATCACCGGCCTTGAGCTGGGGGCCGATGACTACGTGGTCAAACCCTTCTCCCCTAAGGAGCTGGAGGCCCGCATCCGATCGGTGCTGCGTCGGGTTGATAAAAACGGTATGTCCGGTATCCCCAGCTCTGGGGTGATTTCCGTTAATACCATCCGCATCGATACCAACAAGCGTCAGGTCTACAAAGGGGATGAACGAATTCGCCTCACCGGCATGGAGTTTAGTCTCTTAGAACTGTTGGTGAGCAAGTCCGGTGAGCCCTTCTCCCGGTCTGAAATTCTGCAGGAGGTGTGGGGATACACGCCGGAGCGCCATGTCGATACCCGGGTGGTGGATGTGCACATTTCCCGCCTGCGGGCCAAATTAGAGGACGACCCCAGCAACCCGGAGCTGATCCTCACGGCTCGAGGTACGGGTTACTTATTCCAACGGATTGTGGAACCCGGAGAAGAGTAGGCTACTACTAGTCTGCTAGAATTTTTTAAGGTTTTTAGAGATTTAGCAGATGGGGCTGAAGCGGGCGCGGATTGCCATTGATGCTATGGGCGGCGACTACGCCCCAAGGGAGATCGTAGCCGGGGCCATCAGAGCTAAGGCAGAATTAGATATAGACGTTACCCTGGTGGGGGATATCGCCCAAATCCAGGCATGCGCCACCCTTCCTCAGCAGCTTCAGGGCATTGAGCTGGTGCCCGCAAACGGCACCATCGAAATGCACGAAGAACCCCTCAGCGCCCTGCGTAAAAAGCCCCAGGCTTCTATTAATGTGGCCATGGATCTGGTTAAGCAAAAACAGGCGGATGCGGTGGTTTCCGCCGGTCACTCCGGAGCTGCCATGGCGGCGGCACTGCTGCGACTAGGTCGACTGAAGGGTATTGATCGGCCGGCGATCGGGGCGGTTTTCCCCACCGTGATTGCCAATAAGTCGGTACTGATTCTAGATGTGGGCGCCAATGTAGATTGCCGCGCCAAGTACCTGGAGCAGTTTGCCATGATGGGTACCATCTACTCCCACTACGTGCTGGGGGTAGAGAATCCCCGGGTGGGGCTGATTAACATCGGGGAGGAGCCTAGCAAGGGGGATGAGTTAGCCCTGCAGGCCCACCAATTACTTAGCCAAAATCCCCATATTCCCTTTGTCGGTAATGCGGAGGGGCGGGATATCCTCTCTGGTCACTTTGATGTGGTGGTCTGTGACGGCTTTGTCGGCAATGTGTTGCTGAAGTTTGCTGAAGCGGTGGGGGAGTCAGTGCTGCAAATCCTCCGGGAGGAGTTGCCCCGGGGTTGGCGCGGTAAGCTGGGGGCCGCTATTCTGAAACCCAACCTACGTCGCCTGAAGCAACGGGTTGACCATGCTGAACACGGCGGCGGGTTATTGCTGGGGGTGGCCGGGGTGACGGTGATCAGCCACGGCAGTTCCCATGCCCCTTCGGTGTTTAATGCCATTCGCCTGGCCAAGGAGGCGGTGGATCACCGCGTCCTCGATCGCATCCAGGCCCAGTACCAGCGGGTGGCCATGCCCGCCGCTGAGGGAGACTAGCCTGTGAAACAGTTGATGCCTGGTGTGTCTGTGGTGGGTAGCGGATCGGCCTGCCTACCGATCACCCTCAGCAATGAAACCCTAAGCCAGTTGGTGGATACCTCCGATGAGTGGATTGCCAGCCGCACCGGCATCCGCCAGCGCCACCTGGCGGGCCATGGTGATTCCCTGGGGGGGCTGGCCACCCAGGCTGCTCGCCAGGCCCTGGCCATGGCGGGAGTTGACCCCACGGCGGTGCAGTTAATTGTCCTGGCCACCTCTACCCCCGATGACCTGTTTGGCAGTGCCTGCCAGGTGCAGGCGGAGCTGGGGGCCCATCAGGCAGTAGCCTTCGATCTGACGGCGGCCTGTTCTGGGTTTGTCTTCGCCCTGGTGACCGCCGCCCAGTATATCCGCACCGGGGTCTTTGAGACGGTGGTGGTGATTGGGGCCGATGTGCTGTCCCGCTGGACCGATTGGGCCGATCGCCGTACCTGCGTGCTATTCGGGGATGGGGCGGGGGCCGTGGTGTTGCGGGCCAGCGATCGCGATCGACTGCTGGGGTTTGAACTCTGTAGCGATGGATCCATGAACGCCTGTCTGAAGCTACCCTACCAGGCGGCGGCTAACCCCCTAACGGCGGATCTAACGGTGCAGCAGGGTACCTTTATCCCCATCGCCATGAATGGCCGGGAGGTCTATAAATTTGCCGTCAGCCGGGTGCCGGAGGTGATTGAAAAGGCCCTCTATCGGGCCCATCTCACCACCCAGGAGGTGGATTGGCTACTGCTGCACCAGGCTAACCAGCGCATCCTTGACGCAGTGGCCGATCGCCTGCAGATTGCTCCCGATCGGGTGCTCAGTAACATGGCGGAACATGGCAACACCTCGGCGGCCTCCATCCCCCTGGCCCTGGATGAGGCGGTGCGATCGGGGCGAGTACAGCCCGGTCATACCATCGCCGCCGCTGGCTTTGGGGCGGGGGTGACCTGGGGCTCGGCCATTTTCCAATGGGGCTAGTGATCTATTAACCTTACCCTTAAGGTGACGGGTGCAGACAAGCAGGGGAGAGGGGCGGGGGTAGATTGAAGCTTGACCGATCACCGGGCCAGGTACCCGAAGTGACAACCCTGGTGCTATCCTAGAGATGACTCGGACCCATGCGGTGTCAACGCCCAAACCATGTCAGGACCGGAAGGTAGCAGCATTATGGGATGCTTTTCACAGGCGTGGACTCCGGGTCTTTTAGTGTCAGGGTAGGAAACCCACCGACACCAGGCAAAACGACGGGGGATAGTGGTGCTCGATCTACGGCAAATCCGGGAAAATCCTGAACAGGTGCAGGCGGCTTTGGCCAAGCGTGGTCAGTACGATCTGGCCCCCCTACTGGCCCTGGACCAGCAACAGCGGCAGTTAGAAACCCAGCGATCGCAGCTCCAGGCCCGTAGTAATGAGATTGGTAAGCGGGTGGGCCAGACCCTGAAGGCGGGGGGCACCGCCGATAGCCCTGAGATGATCGCCCTGAAGACCGAGGGCAACGCCATTAAGGCGGAGTTGCAAACCCTGGAACCCCAAGAACGAGACCTGAAGGCCAGGATTGAAAGCGTTCTACTATCTCTCCCTAACCTGCCCAGTGATTCCACCCCGGTGGGGGCCAGCGAAGCCGACAATGTGGAGGTGCGCCGCTGGGGGGAGGCCTACCTGCCCCAGCAACCGGTCAAGCCCCACTGGGAAATTGGCGAAACCCTGGGGCTCCTCGACTTTAAGCGGGCCACCGAAAAGATTGCCCAAAGTCGATTTGTGGTGCTGCTGGGGGCTGGCGCCGCCCTAGAGCGGGCCCTGATTTCCTTTATGCTGGACCGCCACACCCGAGCCGGTTACCAAGAAATCCTGCCGCCCTACCTGATCAACTCCGCCGCCCTCACCGCCTCCGGCCAACTCCCCAAGTTTGCGGAGGAAAGTTTCCAGTGCAGCAACGATGATCTCTGGCTCACCCCCACCGCCGAAGTTCCCCTCACGAATTTCCACCGGGATGAGATTCTCGAGGCCGACCAACTGCCCCGACGCTACTGTGCCTATACCCCCTGTTTTCGGCGGGAGGCGGGCAGTTACGGTAAAGACACCCGTGGTCTGATCCGCCTGCACCAGTTTAACAAGGTGGAAATGTATCAGTTCACCCATCCCGACGCCTCCTTCGCCGCCCTGGAGGGCCTGGTGCAGGATGCGGAGGATATTCTCCAAAAATTACAATTGCCCTACCGGGTACTGGCCCTGTGTACCGGTGATCTGGGCTTCTCTAGTGCTAAAACCTACGATCTGGAGGTGTGGATGCCCTCCTCCGGCACCTACCGGGAAATTTCCAGCTGTTCCAACTGTCTAGACTTTCAGGCCCGCCGCGCCAACATCCGGTTTAAGACCAGCGGCCAAAAGGGCACCCAGTACGTCCACACCCTGAACGGCTCTGGGCTGGCGGTGGGTCGCACCATGGCCGCCATCCTGGAAAACTACCAGGAGGCCAACGGGGCGGTGCGGGTGCCAGAGGTGCTGCAACCCTACCTGGGGCGAGCCTACCTATAACCCTTTCTGAACCAATTCCCGTTTACACAAACATTTAAACAGTCCCCCCAGGGACTTTATGCTTTTATGCTTTTCTTACGGAATAGCGGCAAAATAGGAATTAATTATCAATGAGCCATCGCCCTATGTCCGTAGATCGTCCCGTTTTCAATAGTAATCTGGCTGCCTTAGCGGCGATCTCCCTCAAAGTGGTAGGAGCAATTTCTATTCTTACCGCCGTAGTGGACTATTTAATCCTGCTAGTTCCCCTCAACCTGGGCAATCCCCAGTGGCAGGCGGCGGTTACTACCCAGATGATTGATCGAGGTATCTTACCCCTGGTGGGGATCGCCCTGATTTTTACTAGCCTATGGATCGAAAGTAGTCTCAGAACCCTCCCACTCCCCCGGGGCAACCGCTCCGACATGCCCTTTTGGCTATCCGTCCTGGCTAGTGTTTTCGGTGCTCTTTATCTAGCCTTGACAGTGCTGCACCTCAGTGCGGTGCAGTTCTCTACCCAGTCTGCCTTGGAGCAGGTAGGCACAGAGGCTAGCCAGGCCTCCAGTCAATTGGAACAGCGAATCTCTAGCCAGCTCAGCCAGCAGCAGAGTCAGTTGAAGGCCCTGCTACAAAATTCTGATCAGCTGGCCCAGGCTATCCAGAGTGGTCAAGTGCCGAAGGAGATTGGGCAGTATCGCAATGATCCAGAGGGGTTAAACAAGTTTCTGCAGGCTCAGGCTGACCAGGCTCGGAAGAAATACCAGCAAGAAATTGACAACCGTCGCATAGGGGCGGAGCAACGGCTGAAGCAGGAGTCTTGGAAGAACGGCATTCGTACCTGCGTTACCAGTGTATTGCTGACCCTGGGTTATAGCTTGCTAGGTTGGCAGGGGTTGCGCCGGGTCAACCGGGTTTAGAATCATGCCAGGGACTGAGACAGGGCATCAGTGGCCACTGCCTGATAGATTTCCTGTAAATAGGTGGAGACCACTGAGGCATCCTCGGGTGGTAGGGGCATTTTGCCCAGCACATCTAACACGGTGGTAGAACTGGGGGTAATCGCCACTAGGTCAGGATCAAGAGGCCGATCGTAGGACCAAAAGTGACCTAGGTCTGGCTTGCCAGTGCCTGTCATCGTTGCCACGCCCAGCTGGTCACCGGGTTCTGGCGTAGCTAGGGTTCCGAATTGATTGGCAGCGCCATGACGTTTGTGTCGGAGAGCAGCCAAGATGCTATCGCGGCTGCGCCCCCGCAGCTGGAACAGAACGAAGGGATCTTCCCGGAAAAAGTCTCCCAATTGGTAATAAACAGCGGCAATATGCTTACAGGGGTTTTTAGGATCTGGACAACTACACTTGGAATGCACCTCACTGAGGTTAAAAGGAAACAAACTCAGACCATTGGCTGTAAACACGGCTTCGATCTCCTGAGGCATTTCTCCCGCTAGTAGTTGCGCTGAGTAGATAGCCCGCTCTGAGAGAGAGTCGACCACGTAGTTCCAGTCTTCATCGCTAAAGGCATCCAACCAAATAGAAAGGCGGTAGGGCTCATCAGCAGTGCCTTGGACCAGGGACATGACCTTTGATCCTTTGTATTCCAAACTCAGAATCTTACCTTCACGGGCATAGATCCGACCCCGTTCCAGGCGTTTTTTAAATCGGTAGGAATTGAGCAGATCTACCCAGCGCTGAACCCACCAGGCTTCTTCGTCCAGGCTATAGTTAGGGGCAAGGGATGGAGACATGGCAAGGGCTGGGGGCTGATAATTCATGATCATATAACGGCCCGCCACCTTAGACGGCCCCACAGGGGCTGAACTTAACCCAACAGTTGGGCAAGTAACTCTGCTTGATTAGCCAGACTGCCGACAATCCGCCGACCCGGAGAGGGAGCTAGTCGGATCAACGTGGGAGTAGCAGTAATGTGATCGGCCTCCGCTGCCCCAGGCTGCTTCAGCACATCCACCAACTCCAACCGGTAGGTAGTCGGTAGATACTCCTTGAGGCTGCGGTGCAGTAGTCTCAACATTTGTTCCGTGGCGGTGGTGTCGGCCCCGTTCACAAATAACTTAAAGTGGTAGGGAGACGGCTTGACTAGGGGATCTAGCCGATCAGCGAGTTGGGTTGGGGTAGGGGCGAGTTGCAAGCGAATCATGAGACCGTGGTGTTCCCAGAGCTGGGGAAAGTGGTCCCGATAACTATTGATTACGAGGGAGGAACACTCCTCTAAGGGGCCATCGTTAACCTGCCACTGCCAATCCCCTAGTCCAAACAGAACATTCAGTAGGGGCTGAAACCGCTGCACCCGGGGATAGATTTCCGTTACCGTAACCAGACGTTGCTGATCAACGGCAAACCAGCGATCTACAGTGGCAGTAAAGCAGGGCAAAAGAAAATAGGGCGGTTCCGATAAACCCATGTGATCCTGGAGCAAAGCACAGAGATCAAGGTGCCAGTGTAACCCCTTCCGTTGATCCCAACAGTAGGCACAGTCGCCGCCAGGAGTAAATAGGGCTAGCCCTTTAAAGCTAATCCCTGGACAAATTGGCTGAAAAGCCTCGGGGTTCGCCGATGCCATGGCCATGGTGCTGGCTTCCCTTAAAATAAATTAAATACGCCCCCTTAACATTTGGGCCATTTCATTCTGCTTGGGGGACATTTCCAGGGCAATTTCCTCGGTTATCCGACCGGATTCGTAGAGGGCGTAGAGGGTTTGGTTCATGGTACACATCCCATCAAAGCTGCACTTTGGCATCAGGGCTTCTACTTCATCTAGTTGCCCACGAATGATGTAGTCTTTGATAGCATCAGTATTAATCAAGATTTCGTGGAAGGCGGCCCGCTTACCATCGGTGGTGCGGCAGAGCCCCTGGGCAATGATCGCTACAAGGGATTCTGCTAGGGCCACCCGAACCGGGGATTGCTGGCCGGGTTCATAAAGACCCAGAATTCGCTCGACGGTCTTAACGGCGCTGTTGGTATGCAAGGTGCCTAACACTAAGTGGCCCGTCTGAGCGGCTTTCAGGGCAATATTGACGGTCTCTTGATCCCGCATTTCTCCCACCAGGATAATATCGGGGTCTTCCCGGAGAGAGGCTTTTAATGCTTGGCCGAACTCTTGGGTATTTAACCCAACTTCCCGTTGTTTGACCAAGGATCGTTTACTTTGGTGAACAAATTCAACTGGGTCTTCGATGGTGATGATGTTTTTGGGCATTTCAGTATTGATATAGTCAATCATCGCCGCCAGAGTAGTGGACTTACCAGATCCAGTGGGCCCGGTGATTAAAACCAATCCCTTTTGGTAGTGACAAATATCCCTGAATACGGGTGGAAACCCTAGCTGGTCAAGGCTTAAGACCTTCACAGGAATCAACCGAAGCACAATCCCTGGACCCCGCAGGGAATCAAAAATATTAAAACGCACCCGGGTAAAATCGTACTGGGCGGCACCGTCAAAGTCGAGGGTGTTACGAAACCGTTCAATTTCCTGAGGCCGCAAAATTTCCCCTAGCCAGCGATAGAAGGTTTCCTCGTCAGTAACTGGATAATCAGTCAAACAAATCTCACCACGATCTCGAAAACGGGGAACCTCACCGACGCCAAGGTGTACGTCAGAAAAGCCTCTGTCAAAGGCTTCCTGAACAATCTTCTTAAGGGTCAGGGCACTGCTTATCTTGACAGATTCAGCACTGGGGGGAGGTGGCGCCGGGGGACGGTGCCGACCTGGAGCAGGCACCATGGGTGTCGCCTGAATTGGCCGCGGCGGGGGTGGGGGTATCTGAGGATGCCCTGGTGGAGTAGAAGAAAAATTAGAGGATTCAGGCATAGCATGGATTCTCCATCATGGTATACACATCCATCCAGGGCAGTCTAGAACTTCCTAGCGATCGCCTACCCTAATTGACCACACTATAAATCATCATTAGATGAAACGGCCATGGGGTAAATACTGGGGTAAAGTTACTTAGGTTTTTACAGCATTTTTACAGCAATGGTGTCACATCTTCACCACACTCATTCGCCAGGTAGGACAGGGCTTGGAACCGCAGCCCCACCAGTTGTTCGTAGAGGGGGTTGATTTTGCACATCGGGGGAATATGCACCAGTTGGGTATCCTCCCCCAGAACCTCCCGCAGCTCAGCTGCAGTAACCGGCTCAAAGTAGAAAAATCCAGGGAGGGAGTCAGATCCTCCTGGGTGATGCTGGTAATCAGGGCGACCAAAGTCTCCATCGGCCCAGGCAACGGTCAGTAGACCCCGCAGCCAGATCTTTAGCTGATCCTGGGTGTAGGAGGATCGGTTAGGAGCAATCATAGCGTCTCCTTGGTGGCAAAGACAAGGGTCACCGGATGATTCTATTTTATCGCTCCCCTTCGTCGAGGCCAGGGAGGACAAGTTCTCGCTGTGTCACTTTTCTATAGCTTTAGTTAGGCCGGTGCCAGTTCCCAAGGGTTCTGGCCAAAGCTATACTGTATTGTAATTTACTTATCTGCATGTTGCTGTAGCCCTTTTTTATAGAACTAGAGTACAACCCCATTCTTCCCTGATCTGAAACAGTCCAATTAGGTGCAAACATCCAATAGCGATGGAAGAGGGATACAGGGCAGCTTAACGTTTCCCCATCTAGCCGCAGCGCTGTTCTGGGCTCAAGATGAATTCCAGGCTAAGGAGGTTGCCCCCTAATGAATACCAAACAAATTAGCTTTTCCGCACTGGTTACGGCGTTGATCGGCACAGTAATTGGCCTGGCCCTGGCAGAAATCCTTGGGCAGCGTTATCTCAGCTTTTCCTACCGGCATTTACCCAGGAAACTAGCCCTGGCAGGGGCTGCCTTCGGGACGGCAATTGGAGCAGGTCAAGAAGTAGTGCGGGAACTGAAGCAACACCAGGAGGAGGATCAGGCTAAGGTCAGTTTTTTCCACCAACATCATTCTGACCAGCGTGATTCTGAATAGTGAAGCCTATAGCGGTTTTCGATAGAGTGAGATACACAATTGCTGAGTTCTAAATCCCCCCAGTACCTGGCTGCTTAAGGTTCACGCTGTACACCGGAGCCCTTGATAGGGATGCCATGGGGATGATTGCAACCTACTTCACCCGAGTGGAATCTATTGGACTAAATTTTAGTATAGGTTTGCCGACTGCTCCTGACCACTGGGTTCTGACCCTCTCTTCAGGGGCTGCTTAGTTTCTGCCACCTACTACTAGGAGCTTAGCTATGGGTGATAGACTAATAAATATAGTGAAAATATATAGTGACAGAGACGGAATCTCGAATCATTGTTCTATTACTTAGCAAAGACAAAACAATCGCTAGGCGTGAAATTTTGGCTGAAAAGTTAGCTTAAGCTTCCTTGCAAAGAATCCGACGCATTTGTCGCATATTACTGGGTAAATCGGTTTTCATCGCCTGTTCTACCAAAAAACTGGGAATAGGAATAGTAGGGGCAGCTTGGACGGAATAGCTGAGTAAGGTACCTTGATGCAAATCCTGCAAATGTAAACTAGCGTTAAAGTGAGAAAAAGTGCCCTGTTCCAGGCAGAATTGAATGCGATCGCAAGTAGTTTCAAACACCCTCAGGTAAATTTCCACCTGGGCAGTCAGGGCCAGGAACCCCTTCCGTCCAACTTGGTAAAGACGCCGATAGCGATGGGAATTGGTCTTCACTGTTTCTAAGACTTCGCTGCGAATAATGTTAGGGAAAAATTGAGTCCAACGGTGATAACTGGTAACCTGGGGCCAAATTTGTGGACGGGATAGCGGAACGTAAATGTAGGCTACGACCGTGGCCCCGGCTCCCTGGTTAACCTCAGGCATCACCAGAACATCACCCTCAAGTAAAGCCACCCGCTGGGCTGCAGAGAATTGATCAATGGGACTTGGTGATGGTGTAAAAGTAGAGCGAACGAGACCCGGGTCGAGACTCAATACCATAGTCTTAGTTCTCCTATTTGACTCCATTGTTCTTCTTGTCTTTGTACCCGAAATAGCCCTATTCTTAGCTCTCGTTGCTAAGATCATTATCATGTCTTTACAGCTTGCTGCTCAGCCTAGCACTGATTCTCGCCTGGCTTTACAAAGAATCTCAATCCTTAGGTTAATCAATATTGACTCAACCGCTATGCCTGCACAACGTTATCCCCTTCAACCGATGACTAAACTGGCCCTAGCCTTGTGGGGTACTACCCTGGTGATATGGGTTTTGCGGGGCCTGGCCATCTTGACATTTGTCCCTGGGATAGTACTTTGGCTGTTAATCCTGACTGGTTTTTCCCTAGGGATTGTAGCTAGTCTTCAGCGCATACGCTAAGAGCCTTAAAGCATGGTTCAAGTTAACGGTCTTGGCGCACTGTCAAGCGATCTAGGGATTTGCCTGGGGGCAGGTCGATAAATACTCTATCGCCCGCCTGCAGACCACTCAAAATCTGAATTTTCTCTCCTACCTGAGGTCCCAGGGTGACCGGCTGGAAGGCTAGGTTATTGCCTGATTCCGGCACCAAAACACCGGTTTGCCCGCCCTGGGTCACCACTGCTACCGTAGGCACAACTAAGGCTTCTGTCAGCTGATCACCAATGAAGGCGACGGTTACGGTCATGTTGGACCGTAGCCGGGTCTTACCTGAGTCTAGGGCAATACGTACTTGGAATAGGGTGACATTTTGCCGTTCGATCGCCTCCGGAGCGATCAGGGTTACCCGTCCTACAAAGGTTTCCTCCGGGAAAGCGTCCGCTACTACCTCCACGGGTTGGCCTAATTCAACCAGGTTGATATTGGCCTCCGGCACCTCCGCCAGCACCTCCAGATTCTGGGCCAGGGCTATAATCGCCGTAGAGGTGGCGGAGGATAGCTCCGAGGCGGAGGTGGTGGGGGTGACAAAGGCTCCGGCGGTGGCAAATTTCTGGGTGACAATACCGGTGAAGGGGGCTCGAATCTGGTTTTCTGCTAACCGTACCTGGCTGGCCTGTAACTGGGCCTGGGCCTGATCCAGCCGAGCTTGGGCCTGGGCTACCGCTGCCGGTTCGGGTAGATTTTGCAGATCCTGCAAACGGCTTTGGGCCTCCCTCTGCCGGGCCTGGGCCTGTTCTAAGGTGGCCATGGCAGCGCGTTGTTCTCGTTCAACGTTGTCCAGGGTGGTGCGGGAGATAGCTCCCCGCTCAAATAAGGTCTGGTTGCGGCCCAGTTCACCCCTGGCCAACTCCAGACGCGATTGAGCGTCTAGCACCTGGGCCTGGGCCGCCTCCACCATCGCCGTCGCCTGAGCGATTTCTTCCGGGCGGGGGCCCTGCCGGGTGAGCTGTAGGTTCGCCTCCGCCTCTGCTACGACGGCGCGGTTCTGGGCGATTTGGGCCCTAATATCCTGACTACCCATGCGAGCAATCAGTTGGCCCTGGTTGACCCGATCGCCTTGCTCCACGTAGAGCTCCTCCACAATGCCAGCATTTTCAGGGCTGAGATTAACCGTTTGGGTGGGTTTTACCCGGCCACTGGCGCTCATCCGCACCGTTAGGGGCTCCAGCTTAGCCACGGTGGTGAATTGCTCCAAATCGTAGGGTTGGAAGCGACTACGCCCCCAAACAGTCAGGGTAATTAGCAGCAACCCTAAAACCATAACTACGCCTGCCCACCACAGGCGGGGACGGCGAGCTTTGCCAAATAGGGGAAAGACCATCGGTAAGGATCCCAGGGAGAGGGGGGCAACAGGCTAGCAATTTAGGCGGCTGAAACGGGCATGCTTACCTCAGAGGTGGAATATAGCATAACCCCGTGGAGGCCATCTAGGGATGGAGGTCATGCAACGGACTTGTAGCTTTGGCCAGAGCGCTCGGAACCGGGTGGATCGGTGAAGGCGAAAACCGGATAGCCGTTCTGGCTCACTTCCGCCCCCTTGCGGGTAGCTACGGCCATAGATACATTTTGAAGTACAGCCCGGGACAATGCCAGAGTTTTTATAAACCGGGTCTGCTGAGCCTGGGCAGAAAATTTGAGGCTTTCCTGGCAGGGAGCGAAACCAGGGTATAGGGTGGAACTTAACTCCAGACCTTTCCTCCAAGCCTTAATATAGATTTAAGAAGTGAGTCCCTGCCTATGAATCTGCGCTTGGCCCTCTTTGCTGAGCCCGTTCTGGCCACAGCCAGACGGTTATTTTGGTTAAGTCTCTGGTTAGTTTGGTTACCTGCGGCAGTCTACGTTTTTTGGCTGAATCAGGGCCATAACCTAGCTCTAATTCAAGGGACATTGTTCTTAATATCGATAGTGGGCCTAACCATGATCAACGCCGAGACGGCGGTGGTCTTTTACCACTACTATTTGCGCCACTGCCCTAGGGGGCTACTCCAGCGCTGGCTAAGGATCGGGCATAATCGCTTGAAACCCCCTATCAGTCTACCTTTGCCCCTACCCTTTGTATCCGTGGTGGTGGTGGCTTACCTGCCCAATGAACAGAACATCATTGAGGAAACCCTAGTTCACTGGCTGACCCAGGTGGAGACTCCATCCGCTGGTTGGGAGTTGATTTTAGCTTATAACACCCCCGTAGCCCTACCGGTGGAGGGGCGGTTGCGTCAACTGGCGGATCACTATCCAGCCCTTGTCCTCTTGCCCGTATCCCACAGTCGATCTAAGGCTGAAAACCTGAATGCTGCCCTGCGTCAGGTTAGGGGGCAGATGACCTGTATCTTTGATGCTGACCACCATCCCCCCCCTGACTGTTTTAACCTGGCCTGGCGGTGGCTGGCCCGGGGAGATTATGACGGAGTCCAGGGGCGTAATATTATCCGTAATGCCAGGGATAATACCCTAACCCAGTTGATTTCCATAGAGTTTGAGTGTAACTACGGGATCACTCACTACGGTCGCTCTCTGCTGGCGGATACCGCCATCTTTGGCGGGTCCAATGGTTATTGGCGGACTAGCGCCCTACGTTCTCTCCGCTTCTACGCTAACCGCCTAACGGAGGATATTGATGCTACGGTGCGGGGCCTGCTGCGGGGCTATCGCTTGGTGCATGACCCGGCAATTATCACTACGGAGTTGGCCCCCACTACCCTAAAAGGCCTGTGGCTGCAGCGCCAGCGCTGGAGCCAGGGTTGGCTGGAGGTAGCCTGGCTATATACGGACCGGATGAGGC
Organism: Leptolyngbya sp.; assembly: GCA_040381765.1. GTDB lineage: Bacteria > Cyanobacteriota > Cyanobacteriia > Phormidesmidales > Phormidesmidaceae > Nodosilinea. Next base: position 13,905 of record JBEIGU010000016.1, read on the forward strand.
GATCGGCCCATCTAGATCCAGTTCAAAAAGCCTACTGGATGCTGATGCTGATCTTTAGCCAGTGTTTCTATCCCTTAGTCTGGCAGGTCGTCCCTATGATGATCGGCATTCACTGGAGTGGCTTCGATCGCGACCTAGCCTTTGAAAACTTGAACCTGGTGATGATGGCACTGTTAAGTCTTAGCACCGTACTGCAGGTAAACCTGGCCATGAGGCTGCGGCCCCAGGAATGTAACTACTCGCGGCGCCATGGCTGGCTTTACTGCCTACTGTCACCCGCCTATTTTTGGCTGAAGGTGATGGTTGGCATGGTGGCGCTCTATAACCATCTCTCTGGCAGCCGTGTCTGGCACGTTACCGCCCGTCCATCCGATACTCTAGCCCTTAGCCTGCCGTCTTCTAAGCATCCCTACCCGGTCAAAAGTCGCTAATCTGCCGGTAGGCAAGCAGGCTGGTAAAGTTGGTGCTGGCTAATGTAGTCCCGCACAGCCGGGGTGACGTTATCTGTGTCATCGATTTGCCGACAACTCGAGGAGGCTACATCAACGACTTGATCGGTATTGGCTATTTTCACTTGGGTATAGTGCCCTAGATCAGCCAACCCCTCCGGTGTAATCGGGTAGCCAGGTCGGGGGACCACCAGTACCTCAACCGCAGCCAGGATATCCTCTGCCCGGTGCCAGGTTAGCAACTGATTGACCAGATCTGATCCAACCACCAGCACCAACCGAGCCCCTGGCCAGCAAGCCTGGGCTCGCTCGATGCTGACGATGGACCAACGATGGCTCAGGTCTTGACGTAAATCGACCCGATCTGGGGGTAGTTGAAGCTCTCCTAGCATTAACCGCAACATGTCAGAGCGCTTTTCCAGAGGGGTTTGACAGGATTTAAAGGGATTCTCGGCGGTCCATACGGCGACGTAGTCAAAGTGCTGGGCTAGCCAGGTGAGAATCGCGGCGTGGCCACGGTGGGGCGGATCGGCACTGGTGCCAAACAGGGCAATACGGAGCATGGGTAAGGGCTGTTGAGAAGGGATAGGGTTACAATTCAGGTGATCTAGAATTAGGATATCGCCATTATTATTTAAGATGTTCTATCTCGTTCCCTACCCAGGCTCAGGGAGCCCTCCGGTTGATCGGTGTGGCCGTAGCTCCAGGCAAGTGGGCGAAATTCAGTCTGAACGCCCAGACAAACCATGGGAGTCAATGAGTTCAATACTCTGACGAATGGTCCGCTCATGACCCTGTTTACCCCATTTCAACCCTGTCTCCCGGGCCTCTCGGACTGGTTCAGTAAGGCTGTTGTTAGCCTGACGGCAGCTGTAGTTATGACCGCCATACCTGGACCGGGGCGATCGGCAAATCCTCAGTGGGGCACTGTATTATACGTCAATACCCCAGCTGGCTATGCTCTCAATCTGCGATGGGGGCCGGGTAAGAGCTTTGGAGTTTATGCTAAAGTCGGCCGGAGCTGTGCCCTGGAGTGGTCAGGGGTGAACCAGAATGGCTGGCTGAAGCTTACCAACAACACTTGGGTAGCAGCTAACTTAGTGAGTTTCCGGAGTCCCCCCGATGGTAGCTGCCCCAGGCTAGTTGTTAAAGATAGGATGGTAGTGACCATCCCCAGTGGCTATGGTCTGAATATTAGAACCGGCGCGGGAACTAACTTTAGCCGGGTTGGTCAGTATGCCAATGGCACTATGGTGGCAGTCACTCAAAATATTCAGGGCAACTGGGTTCAGCTCACTACTGGTAACTGGGTAGACCGGACTTTCCTGAAGGCTAAGGGAGAACCGCCAAATCCTCTGCCATTGCCTGATACCAACGTCATGGAGTTGCAACGTCGGCTTCGGCAGGCCGGTTTCCTGCCGGCTGGTTTTATCACCAGTGGCATCTACGATCAGACCACCCAGGCTGCCGTCAGGGAGTTTCAGCGCGTCAATGGTCTGCCGGTTACGGGGGTGGTGGATGGGGCTACCTGGCAGGCTCTTTATAACGCCACCGGAGGCAGTGCTAAGCCTGTGGTACCTCCGCCTGATCCGAATGGCGGTGAAGGCAAACAAATGCGGGTATCAACGGATGGTGAAGACGGCTTAGTATTTGACGGACCTGGGCCGGAGTTTAATTTGCTGCGCAGCATTCCCGATGGCACCATCGTTACCACCACGGGCAAAATATCTGGCAACTGGACTGAGCTAGCGGAGGGCGGATGGATATTTTCGTCTTGGCTAAAACCCCTCTAGTATTTAAAGACTGTCGGAGCTCTTCTGGCTAAGGTTATGGAGCGGAAAGACTAGGGGCTTAGGTCGGTCTAGAGGTCTGCCTCTGGGGTTAATACGGCGGGCGGCTGGCCCGTGAGAATACGCCCCGGATGGACTGCGCCATGATGCGGCAGATTGCCATTGACACTATGAATCTGGCTCATTAAGCTAGCCATCTCCAGGGCGCTCATGGCGTAATCCCAACCGTGGTTAGCCTTAATGCCAGCCCGTTCCAGGGCTTGCTGCAGGGTATCCGTAGTCAAGACCCCAAAGACGATTGGTACACCGGTCTGAAAACCAGCGGCAGCCACCCCCTTCGCCACCTCGGCCGCCACATAGTCAAAATGAGGGGTTTGACCACGAATGACGGCGCCAAGACAAATGATGGCATGGTAGCGACCGGTTAGGGCGAGCTGGCGAGCTACCAGGGGAATTTCAAAACTACCAGGCACCCAGGCGTAGTCTACTTGATCACCCACGGGGTTGGTGTCAACCCCGTGGCGTTTCAAACAATCTTGACAGCCTTCCAGCAGCTTGCCGGTAATTAGGTCATTAAAGCGACCCAGGACAATGGCAAAACGGCAGGAGGCTGAGCTGGCAAAGTTGCCTTCAAATACGGCCATGGTCTCTGTTGCTAGACCACAAAGTAATTAAGACTGCCTACCACGACCACCAATACCCCCCAAATAATCGACCCGAATAGGATAAGTCTTTTGGATTGATCCCAGTTTTGGGGAGAAGCATAGGCCACAGGGACGTAGACCACCAGCACAAAAGACATTAGGACCAGGGCAAACAAGGCAAACTGAAACAAAATGACCATGGGCTTCTCTCTTAAACACAGCGGTGGAACAACAGACCAGCACTCAAGCTCACCAGGCTAGCCCCAGATTCATTTATATCCTGGGAAGCAACTTTCAGCCTTAGGGGGGCAACAGGTGTCCGTGGAAGCCAAACTATCGTGGCCAATCAGTATCCCTCAAGTATTCAGGATGACCTCAGGGCCTGTGATTTTAGGTATAGCCTTTGCTGGACTTTAAGTGTGCCCCCATATTGGTCAGGTGAGTTGGTCTGACAACCCCCTTTAGTAAGCTATCAGAAAGGGAGCCCCTTGGGGAAGTCATCCCGTCAGATACAGGGCCCTTTTCTGCGAGGTCGTGCTAGCGTCTAGCTATGCATCTAATTCTATGCCATACCACTGCTGATTTTGACACCCTGGGGGCCGCCGTTGGCCTGGCTTGCGTGCATCCGGGTGCTCGTATTGTGTTGACCGGTGGTTGCCATCCAACGGTGCAACGGTTCGTAGCCCTACACCGGGATGAGTATCCTTTAATTGATCGCCGTGCCGTTGCCTGGGACCAAATTACCGCCCTCACCCTGGTGGATGCCCAACAGCCAGAGCGGTTTGGTCCTGCGGCGGAGTGGATTGCCCAGGCAGGTCGGGATCGCATACCCCTAGCCCTCTACGATCACCACGCCCCTGGTCCGGCTGCCGCCGTTCAGGAGAGGGGGGATCTGGATCAGCCGGGCCCAGGCCCCCAGGTCACCGTAGCTCCGGTGGGGGCCTGTACTACCTTGATCGTAGAGGAGCTGCAACGTTTGGCCATCAGTCCCACCGTTGCAGAGGCCACGGTGATGGCCCTGGGTATCCATGTGGATACGGGATCCCTGTTGTTTGAGCAAACCACTGCCCGTGATGCCCGGGCCCTGGCCTGGTTGATGGAGGAGGGAGCCAGTTTGCCGGTGGTTGCAGAGTTTGTGGAACCGGGGCTGTCTCCCCAACTTCAGGATCTGCTCACCATCGCCATGGATACCCTCACTACAGAGATGGTGCAGGGCTATCGTCTCGGCTCTGTTCTATTGACCATTGACCACTATGTGCCAGGGTTGTCAGGTCTGGCGGAGCGCCTGATTTCCCTGGCGGATGTGGATGGGTTCTTATTGGGGGCCGATTATCCGGGGAAGGAGGCCGCGATCGCAGAGGACAGTAGGAGCCGCAAGTTGCTATTGATTGGTCGCGCCCAGGGGCGGATTAGCCGTAAAGCCCCCCAGGGCCAGGGCGTTGATTGGGGAGGGATTTTTACCCCCCTGGGGGGAGGAGGCCACGCCGCTGCCGCCTCCGTCACCTTGACCACGGCCCATCCAGCCCAGGTGGTGGCGGAGGTGATGGCCCAGTTGCGATCGCAGATTCCCCAGTCCCCTACCGCTGGCCAGCTGATGTCTTCCCCGGTGCGCACTATTCGACCAGACACCACCATGGCCGAAGCCCAACGTATCCTACTGCGCTATGGCCACTCTGGGCTCTCCGTGGTAGACACCGCTGGTCAACTGGTGGGCATGATCTCCCGGCGAGATCTAGACCGGGCCCTCCACCATGGTCTGACCCACGCTCCAGTCAAGGGATATATGGCCACCAATTTGAAAACCATTACTCCCCAAACCTCCGTTAATGCCATTGAGGATTTGATGGTGACCTACGACATTGGTCGCCTGCCAGTTCTCGAGCAGGGTCAACTGGTGGGTATTGTCAGTCGTACCGATCTGCTACGGCACCTGCACAAAACCCTGATCACCGATGGCTGGCCCGGGCGCTACCCTGCCCTGGCTCCAGGGACGGCCCCGCCGGTCCTGACAGATCTGCTCAAGACCCAGTTGCCTGCTGATCTGGGCCCCATTCTTGAACAGATTGCCGCGGCTGCCCAGGCCCAGGGTTGGCAACTCTACCTGGTGGGGGGAGCCGTACGGGATTTACTGTTAAGCCTGGATGGGGTAGCCTACTGCCCCCCGTCGGCCAAAATCCCAGCCCCGGAGTTGGGACCTAACTTCGTTGACCTTGACCTGGTGGTGGATGGCAATACCCAGGGCAGCCAGGGGGGGGCTGGGGTAGAGCTCGCGCAGCAGATTAAGTCGACCCATCCGGAAGTCGAGATTCAAATCCATGGCCGCTTTCAAACCGCCTCCCTGGTCTGGCATCGGGATTTGTCCCATCCCCTGGCAGGCTTGATGCTCGATATCGCTACGGCTCGCACCGAGTTTTACCCCTATCCGGCGGCTAACCCTGAGGTCGAACCCAGCTCCATTCAACAGGACCTCTATCGTCGTGATTTCACCATCAATGCCATGGCCCTGCGCCTCACCGATCCCGACCGTGGTCAACTTCTGGACTACTTTGGTGGGTTGATGGATTTACGCCAGCAGCTGATTAAGGTGCTTCACCCCAATAGCTTTATCGAGGACCCCACCCGCATCTTTCGGGCGGTGCGGTTTGCCGTGCGGCTAGGCTTTAGTTTAGATCCCCAAACCGAGGGCTATATTCAGCAGGCCATTGATAGTGGCATCTACACCCAAATGCAACGTCAGGTAGAGCGGGTGCCCGCCCTTCAAGTCCGCCTCAGGAACGAGCTGCACTCCATTCTGGCCTCTGTGGCCTGGCCAAGGGCCCTGGCCATGCTGGATCAACTGCGGGCCCTACACTGCCTCTATAGTGATTTAACGATGGATTCCCGGCTCTGGCAGCAGCTCCACCGCCTGAGTCGCTGGTTAGACCACTTTGCCTGGCCCTTGCCCTGCCATCCCTGGGAGATGCGCCTGCAGGTCCTACTCGCCGCTGTGCCAGCGGTGGACCGCCGACCCATCGCCGTCTCTCTGCAGCTTACCGATAGCACCATTACCCGCCTCAGTCAGCTGGATAGCCTGGAACAGGCCTGGCTAGACCGGTTAGCTTACCCCCTGGCGCCCAGCCAGGTTTATGCTCTTTTCCACCAGGCGGACCGACCGACTCTGCTGCTGGTCAGTGTGCGTCATCCCCGCACCCTAGGGCCGCCGATCTGGCGGTATCTGACCCAGTGGATAGAGCTGACGCCACGGATCAACGGCAATCAACTAAAAGCCTTGGGCTATAGACCAGGACCAGGGTTTCGCGCCATGCTGCAAGCGCTATTAGCCGCTCAGATCGATGGATTGATCCAGACTGAGGCTGAGGCCATGGCCTTTATCACCACCCACTATCCCCTCGAGCAGCAAGCGATGGCCTCAGAAAACGTTAAGATAGTATGACGTTTTAATTCACTCTGCTGCCCATGACTCTAGCCCCTGGCACCGCCCTACAACATGGCCACTACGTGATTGATGCCCCGGCACTGGAGGATAGCATCGGTCCGCTTTACCTGGCCACCCATATCCCCCAAGGACGGCGAGTGCTGGTGCGAGTGCTGGGTAGTCGTCAGCCTCAAAATATCCCCCCCGCTGCTCAGCGATCGGATTTCTTTAGGTACCTGCAATCTGTTCAGGCCCTGCAGATCTCCCTCTTACCCCGCCAGATGGAGGGCTTTGAAGAGGAGGGAGTCTGCTATCAGGTGCTGTCTACCCCCGTCGGTAGCCCCCTCAGTCAACAACTTAACCCCGATCGCCCCTTGCCCCTACCCCAGGCCCTAACCCTCTTAAACGCTCTGACCGATAGCCTCCTGGCCCTAGGGCCCCTGGGCTGGCTGGGGCTTTGGCTGCAGCCTGACCAAATTTGGTGGGCTCCAGGCCGGTCTGAGGCCACCTGGATTGGTTTTGACTTCCCCAGCTATCCCCTGCCCTCCACCGAACACACGGAAGGGTTGCTGGTGCAGCAGTTAGGCCATTTGCTCTATTTCCTACTAACTGGTGGTTATGCCGCCCATACCCAGGCTCCCCTGGATGTGGACCTCTGCCATCGCTATCCTGGTCTACCGGCCAGCCTGGTCCGAGCTTTACAGTTGGCGACAGCTTCGCAGCCTGGGACTTTAAGCGAATGGGGCCAGGTGCTGCCAAAGTCCCAATCGGTGATCATGGCCCCGCTCGACCCTGGTTCGAATTCTACCAACGGTCACCGTCCTACCCTTGATCCTCTACCAGTGACAGCAGGGTCTGGTCTGGCGCTAAAGCCATCTCCCCCCCTTTACCTTGCCTCCCAGCCCGCTCCAACCCTGGCCCAGAGCTATCCTTCTAAGAGTTCTGGGGGCTGGTCTCGATGGGCTACCTACGGCTTAATGGTGACGGCCCTAGGTGCCGGTCTGAGTGGCCTGGTGGTTGGTCTGCAGCTCCGGACGCACACCCTTGATTCTTCCCAGGCAAGTCGTTTCAACCCCAATCAGTCCTTTCCTCCCCTGGCGGACTGGAATGGCAACCGCCCTGACCAAAAAGTCCTGAGGCCCTTTAATCGGCCCCTACGCCAGCCCGATTACGGTGATGCTCCAGGGCCAGCCCCATCTCCCAGCGTCACCCGGTCTTACCCAGCTGTCACCCCTGCTAGCCCAGTTCCTCAACAATCGGCTTCCCCGGCCCTGCCCCCGGCTGACAGTACTCCGCTAGAGAATCCTGCCCCTCTGTCTACTGATGACGGTGCTTTGGTACCTGCTCTAGAGCCTAACGCTGAGCCCACCCCACCGGTGACGCCAATACCAACACCCATGCCCTCTTCCCAGGTCGCGCCGTCGCCCCCCCTTTCTCCGGTTGGATCAGGTACGATGCCAGAGCCGATTACTGTGCCACCGCCAGCCATTCCGCCTGCCCCATCCCCCTCTTCCTCTCCGCTTAATCTTTAATCCCTAGCCCGCCACCACTGCCTTCCACTCCAGGAGAATTACACCGGTTCGAGCCTAGAAACAACCTGGGGAGGTTATACTCTCTGGGGCTAGTTTCGCCCTCTACTATGGTTTTTGATCCCACTCCTATGCGTCGCCCCTGTAAACAACCCCAAGCACTTCAGCTTCTACCTGGGGCTCTTTGGCCAGTCTTGCTCAGCTTAGGGTTGCTGGGGTGCAGGGCTGGCCAACCCCCTGACCAAAGCACGGTGACCACCACGCCAGCCCCATCCCCCCAGGCAGTAAGGCAAAACCCGACTGCTTCGCCATCCCCCGCCCCTGCGCCCCAGGCCTCTGCCGTCCCCCAGACTACCCCTGCCCCTAAGTCTGTCGATCAAGGGGCTACCCCGCAGTTGCCCGCTGCTTTGATCACCGATTGGCAGCCGATTAGCAAGGTGCTGTTCAGCTTTGGTGCCATGACCGTGACGCCGACAGAAATCACCTGGGACAGTGGTCAGACCAGTCCCTACAGGGTGCTCAATCAGGAGGGGGGCTTTTTGCTGCAACTAGAGGCCAACCCCAAGTTCTATGACACCCCTAACGCTTACCTGAAGCTGATCCCTAAAACCAATGAGGTGGGGGCGATTACCGGGGTGGATGTTGCCTTCTATGAAAGTGAGGCCCAGGTTCAGACCGATGAGTACGTCATGTATGGCTCCTACAGCCAGTAGACTGGTGGCGATCGCCACCACACCATCGGGCCTGGCGACCCTGCTACCTATTGCCGGCCATCTATCCGCTACCCTCTGGGTGCCTACCCATCTAGGTGATCACCCCTTTGCCCAGGGCATTGCGGTGCAGTGCTATGGAGGGCCTCTCCGGGACCTGATTAGTCAGCTTTGGCCCCATAATCAGGGATTGATTTTTGCCCTGGCCACCGGGGCAGTAGTCCGCCTGGTGGCCCCCTTGTTACAGCACAAGGGGATCGACCCAGCGGTGGTGGTGGTGTCAGAAAAGGGGGACTTGGTGATTAGTCTTTGCGGGGGGCATCAGGCCGGAGCTGATCGACTCACCCAGGCTATCGCGCACTTGATTGGCGGGCAGGTGGTGATTACGGGTGCGGCGGCGGCCCACCAATGGCCAGCCATAGACCAGATCGGCCAACCCTTTGGTTGGACCCGTGGCCCAGGGGATTGGACCCAGGTGAGTGCCGCCATGGCCCAGGGCAACCCCATTGCTGTCTATCAAGACACCGGTTCTACCCTATGGCAACAGCATTTGCCCGCCGATCATCCCTTTATCTTTTCTGGGGAGCCCCAGGCCCAGGTCTGGATCAGCGCCAGTTTAGCCACTCCCTCCAGTGATTCCTGGGTGCAGTGGTATCCCCGGGTTTTGTGGGTGGGAGTGGGGTGCGAACGGGGTACCGCCCGACGGGTGATTGAAGCGGGTATTGAGCAGGTCTGCGGTGCCCAGGGGTTAGCCCCAGGGGCGATCGCTGGGGTCGCCAGCCTTGATCTAAAGGCCGATGAGCCCGGGCTGGTGGAGCTGTGTCGCGATCGCGGCTGGCCCCTGCGTTGCTTTACTGCGGCGGAGTTGAGCGCTGTCCCTGTGCCTAACCCCTCCCCCCTGGTGGAACGGACCGTTCTGACCCCCAGCGTGGCGGAGGCGGCAGCTATACTGGCGGCGGCCGGTCCCCTCCGAGTTAACAAACAGGTGGTGCGGCTGGCGGGAGAGGCGGGGGCCGCCACCCTGGCCCTGGCCCAAGCGGTTGAAGAGTACATTGGCCACCCTGGCCAACTACTGCTGGTGGGGATTGGCCCTGGCCGCCTGGACCAGATTACTCCAGCGGCCAAGGCCGCCATTGTGGGAGCTGATGCGGTAATTGGCTACGGTCTCTACATTGATCAAATCCGTCCCCTGTGTCGATCGGGTCAGGTGGTGGAGGCCTGGCCCATTACCCAGGAACGGCAGCGGGCCGACCGCGCCATTGCCCTGGCCCGGTGGGGGTTAAGGGTGGCGGTGGTCTCCTCGGGAGACTGCGGTATCTACGGCATGGCCGGCCTGGTGTTAGAGCAGCTGCAGGCTACCGGCTGGGACGGCATGGCTCCAGCGGTTGAGGTCTTACCGGGGATTTCTGCCCTGCAGGCCGCTGCCGCTCGGGTAGGCGCCCCCCTCATGCACGATTTTTGTACCATCAGTTTGAGTGACCTCCTCACCCCCTGGGAGGTGATTATCAAACGCCTGGAGGCAGCGGCCCAGGCTGATTTTGTCATCGCTCTCTACAACCCCAAGTCCCAGGGGCGTACCCAGCAAATCGAAACAGCCCACCAGATTCTGATCACCCATCGATTGCCCCAAACTCCAGTAGCTGTGGTGAGATCGGCCTATCGTCCAGGAGAGAGCATACACACCACCACCCTAGAAAATCTTCTGAGTCTACCGATTGACATGATGACGGTGGTGTTAATTGGTAACCAGAGTACCGGTCTAGCTGGCCCCTGGATGGTTACGCCGCGAGGTTATAGCGGTTTTTGTTTGAAATGATAGTCCGTCAAAAACTCAATTAATCGAGATGCCTCATAGGTAATCTAACCCTCTCAATCATCTGCACGGGCGGGAGATCCCCTCGCTACAATGGTAAAGTTGATCGGCGGTGCTGCCCTCGGTGATCGGCTTAGGGTGACGGGGTGGCGCTGTCCGGCTATTTGCCTTTTCCTTTCTTCCCCTGCCATGGCTCTGCCCATTGTCGCTGTAATTGGTCGCCCCAATGTGGGCAAGTCTACCCTGGTGAACCGGTTGGCTGGGGCCCAGGCCGCCATCGTCTATGATCAGCCGGGGGTTACCCGCGATCGCACCTACCAACCGGCCTTTTGGCGCGATCGGGACTACCAGGTGGTGGATACCGGCGGGCTGGTGTTCAACGACGATAGCGAGTTTTTACCCCATATTCGAGAACAGGCCCAACTAGCCCTGGTGGAGGCCCAGGCCGCTGTGTTGGTGGTAGATGGTCAAGTGGGGCCGACGGAGGGCGATCGGGAAATTGCCAGCTGGCTGCGCCAGCAACCGGTGCCGGTGTTGCTGGCGGTGAATAAGTGTGAGTCCATCGATCAGGGCATCGTGCAGGCCGCCCAATTTTGGGAACTGGGCCTGGGGGAGCCCTATCCGGTGTCCGGTATCCACGGTAGCGGTACGGGGGAGTTGCTGGATGCCCTGGTGGAGTACCTGCCCGCTACGGTGGAGGAACCTGATCTAGAGGAGATTAAGGTGGCCATCGTCGGTCGCCCCAATGTGGGTAAATCCAGCCTGCTCAATGCCTTTGTGGGGGAGTCCCGGGCCATTGTCAGTCCCGTTTCCGGCACCACCCGGGATGCCCTTGACACCCAGGTGCGCCATGGCGATCAAACCTACCGCCTGATTGATACCGCCGGTATTCGTAAGAAGAAGAGTGTGGAGTACGGGCCCGAGTTCTTTGGTATTAACCGCGCCTTTAAGGCGATTCGCCGGGCCGATGTGGTGCTGCTGGTGATCGATGCTCTGGATGGGGTAACTGAGCAGGATCAAAAGCTAGCGGGCCGAATTGAGGAGGAGGGCCGGGCCTGCGTGATTGTGGTGAATAAATGGGATGCGGTGGAAAAGGACAGCTACACCATTTACGACTTTGACCACCAGATTGCTGCCCGTCTCAACTTCCTGGACTGGGCCAAGCGCATCTACGTGAGCGCTAAAACTGGCCAGCGTATTCCCAAAATTCTGGAGTTGGTCAATCAGGCGGTGGAACAGCATCGTCGCCGGGTCAGCACCTCAGTGGTGAATGAGGTGTTACAGGAGGCTACCCAGTGGCACACTCCCCCTACCACTCGCCAGGGGCGCCAGGGCCGAATTTACTATGGCACCCAGGTGACGGTGCGTCCCCCCTCCTTCACCCTGTTTGTCAATGATCCCCACCTGATTAAGGACAATTATCGGCGCTACGTGGAACGCCAGTTTCGTGAGAACCTGGGCTTTGAAGGCACCCCTATCCGCCTGTTCTGGCGGGGCAAGGCCATGCGGGATATGGAGCGCAGCAGTCTCAACCGGGCTACTAAAGTTTAGGCACCATGGATCTGCTACGGTCTCTCCCCATTGGCCTCTACCTGGAGCAGCCCGTCACCTGGCTGCACCACCTCGATCCCAGGGTGAAGATGGCCTGGTTGATGAGTATTTTGGTGACCCCCATCCTGGCCAATGCCGGCTGGCGAATTGGGTTGGTGGGCCTGTTATTACTGCTTACCCTGGCGGCGGGCATTCCCCTTCGGGTCTGGCGGCAGCAGCTCGGTTGGTTGGTGCTGTTGAGCGGCCTGGTGATGCTGCTCACCTTTATTCTGCCGGATGGCCTGGAGGTGAATCAACCCGATCGATGGCCGGCCCCAGCCTCAGTTTTGCCCCAGCCCACCCCCTATGGCTATGTCCTGCTAGATTGGGGCCCCCTCACCGTCACCCGTAGATCGCTGGAGTTGGGAATTCGGGTGGGCACCCTGCTGTTTACCCTGATCTACGGCACTAACCTCTACCTGCTGACCACGGCGCCGGAGGAGATTACCCTGGCTCTGGAGTCCCTGATGACTCCCCTGCGCTGGCTAGGGTTGCCAGTTACCGAAATTGCCCTCACCGTCACCCTCTCCCTGCGGTTTATTCCCCTGGTGCTGGAGGAGGTACAAAATCTGGTGCGATCGGTACAAACTCGAGCCATCAACTGGAAGAAGTTAGGCCTGCGCCAGTCGGCCCAGGTTGGGCTGGTGATCGTGGAACGGCTGTTGGAAAACCTGCTGCTGCGGGCTGAGCAGATTGCTGCCGCCATGGCGGTGCGGGGGTTCACCAGCCCTAATCAACACCAGGTACGCTGGCACCAATTGCGGTTGCAACCCTGGGATGGGCTATGTCTAGGGGTTCTGGTCTTTTTCTGGTGGGTCCGCTGGCGTTGGGGAGGCCAGGCTTGAAGCCCTGGCACCTGCGATCGCAGCCCCTGGCCCAGCGCACCGGCAGTCAGGTTTTCCAGGCGCTCTACGGCCATCACCTGAACCAACCCCCTGGCCTGGCCAATCTGGTGGCCCTACTGGAAAGCCCCTACCCTCTGCCGGATTTAGCCCAACCCCAACTCAGCCGCTACTCCCTCTGTGCCGGTCCTCCTCGCTGGCAGGGAGACCGGCCCTGCCTATGGACTCCACCCCTGGGGCAGATTCTTCCTACCCTGGCGGACCGTCTAGGCGAAGCCAGGGCCCTGGGGCAGGAGCAGTCCGAGCAGACCAGGGAGCTGCCCTTTACTGGGGGCTGGCTGGGCTGGTTAGGCTACGATCTGGCTTGGGAAATCGAGGGTCTGCCGACCTTGAGGGCCGATACCCTACCCTTTCCCATCGCCCTCTGGTACGAGCCCGAAAGCTTTGCCGTGCTCGACCATACCACCCAGCACCTCTGGCTGGCCGCCAGTTCTCCCCAGGGGTTAGATCAACTAGAAGATACCCTTGAGGTTGCCCCCCCGGATGATCTGACCGAAATACCCCTATACCTGCCCCAACCAGCCTCTCTCCAGCTGGATTTATCAGCCGGCGCCTATCAGGCGGCGGTGCGCCAGGCCCAGGCCCATATTCGCGCGGGTGACGTGTTTCAGGTCAATCTCTCCCTGCGTTTTAGCAGCCAAACCAGCCACCCTAGCTGGTACCTGTACCGCCAACTCCAGACCATTAACCCCTCTCCCTTTGCCTGCTACTGGCACACGCCCTGGGGAGATCTAATCAGTTGTTCTCCCGAACGGCTGGTGCGCCTCCAGGAAGGACGGGCCGAGACCCGTCCCATCGCCGGCACTCGCCCTCGGGGTCAAACACCGGCCCAGGACGAGTACTACCGCCAAAGTCTGCTCAATCACCCTAAGGAGCGGGCCGAACATATCATGCTGGTGGATCTAGAACGTAACGACTTAGGGCGGGTCTGTCGCTGGGGCAGCGTGGAGGTTACGGAACTGCTGACGGTGGAGTACTATAGCCATGTTATGCACCTGGTCAGTAATATTACCGGCCAGCTTGCTCCGGGCCAAACAGCGGTGGATTTAATTCGGGCCGTGTTTCCGGGGGGAACCATCACCGGCTGCCCCAAGGTCCGTTGTATGGAAATTATTGAAGAGCTGGAGCCCTTGCGGCGGAGTCTCTTCTACGGTAGCTGTGGGTACCTAGACCACCGGGGGAGGCTGGATCTAAACATTCTAATTCGTACCCTATTATGCGGTCATGGTCAGCCCCTGGCCCCTGTGTGGGGCCAGGTGGGGGCCGGTATTGTGGCCGATAGCGATCCTGAGCGAGAGTGGCTGGAGTCCCTGCAGAAGGCCAGAGCCCAGTTATTGGCCCTGGGCTTCAACCTTGACCAGACCTAGGCCCCTGTTGAATACCAGGAACGTGGCTCCAGCCCAGATAGTTATGAAAAAAATCCGCAGCCCCAAGGGCTTGTGACTAGCTTATGGCACATTTAACTGACATAAGCTGACATATAACCGCAGTCACGGACAACGGGACGACAGTAAGTCAGAATCCCTCGCAAGCATGCGCTTTGACCGACGAACTTAATCCTAAGGGTTCTGGCCAAAGCTATAATTAGCCCTTGTCAATCCGTACCTACCTACCTAACCTACCTGCATGAGTACAGAAGACTATCTTAACCACCCAAACTTTGGTCTACTGTTTAGGGTATGTATGGTAGAAAACGGCCAGGAGTTGTTTGCGACCCTCTACGCTCAGCGCCTCTTTTTCCTGGTCAGTAATTCTGCTGCCGACGGACTGGTCTTTCAACCCTTAGGTCGCAGTAACGCCCGACAAATGCTAGAAAATCGACTCCGTATTCTCCGGCGGAGTGGGCGGATGGCGGACTTTAATCAGTTGCAAACCACCTATAAAAGAACCTTTCAATAGAATTTTTGAATGGCTACCCTGGATCCTCAACTTATTACCCAGCGTATTAACAGACTTCAACAAAGCCTACCCTCTGGGGTGATTTTAGTGGCTGTTACCAAGCTATTACCGGTCGAGGTGATTCGCATTGCCTACGGGGCAGGTGTCCGTCACTTTGGTGAAAATCGGGTTCAGGAGGCGGTGGAGAAACAAGCTGAGCTGAGGGACTTGTCGGATATTACCTGGCACCTGATTGGTCATTTGCAGACTAACAAGGTGCGCAAAGCGGTGGAACATTTTCACTGGATTCACTCTCTGGACAGCTTGAAACTGGCTCAAAAACTTGATCAGGCGGCGATGGAATTGGGGCGATCGCCCCAGTGCTGTTTACAGGTGAAGTTTGTCCCCGACCCCCCCAAGTATGGCTTTGAACTGTCGGAACTTGAGGTTGCCCTACCCCAGCTAGACCAATTAACCCATTTGGTGATTCGGGGGTTCATGACTATTCCTCCCCAGGGCGCTAGCACTGCCACCATTGAGCAGGTTTTTGGTCAGGCTAAGGACTTGGCTGATAAAGTCAATCAAGCTGATTTTAGTCGGCTGCATATCGACCAACTCTCCATGGGGATGTCAGCGGATTACTCCCTCGCGATCGCCGCTGGAGCCACCATGATCCGCCTGGGTACAACCCTCTTCGGACCTCGACCCCAAGACGCCCATGCCAAGGAATCAGGATTGCCTCCAGCTACTTTATAAATCATTATGAAATAACAAGCTATTTCTGAAATCTCGTGTATACTTCACATTCAATATTCTGTTGCCAGAAGATGGTAAGGTCTAGAGGTCTATACAAGGGGTTAGTATGCCCAATTTAACCCCTGAAAAACGTCCTCCCGGTTCATCTATTAACTAATTTTTAGAAAAACCGTGAGCAATTTCAAAATAGGCGCTATCATGACCATCGGATAACCCCAAAGGTAGTGACTCCAGCCTGGCTGGGTACAGTCATTCTTTGCTTATAGGCGCGACAGTCATCGTGGAGTGTAAATTGTGAGCAGTGTTTTTGCCAAATTGCGGGATTTCGTTGGGCTGAACGATCCAGCAGACTATGAGTACGAGTACGAAGAGACGGATGGTGAGGAGTACCAGAACCTATACCAGGAAGAACACCCCCAGCCAACTGTTCAGCCCGTCGCTGAAGAGCCCCGTAGCCGCCGCCGTCTCCGGGAACGCCCAGTTTCTGATACAGGATTTACCCCTATGCCCAGCAATGTGATTGGTATGCCAGGTGCCATGAATGGTACTTCCGAAGTGGTGGTGATGGAGCCCCGTTCCTTTGAGGAAATGCCCCAAGCGATTCAGGCCCTACGGGAGCGTAAGTCCGTGGTCCTAAACCTGACTATCATGGATCCTGATCAAGCACAACGCGCCGTTGACTTTGTGGCTGGTGGCACCTACGCCATTGATGGCCATCAAGAGCGTATTGGTGAGAGTATTTTCCTGTTTACGCCCAATTGTGTGCAGGTGAGCACCCCCGCCGAATACGAAGAGGATATCTTTATGGGGCAGTCCCAAGCTATGCCTATGGCCGGTCAAATGCCCCCTGCCCCCGCTTGGGGGTCAGATGCTGTGGCTCGCATGGCCTAGTCTAGGACTGCACAAGCTGACGTTATCCATGGTGTCGTAACTGCCTTTACGGTTAGGTCTTGGTGGCTACCTCACGGGCCATGGTAAATCCGCTATCCATAGCTTTGATAAAGGTTTGTCGAAAGCTATGGGCAATTCCCGTGAGATTAGCGCTATGGCAGAAAAAACACTTGGGGTTATTGGTGGCGGGGTCATGGGGGAAGCCCTGCTGTCCCGCCTTATTGATCAGGGTATTTTCTTACCTCACTGCATTGTGGTTAGCGATCCCCAGATCGAACGATTGAGCTATCTAGAACAAACCTATGGGGTTAAAACTACCTCGAGCAATGCAAAGGTAGTTAGCCAAGCCCAGGTTCTGTTACTGGCCATCAAGCCACAGATGTTGAGTTTGGTCTCGGAGGATTTGGCTGATCTGGCCAACTCCTATTTTCCCCTAGCTATTTCCATTTTGGCCGGGGTTTCCTTGGCTCGTTTGCGTCTCTGCTTTCCTGATTGGACTATGATCAGGGCCATGCCAAATGCCCCTGCCACCATTGGCGCCGGTATGACCGCCCTGGCGGCGGGGCCAGAGGTCAACCCTGATCAATGGCAACAAGCCCGGGAGATTTTTGCTAGTGTCGGATCTGTGGTTGACGTGCCCGAGCTCTGGCTGGATGCCGTAACGGCAGTCTCGGGCTCGGGGCCTGGCTATATCGCCCTGGTGGTTGAAGCCCTTGCTGATGGCGGGGTCTCGGTAGGATTACCAAGGGCTATGGCAATGGAGTTAGCGTTACAGACCATTAAGGGTACCGCCCAGTTGCTGCAAGAGACTAACCTCCACCCTGGGGTTTTGAAGGATCGGGTAACCAGTCCTGGAGGTACTACCATTGCCGGAATCGCAGAGTTAGAGAAGGCTGGTCTCCGTGCTGCAATGATGGCAGCGGTCAGGGCTGCTTACCATCGATCTAAGGAGTTAGGACAGAGTAAGTAGTTTATCAATTACCGATCAAAAAGCCTCACCGAGTGACTCTAGAGCGATCGCTTAAACCTTTAAACATTCACCAGCGGTGCGGTTTTGGCTTTGAAATCAGCCCGCACCAGGGCCTTAACGGTGACATCGGGGTCTAGCACCCGAAATTGGGCCCCCAGCCGCACCACCTGGCGCTGGTGGGGCTCACCGATTACAGCGATCACTGGTACCCGAGCCGCCCGGGGATCCTCCCCTTGGTTGCTGCGCAGCACATTGCGCAGACGGTGCTGTTGCTCAATGTCCCCCGCCAGTCGGGGATCTAATTCCACCATCACCAGGTGGATATTTTCGATTGCCTCGGCATCATCAATAATCAGCTGCACCCGGTCATCCCGGCGATCCACCTTACCCCACACCATCAGGCGGCGATCGCCCACCAGGTGGTGGCCAATCCGCTCGTAGGCCTTCGGAAAAACCACCGCCTCCGCCTGACCGGTCAGGTCTTCGATCTGCACAATGGCCATGCGATCGCCCTTTTTGGTGACTACGGGCTTAACCCCGGCCAGCAGCACAATGGCGCTGAGGGTGAGGTTGTCGGGCTGTTCCCCCAGTTCCGCCAGGTTGATGGGGGCTAGCACCCGGGCGGAGCGCTGCACCGCCTTGAGGGGATGGTCGGAGATATAGAAACCCAGTAATTCCTTTTCCTGGCGGAGCTTTTCCTGGGGGTCAAAATCGACCACCGGAGCCGACTGGGGGGCGGTTTCGTAGCCGCCAGAGCCTGGCCGGACAGGGCTCTCGACCCCCCCTAAGAACATATCAAACAGGTTGCCCTGGCCAATTTCCCGGTCCTTGGCCCGGCCTTGGGCCCAGTCGATCAGCAGGGGAAGGTCCTGCATCAGTTGTTGACGGTTGGGGTTCAAGCTATCCAATGCGCCAGAGAGGATCAGGGATTCCAGGGCTCGGCGGTTGACCGCGTGGAGATCGATGCGATCGCAGAGCTCCGCCAGGGACTGGAAGAGCCCCTCCTGCTCCCGACTGTTGAGCAAGGCCTCAATCGCCCCCAACCCCAAGTTGCGCACCGCCGAAAGACCAAACAAAATGGTGTTGCCCTGGGGGGTGAAATCCACCAGGGAGCGGTTTATATCCGGGGGTAGCACCTCAATCCCCATGGCCAGGCAGTTGGCAATGTGCATCTGCACCTTGTCCTGATCACCGCTGTTGGAGGTGAGCAGGGCCGCCATATACTCCACCGGATAGTTAGCCTTCAGGTAGGCGGTTTGGAAGGTGACAAAGCCGTAGGCGGTAGAGTGGGACTTGTTGAAGCAGTACTCGGCAAACTTCACCATCTGGTCCCAGAGTTCCGTCGCCACCGCCTTCTCCACCCCCCGGGCCACGGCCCCGGCCACAAAGTTCTCCTGGTGCTTGAGCATTTCCGACATCTTTTTCTTGCCCATGGCCCGCCGCAGCAGGTCCGCCTGACCCAGGGAGTAGCCCCCCATGTCCTGGGCAATTTTCATGATCTGCTCCTGGTAGACCATGATGCCGTAGGTTTCACTGAGGATGGGCTTGAGGATTTCGTGGGCAAAGTCAATTTTTTCCCGCCCGTGTTTGCGGTTAATGAACTTGGGAATCAGCCCGGCATCCAGGGGTCCGGGGCGGTAGAGGGCCAGCACGGAGGAAATATCCTCCAGGCCGTCGGGTTTGAGATCCCGCACAATCTGCCGCATACCGGAGGACTCCAACTGGAAGACCCCCCCCAGGTCTCCCCGTTCCAGGAGTTTGTAGGTGGCCGGATCATCCATGGGCAGGTCGTCGGGGTCCAGGGTTTCACCGTGGTTTGCCTCAATCAGCTCCAGGGTTTTCTGGATCATGGTGAGGTTCCGCAGCCCCAGGAAGTCCATCTTTAGGAGACCGATCGCCTCCACATCTTCCATGTAGTACTGGGTAATCACCTGGCCATCGTTGTTGCGCTGCAGGGGGACAATTTCATCCAGGGGATCCTTAGAAATCACCACCCCGGCGGCGTGCATGCCGAAGGTTTTATTGGTGCCCTCAATCCGCAGGGCCATGTCCACCCAACGTCGGGTTTGGGGATCGGTGTCGTACTTTTCCTTGAACTCCGGGGCTGGGGTTTCGTCGGAGATCATTACCTTCAGCTTGGTGGGCTTGCCCCGGGCCACCGGAATCAGTTTGGCCATCCGGTCTGACTCGGCGTAGGGAATATCTAGCACCCGGGCCACATCCTTGAGCACCGCCTTAGAGGTCATGCGGTTGAAGGTAATGATCTGGGCCACCCGGTCTTCGCCGTAGCGCCGGGTAACGTACTTGATCACCTCATCCCGCCGTTCAATGCAGAAGTCGGTGTCAATATCCGGCATGGACTTACGTTCCGGGTTGAGGAAGCGCTCGAACAGCAGGCCGTGGTGCACCGGATCAATGTTGGTGATGCCCATGGCGTAGGCCACCAGGGATCCCGCCGCCGAACCCCGGCCCGGCCCCACCGGAATATGGTTCTCACGGGCGAAGCGGATGTAGTCCCACACCACCAGAAAGTAGGTGGGAAACCCCATCTGGATCATCATCTCAATTTCGTATTCCAGGCGATCGCGGTAGTCCTGGGCAATCTCCCCGTAGCTGGCCACCTTTATCCGTTGCACCAGCCCCTCCCGGGCCACCGCCGCCATGTAGGCCCCGGCATCGGTAAACCCCTCCGGTAGGGGAAAGTCAGGGATGCGGGGTTGTCCCAGAATGCCGGTATACTCCTCTACCTTATCGGCCACCGCCAGGGTATTGGCGATCGCCTCTTCGATTACCGCCGGTTCTAAGTGGTCGCGGAATAGCCGCCGCATTTCCTCGGCGGACTTCAGGTATTCGGTGCCGCTGTAGCGCAGGCGCTTGTCCTCCGTCAGCAGCTTGCCGGTCTGGATGCAGAGCAGGGCGTCGTGGGCCTCCACGTCGTTACAGGAAATGTAGTGGGAGTCGTTGGTGCAGATCATGGAAATGGCTAGCTCCCGGGCGATCGCCAGGATCTCCACATTCACCAGGCGGTCTTCTGGGGATCCGTGATCCTGAAGCTCCAGGTAGTAGTCGTCGCCAAATAAATCCTTGTACCACTGGGCCACCCGGCGGGCCACGTCGGGCCGCTTTTGCAAAATTGCCTGGGGCACCTCGCCCCCCAGACAGGCGCTGGTCACGATCAGGCCCTCGTGGTACTGCTCCAGTAAGTCTTTGTTGATGCAGGGCCGGGAGAAAATTCCCTTACCCTGCACCCCCTGCAGGTGGGAGAGGGTGGTAAGTTTTACCAGGTTCTTGTAGCCCTGGGTATTTTTTGCCAGCACCACCTGGTGGTAGCGGGGGCGGCGCTGCTGCTGGGTGATGTCACCATTGATGATGTACATCTCGTTGCCGATGATGGGCTTGATCCCCGCTGCAGTACAGACCTTGATCAGCTCGATTGCCCCGTACATTACCCCATGGTCGGTGAGGGCCAGGGCCGGCATATCCAACTCCTTAGCCCGGGCCACTAGCTGGGGCAATTGGCTGGCACCGTCCAGCAGACTGTAGTTACTATGGATGTGGAGGCCAACAAAGGACATAGGAGGATCTTTTGATACTGATATACTACACCGAAGTGACTGGGGCCAGGGGTCAGGACCGAAACAATTCTGGCTTGCCCCCAGGGTAGCGGATTTGTTGATCTATATCTAGTAGTTTATCGATAAAATCTCCGGCTTATTGCTCTATATTTAGTGATCTCCAAAATCAGCCATTTCCACTGTTATCCCCTGGGATAGCTATTTCTACAGTGCACCTCTGACCAACCTCCTTAATGTTCAGCCCCTGCTCCCCACCGTCCCCTAGATTTTCCCCCCTGGTCAGGGAAATTGTCCGGGGGTGCCTTATGGCACTGTTGATCGGGCCCTGGCTATCCACGGTCGCCTGGGCCCAGGTAGATAGCCGGGTGGAGCCTATCAATCGGGCAACTGCCCTGGTGGAGCGCTGTGAGCAGCATTATCAGCAACAGCGCTTTGAGGAGGCTCTCCGGTTTTGTCAGCAAGCCCTCCAAATCTATCGTCAACCCCTTCTGCAACAGGCTTTTCCCCAACATACTGCCTACGGCGAAGGCACCACCCTGCATAACCTGGGGGAGATTTATCGCCGCCAGGGAGACAGCCGTAGCGCCCTACAGTACTTTCAGCAGTCCCTGCAGGTGAGTCGAGGGGTGGGCGATCGCTATGGCGAAGCGGTCACCCTCTGGAATGTTGGCGTCGTTTTTGCCAGCTTGGAGCAGTTAGTCCCCGCCCTGGATCAGCTAAAGCTGGCCTTTAACCTGTTTGGCGATCTGCGGGCCCTTGAGGAGCAAGAAAATCTGGTTAGTTGGCTGCAGTATACTCTGAGCCGTTTTAGGGCCCTGGCTTCCCCCTTAGATTATCAGGGCCAGTGCCAGGCCACCGCTAACATCACTCAACTCCCGGTTGCCAGGCTGTGTCCGCCCTAGTGCTGAGTCAACTACCCATGCAGGGTAAAGCTCCTTTGCTCCTACCTCCCCTACAGCACCCCCTTGGAACTGGGAATCAAATGGGCTCGCCGGGGATCAATCTCCACCGCCATGCGCAGGGCCCGGGCGAAGGCCTTGAAACCTGCCTCAATAATATGATGGGAGTTAAGGCCGTCCAGCTGGCGTAGATGGAGGGTCATCTGGCTGTGGTTAACCACAGCCACGAAAAACTCCCGCACCAACTCGGTATCGTATTGCCCTACCCGCTGGCCAGGAATCTGCAGACCATAGCTGAGGTGAGGCCGACCGGAGAAATCCAGAACCACCTGAACCAGAGCTTCATCTAGGGGGGCGAGAAAGTGACCGAAGCGGGTAATCCCCTTGCGATCGCCCAGGGCCTGGTGCAGGGCCATGCCCAGGGTAATGCCCACATCCTCATTGGTGTGGTGATCATCGATGTGGGTATCCCCCCGGGCTTGCACCTCTAGATCCAGCAACCCATGGGAGGCAATCTGGTGCAGCATATGATCGAGGAAGGGAATTCCTGTATTAGCCACGCATTGTCCCGTACCATCCAGGTTGAGGCTAACCTGCACATCGGTTTCCCCGGTTGTGCGGCTGACCAGAGCCTGTCGCCAGATGACGGGCTCCGGGGCCGTTGATAGGGAAGGGGTTTGGGTAGGCATAGAGTCCTCCAGGGTGGCAACCAACCTGTATATTAGCGTTTCTAGCCTACCGCTAGGGGCTAACGGTAACCCTATCCCCATCCTGGAGAAACCCCACCCCGCTGGTCACCACCTGGTCCCCGGATTGCAGCCCTTGCCTCACCTCCACCAGGGGCGGTTGGTCACCCCTGGCCGGTAGCCGACTGCCCAATTCCAGGGTACGGGCGGTGACCTGGTTGTCCGGGCCCAGCAGAAACACCTGACTAGTGCCGTCGGCCTGGGGTTGCACCGCCGCCGCCGGGATCCTTAAGCCCTGACGTGAAGCAGTGGTGATCTCCGCCCGTAAAAACATCCCCACCTTTAACAGGTCATTGGCAGGCAGGGTAATATTAACCAGCGCCGTGCGGGTGGTGGCATTCACCACCGGGTCGATGGATTGCACAACCCCTCGCAGTTGCAAACGACTGTCGGTGTTGGAGGTGATCAGCACGGCCGCCCCCGGGGTGACTTGATCCAGCTGGGCTTGTGGGATCTCGGCCACCAGTCTCAGCTCGTTGTTCTGAATCAGGGTAACCACCGCCACACCGGAGGCGGAAATATCCCCCACCGTGGCCCGTCGTTCGGCCACAATACCGGCTGCCGGAGCCCGCACCGCTGTTTGGGTGAGTTGGGTTTGCAACCGATCCAGGGCAGCCTGCTGGGCCCTGACCGCAGAGCGAGCGCTTTCCACCTCTGCCCCGGCTAACCCCACCGCCTCCTGGGCCGTTAGTAGCTGGGTGCGCTGACGGGTTAATTCCTGATCGCTGATCGCCCCCCGACTTGCCAGGGCCTCACTCCGTTTCAGGTTTTGTTGTGCCTCCATCAGGCTAGCCCGGCTTTGGGCCAGGGCGGCTTGCCGTTGGGTCACCTGGGCCTGGGCTACCCCTAGCTGAGCCTCCGCCTGGCGTAGATCAGCTTGTAGGGTCGTGTCATCTAGTTCCGCTAACACCTGCCCTGCCGTCACCCTATCCCCTTCCCGCACCAGCACCTGACGAATTTGCAGACCACTCACCTGGGGAGCGATGGACAGCAAATCCATGGCTTTTACCGTACCGTTCACCGCCAGAGTCTCCGCTATGGCGCCAGAGGTGACCTGGGCGATGGGCACGGTTTGGCTGGCTGGGGGGGCGATCGTCGTCTGAACAGTCTCCGGTGGGGCGGGTTTGCGAACTAAGAACTGGGTAACCACCAGGGTTAGCCCCACTCCAGCCAACATGCCTAGCAGCAGGGTGGGCCAAATTAGGGGTCGGCGCCCCTGGCCATAGGTCATGACCGCGCCATTAGACTGAAGAGAATCATCATCTATCTCCAAAGATTGGGGCGGGTGAAGGTCTTGCACGGCAGCATCCTTAGGGAGAAGAGAAACATGGAGAATTATTACTTTTCTTATTATGACGTAAAGCTGGACCTTCCAACAGGACTCCATACTGGTGTCATCTTTTACCGACTGTACTGACCTAAGTCACACCCCTGGCCGATGAGGTCTGGTGTAATAAAGCCAGATCCGCTATCGAAAAAGTTAGTCCTGGGCTGGCCTGGCTATTTAAACCTGTCTCATTGTTCTACTTTAAAAATCTTAATCTTAGCCTATGCTCCGCCTTCAACTCATGATTCTGGTACAGGTTGACCCTTGGCCCATGGGAGGTGGTCATGTTTAATGCGACAGAGGTTTTGGTTGATGAGTTTGTTAACCATCTCCAATCCGGCTATCGACGCACCTATGGTGGTCAGAACCCTCAGTACGAGGACATTATTGGCTGGATCGGTAGTATGGCTCTGGAAAATATTGCTAATAGTGACGCCTTATATCACAACGTTGAGCACACTATCCTGGTGACCCTGGTGGGGCAGGAAATTCTGCGGGGCAAGCACATGCGTGAAGGCGGCATCACTGGAGAGGACTGGTTGCACGTGATTATTTCCCTGGTGTGTCATGACATTGGCTACGTCAAGGGAGTGTGCCGTCAGGACCAGGAAAGTAACCATCTCTACAGCACGGGTCGGGGAGAGGAAATGGTGATGCTATTACCCGGTAACTCCGACGCCGCCCTAATGCCCTACCATGTTGATCGGGGCAAGCAATTTATTGAAGAGCGTTTTGGCGGCAATAAGCTAATTAACGCGGAGCGTATTAAACAAAATATTGAGCTCACCCGTTTCCCTGTGCCCTCTCAAGAGGATCACCAGGATACCCAAAATTTTCCGGGTCTGGTAAGGGCGGCCGACCTGATTGGTCAGCTCAGCGATCCTCGTTATCTCAAGAAAACCGCAGCGATTTTCTACGAGTTTGAGGAAACTGGTTTGAATCAGCAATTGGGGTATAAGACCCCGGGTGATTTACGGGCTAACTACCCCCAGTTTTACTGGCAGCGGGTACACCCCTATATCCAGGATGGGTTACGGTATCTTTCCTTTACCCAGCAAGGTAAGCAAGTCATTGCCAACCTGCACTCTAATGTGTTTATGGTAGAGAATGAAAAAACCCTATTGTACAGTTGAGTATGGCCATGAATTGGTGGCGTAAGTTGAGTCTTAATCCCCTAGCTCGCTTGGGAGCCATTCTACTCCTTTGCCTCTATGGTGTAGCCTTAGGCGCTAATTTTTTCGCCCCCTACAGCCCCTACGACACCCAGATCAATGGGTCTCTACTGCCACCCACCCAGGTCTACTGGGGTGATGCCAAGACCGGTAGATTTTTCCCCCACGTTTATCCCACAACCCAAGGTCCGGTCAATCTGGAAACGGGTCAGCGTCAGATTCAGGTAGATTACAGCCAACCCTCAGCCCTACGGGTGCTTCATCGGGATTCCCAGGGACATTTACATTTGTTTGATACTGCGGGGCCCGCCAGAATAAACCTACTGGGTACTGACGAACAAAGTCGGGATCAGTTTAGCCGCTTGCTCCATGGCAGTCGGGTTAGCCTCAGTGTCGGTCTGATTGGCATTGCCATTTCCTTTCCCCTGGGTATGGTGATTGGCGGCGTTGCCGGGTACTTTGGCGGTGCGGTTGACGCAGTACTAATGCGTTTTGTAGAAGTATTGATGACGATTCCCGGCATTTATCTACTGGTGGCCCTAGCTGCGGTTTTACCGCCGGGGTTAACTAGCGCACAACGGTTTTTGCTGATCGTCCTGATTACCTCCCTGGTGGGCTGGGCCGGACTAGCCCGGGTGATTCGGGGACAGGTCTTAGCCATTAAGGAGCAAAACTTTATCCAGGCCAGCCAGGTGATGGGCGGGGGGGCCTTATATACTATTCTTCGTCACGTGTTGCCCCAGACGGCTACCTATGGCATTATTGCTGCGACTCTGGCAATTCCTGGTTTCATTCTGGCGGAGGCAGTGCTCAGTTTTATCGGGTTGGGGATTCAACAGCCCGATGCGTCCTGGGGTAATATGCTAACCCTGGCCACCAATGCTTCCATCCTGGTTCTCCAGCCCTGGTTGGTCTGGCCTCCAGCAGTTTTAATCGTGATTACGTCCCTGGCTTTTAACTTACTGGGGGACGGACTGCGAGATGCCCTCGACCCTCGTAGCCTAAAGTCCTAATCTAGAAGGAGAGTCGATCAGGCTGAGGATAGGAGATGGTGCAATGGCAATCAGTTAATCCACTGCGGCTACTGCTGGTAGTATTTTTTTGTTTTTGCTTAGTAGGCTGTGGCCTAATATACCCCAACCCGCCTAAGTCGGTGGTAGCATCGGCGGTGGCCGATAAGCTCAGCCAAACCCAAGCAATTCTATTTCATCAATTAGAGTTGCCAGATCAGCCTCAGGCTCAAATAACGGTAAGACAGGTGAGGATCACAAAGCACCACTGGACCACTATGGAACACCAGTCGGTGTTGCAGGTGTGGGGCACCTATCGATTATCAGGGTCGGGTTGGGGTCAGCAACCTCGACCCCAACCCTTTACAATCTACTTGCAACGGGATAAAAACCAGCAGCAGTGGCTCTTCTTTCAACCGTCAAGCCTAGGCCATCCCCAGCAAGAAACTGGAGAGATCACGAATGCAAGTTCTTAGTCCCTATTTAGGCAGTTTATCCCGGAGGACTATAACTCTCGTCTAATTTTAAACCTGGAGTTTCCTACCCTTCGGGAAGCACGCTACATCCTAAATCCCTCTCCCCTCGAGAGAGGAATTTTATAGGATTTTTCCGACTCTCCACCTTGCAGGAAGCAAGCTATAGCCTGTGACCGAGGGGGCGGGGGTGAGGGGTCAGAACTCCGGTTCTCAACATGGACTTGGTTTATAAGTTAGATTAAACAGCTCAACTGGCTAGTTTTTTGGCTAAATAGAAGATTTTCTCTATAGTCCACCGGGCAGTCAATCACAGCGGGCACCGTATCCTCCAGGGCAGTTTTCAGGGTGGGGATTAGGTCCTCGGTAGACTCCACCCGATAACCCTTCAGGCCCATACTCTCCGCTAGTTTGACAAAGTCAGGGTTAGTAAAGTGAATGAAGGCGGACTCGCCGTAGTAGTTCATTTGCTTCCAC
This sequence comes from Leptolyngbya sp., assembly GCA_040381765.1. GTDB lineage: Bacteria > Cyanobacteriota > Cyanobacteriia > Phormidesmidales > Phormidesmidaceae > Nodosilinea. The sequence goes on from JBEIGU010000016.1 coordinate 40,921, forward strand.
TCGATCAAGCCGTAGGCGCCGTCGTTAAAAATAATGGTGACAAAGGGGGTGCCAATCCGTCGGGCAGTTTCCAATTCCTGGCAGTTCATCATGAAGCCGCCGTCGCCGGTGGCGGCCACCACCTTGCGGTTGGGGTGAACTAACTTAGCCGCCAGGGCGCCGGGAATGGCAATCCCCATGGCGGCAAAGCCATTGGAAATCAGGCAGGTGTTGGGCCGTAAACAGTGGTAATTGCGGGCAATCCACATTTTGTGGGCCCCCACATCGGAGATGAGAATATCCTCCGCCCCCAGAACCTGGCGCAGGTCGTAGATCAGTTTTTGGGGTTTGACCGGGAAGCCGTAGTCGTCAGCGTATTGTTCGTAGTCCGCTCGGATCTCCTCACGAACTTTGAGGGCGGATGGCTGCGGACGCCCCTCCCGGTTAACCCGACTGAGGATTTCCCGCAGCGAGTCGGAAATATCACCAATTACCTCCACCTTGGGAATGTAACTGCTGTCGATTTCCGCATGGGTCAGGTTGATGTGGAGAATGGGGAGCTTGCCGTCAGGGTTCCAGCGTTTGGGGGAATATTCCACCAGATCGTAGCCCACCGCCACAATTAGGTCCGCCTGTTCCATGGCACAGGTAATAAAGTCCCGCTGCTGTAGCCCAAAGGCCCAGAGGGCGAGGGGGTGGGTGTAGGGAATCACCCCCTTACCCATGAAGGTATTGGCCACCGGGATATTCAGTTGGGTGGCAAATTCTGTCAGGGCTTCGCTAGCCCGGGCCCGAATCGCCCCATTCCCCACTAAAATGATCGGATTGGTGGCCTGGGAAATAGCCACCGCTGCCTGCTGAATACTTTGCAGGGAGGCATAGGTTTTTTCCTGACTATCCCTGCGCAGGGCAACCCCCTTCACATCCATATCGGCAATGTTTTCCGGCAGGTCAATGTGGACGGCGCCGGGCTTTTCGGACTGGGCCAGCTTAAAGGCCTTACGGACGATTTCGGGGGTATTGCTGGGGCGGACGATCTGGGCGTTCCACTTGGTGACTGGGGCAAACATGGCCACCAAATCCAGGTACTGGTGGGACTCAATGTGCATGCGGTCGGTCCCCACCTGGCCGGTAATCGCCACTAGGGGGGCCCGATCCAGGGTGGCGTCGGCGACGCCGGTCATCAAGTTGGTGGCTCCGGGGCCCAGGGTGGATAGGCAGACCCCTGCCTTACCGGTAAGGCGGCCATAGACGTCCGCCATGAAGGCAGCGCCCTGCTCGTGGCGGGTGGTGATAAATTGAATCGACGATCGCCGCAGGGCCTGGAGGAGTTGCAGGTTCTCCTCCCCTGGTAGGCCAAAAATATACTCAACGCCTTCATTTTCCAGGCAAGCTACTAAGAGTTCGGCAGTGTTCATAGGGTATTCTGATTGGCTAGGAGAGTTTAGAATGGTTTAGGAAATAGGGCAGAGCCCTGAGCCGGGGGGTACTTTACTTTACCCAAATCGTTTTGATATTGAGAAATTCACGCATACCCTCTAGGCCAAGCTCGCGACCATAACCGGATCGCTTAATGCCGCCAAAGGGTAAGCGTGGATCGGACTTGACCAGGCTATTAATAAAGACAGCCCCCGCCTCAAGTTCGCTGATCAGGCGCTCTTGTTCAGTGGGGTCTTGACTCCAGCCACTGGCCCCTAACCCCAGGGGAGTGGCGTTAGCCCGTTGAATGGCCTCCTCCAGGTTTTGGACTCGAAACACCAGGGCTACGGGACCAAAGAATTCCTCCTGGTCCGCCGGCGTACCCGGTGGAATTTGGGTGAGGATGGTGGGGGGAAACCAGTTGCCAGCCTGCAGCTCAGGGGGGAGCTGGGCCTTAAGGGTGGCGATGTTACCCCCAATCAGGGCGATCGCCCCCCGATCTAGACAGGCGTGTACCTGCTGGTCTAACTCCGCCACGATGGCGGGGGTGGCCAGGGGTCCGACGGTAACCCCAGCCACCATGGGGTCCCCCACCCGGAGGGCCGCAAACTGCTGCTTCAGCCCCTGCTCAAACTGATCGGCGATCGCCTCGTGGACCAGAAAACGCTTGGCGGCAATGCAGGACTGGCCATTATTGAGCATGCGAGCGGTGGCGGCGGTGGTGATGGCGGCCTCCAGATCGGCGCTGGGCATGACGATAAAGGGATCGGTACCCCCCAACTCCAGCACTGTTTTTTTGATCTGGCGACCGCAGGCGGCAGCTAGGCTGGCCCCGGCCGGTTCACTGCCGGTGAGGGTGGCGGCCTTGACGCGATCGTCCGCCACTAATTCAGCAATCCGATCAGCCCCGATCAGCAGGGTTTGAAAGGCCCCGGTGGGGAACCCCGCCTGTTCAAAGACCCCGGCGATCGCCAGGGCGCACTGGGGCACATTGGAGGCATGCTTCAGTAAACCCACATTGCCCGCCATCAGGGCTGGAGCGGCGAAACGAAACACCTGCCAGAAGGGAAAGTTCCAGGGCATTACCGCCAGAATTGGCCCCAGAGGTTGATAGCGAATAAAACTACGGCTGGCATCGGTGGCTATGGGGGTATCCGCCAGAAACTCGGTTCCATGATCGGCGTAGAACCGGCAAACCCAGGCGCTTTTTTCCACCTCAGCGATCGCTGCAGCCAGGGGTTTGCCCATTTCTAGGGTCATGAGGTGACCGTAATGCTGTCGGTTACTTTCCAGTACCTGGGCGGCGGCCCGTAGCCAGGCAGCCCGTTGATCTAAGGAGGTGTAACGATACTGGGCGAAACATTGATCGGCCTGGCTCAGCTTAGCCTGCAGATCCGCAGGGGGCAGATCATCAAAGACCTGCAGGGTAACTCCCGTGGCTGGGTTAATACTAGCAATGGCCATGACTTCGAGATCTTCCAGTAGAGTGTAGGCAAACCTGGGGGGGCAGCGAGTCCTGAAGATCCAGGGCTTAAAGGCGAAAAGTGCCCCACTAAAAACCATCGGGCGAACCCTAGATAGCCCCATCAAAAGTGATCTAACCTCAGATGCTCTAGATCTAGGTTTATGATCCGGAGGCAAGGGTAATCACAAACACGCCAACCCTAAAACTTTTGTGTATTTTTATTTAAGTGTGTTTGAAAACACAGAACCCCATAAATCAATCTTATACCGCAAACTACCGATTTGATGTTAGGTAACGATGACCCCACCTGACCCTTATCCCCCTCGTCAAGATTATGTAGGCGGGGCATTAAAGCTTTGCCCTTTAGGGTTATAGCTATCCCTACCGGGTCAGGCCAGGTGAGCACAGCAGGCAAACCTGTAGAGTTTTGATGATACAACCCTACCTGCCTGGAGCAACGTAGATACCTTCTGCTATGAGCGGACGGCTTAATGCCATGAAACTACGGATAGCCTAGGCCCGTGACCATGGGTGTACAGTCCCCAGGTTAGCCTGTGTTAACGAATGTTGTGGACTTATAGAAGTCTTATGTTTCTATGACAAGGTGCGCAATAGGCGCCATTTAAGTAAGGTGGCGCTAGCTCATAACTAATTGGTCAGGGGTGATACCGGCCTTACGCCTGGTATCTCCAGAACTCCCTTGATCAAAAACTGTCTCTCAAGGAGTTTGCTATGCCCTACATTCGCTGGCTGAAGCGTATTGCCCCCCTGATGGTTTGTCTAGTATTACTAATCAGCTCCTGTGCTTCGGCTCCTTCTAAGTATGACAAGGTTCAGAAGGACACAACTGGTTTTGGTTCTCCAGCGGCGGTCGCTAGAAAAGCCGAGAAAGGCGACACCCTCAACCGATTTTTCCCTGGCGACCAAGGACAATATAAGACCATTCCCTACCAGGAAAAAAAAGGTTTTTCAGAGTATAAACTGCAGCGTGGTGATGTGACTGTAGCCATGCTTACCATTAGCGACACCACCAGCGTACCAACGGCGGCGGCTAAGTATGAGGGCGTCACCGATCGTATTTCCGGTTATCCCGCCGTCGATCAGGGCACCACTGCTACAGCAATTTTAGTGAATGACCGCTACCAGGTGAAGGTGCTTTCCCGTGATCCTGGCTTTACTAAGGAGGATCGGGTGGCCTGGATTCAGAAGTTTGATCTGAAGGGTCTGGCCCAACTCAAGGGAGCGATCACCAAATCTAAAACGGCTAAAGCGGTGACCCCTGCCCCTAGCCCCCCAGTTACCCCTGCGGCTCCCGCTACCCCTAGCCCCGCACCGGCCTTAACGGCGAAACCAGGCCTTAAGTTGCCGAGGGTGGAATTGCCCAAGTTGTCTCCCACCCCGCAGCCTGCGGTCTAAGCCAGCGACGGTAAAGCTTTTCAGTTGCAGTCGGTGATTCACAACGGACAAAGGAGTTAACTGTGAGTAAAAAGATCTACGAAATTGTTGACAAGCTGCCCACTAGTGGCCTGACAATACAGGCTTTAAAGACCCTGGATACCTTTGTACCCCAAAAGTGGGAGAACCTGGTGGGGTTCGATAACACCATTAAGGCGGTGACGGGGGAGACCGATGAAGCCATGGTGCAGGAGATCGGGGAACGGGCGATCGCCCTCTTCAACGACAAGAAACAGGGCTATCAGACCGCCCTGTGGCTCTACGAAACCGTTGACTCTGCCTCCGGCCTTTTGGGGGCAGCGGCCCTGGCTAACCGGATTGGACAGGATACCTTTTTGGGTTTCCTAAAAAATATCACCCCCAAACCGGAAAAAGCCCAAACCATTGACCTGGTGGTCAAACTGGTGACTGAGGTGGTGGCTTTCTGCAAAATCAGTGGCATTCCTGGCAACAGTCTAGGTGATTTCCTGGCCGCTCTGGGGGCCTACAAGGACGAATCCCTGATTCGCATGGCTGCCCTGGTGTGCTTTGATGGCATCATTCCCCTGGGGGCCGACTTTTCCACCAAAGCCCTGGCCATGATCGGCGGCATGGGTCCCTCGGATTTAGAGAATAATCCTACCTTTAAGGGGGTTAAAGCTGAGATTCCCGGCAGGGACAATGGCGACAAGCTCGCCTTTATGACCAAGAGCTTTGAGTCAACTAAGGGTTGGATGGACAGATTCGTCGGGGATAATAACATTACCCAGAGTGGCCTAATCGATCACCTGGGAGGTTTTATCGAAGGCTCTAAAACCAAGTTGGACTA